>NZ_JCAMRX010000078.1:0-22010 GCF_059821285.1 Spirulina sp. LEGE 11439
ACCAGTCACCAGTCACCAGTCACCAGTCACCAGTCACCAGTCACCAGTCACCAATAATAAAATGAGTCGTATAATCGTCATTACCTCTGGGAAAGGGGGCGTTGGGAAAACTACTATTACCGCTAATCTTGGCAGTGCGATCGCCCAACGAGGTCATAAAGTGGCCTTAGTCGATGCAGACTTTGGCTTGAGAAATTTGGATTTGCTCCTCGGTTTGGAAAATCGAGTGGTTTATACCGCCATTGATGCGATCGCCGGTCATTGTCGCTTAACCCAAGCCCTCGTCAAAGATAAGCGCCAACCCCGCCTCGCCTTGCTTCCCGCCGCTCAAAGTCGCAATAAAGAGTCTGTTACCCCGGAACAGATGGAAAAATTGGTGAATGCGATCGCAGAATCTTTTGAGTATGTCATTATCGACTGTCCCGCCGGGATCGAACTGGGGTTTCGCAATGCCATTTCTGCTGCCAACGAAGCCCTCGTCGTCACTACTCCCGAAGTAACCGCCGTGCGAGATGCCGATCGCGCCATCGGACTACTCGAAGCCAATGACATCAAAGATATCAAGTTAATCGTCAACCGCATCCGCCCGGAAATGGTGCAACTGCACGATATGATGAGCGTTGAGGACGTACTGGAAATTTTAGCCATTCCCCCCATCGGTATCGTTCCCGATGACGAACGGATTATTATTTCGAGTAACAAGGGAGAACCCATCGTCATGGATAAAAATCCCACGCTTCCCGCGATCGCATTTCAGAATATTGCGAGGCGTTTGGATGGTGAAGAAATCCCATTTCTCGACCTCATGGCAGCCCACAACAACCTTTTTAACCGCCTTCGCCGCTTTTTCCGCAATTGATTAAAAGAAACGAGGAAGAAAGCTTATTCTCGCTCCTTTCCCACTATCAACTGTCAATTATCAACTCTTCATTCCCCCTCGCGTGAATGTTTAAACAACTCTGGGCTATGTTAAGCGAACTGCTCGAAAAACTCTTCGGTCGCCAGACGGTAAGCTCTAGTCTTACCGCCAAACAGCGCTTAAAGCTAGTCATTTCCCACGATCGCTCGGGTTTGAGTGCAGAGCGCATTGAGGCCATGCGAAAAGAAATTCTCGAAGTGGTTGCTCGTTATGTCGATATCGATACAGACTCTTCCGAATTTTCCCTCGAAAATGATGAAGGGATGACGGCTCTGGTGGCCAATCTTCCCATCCGTCGAATCGTTCCGACCCTAAAACCCGATAAAACCCCTGTAGAACCTCAACCCGAGCCAGCACCGTCAACTGGAGAAATTCCCCCTCGTGAAATTGACTCAACTCCAGAAATTGAGAGAGAACCCGAGCAACCCGACTCGGAAACCGAAACCGAAATAACAGCAACCGAGACAGCGATCGGAGAACCCGCCAATCATTCCCACGAGAAAGAACACGAAGAACTCGAACAACCTGAAGAAACGCCAAAACCCGAAGAGAGATAATCTCTCTGTCCCGAACGTTCTTTGCTAGAGTTGAACTAAGGAATAAATATCGCTGTTCGCGAACAGCGTTCATTGAAATAATTTTTTACTGTTTGCTGTTTTCCGAAATAGCCAATTGTTGAGGGGACAATACCAAACTGGTGCTGTTTGATTTTTGGTAGGGGGAGAAAGACCAATTGTGTTTAACGCCACGGAAATTTTGATTGATGAATTCGTTCGGAGGCTGCGAGATGGCTATCGCCGAACTTATGGTGGTTTAAAGCCAGATTATGCCGATATTATTGCTTGGGCAGGCAGCATGGCAATGGAAAATATTGCCAATAGCGATGCCTTGTACCACAATGTCGAACATTCGATTCTTGTGACCCTTGTGGGTCAAGAAATTCTGCGAGGAAAACATATTCGCGATGGTGGTGTTTCTTGTGAGGACTGGCTGCACGTTATTATTGCCCTTGTTTCTCACGATATTGGTTATGTGAAAGGCGTGTGCCGTCAGGATAACGAGAAAGAACGGCTTTATGCCACGGGAAAAAATGGAGAAATGGTTCACATCTCCTCGGGGTGTTCCGATGCGTCTTTGACCCCTTATCATGTCGATCGCGGCAAACTCTTTATTGACGAGCGTTTTGGCGGTCATCGATTAATCGATGCAGAATTGATCAAGCACAGTATCGAGTTAACTCGTTTTCCTGTTCCCAGTAAAAACGATGGCAGGAATACCACAAATTATCCCGGTTTAATTCGTTCTTCCGATCTCATCGGTCAACTGAGCGATCCTCGTTACTTAAAAAAAATTAGCGCTCTTTTCTACGAGTTTGAAGAAACCGGAGCCAATCAAATGATGGGGTTTAACAATCCGGGAGACTTGCGGCGTAATTATGCTAAATTTTATTGGGATGCAGTTTTTCCCTACATTCAAGATGCACTTCAGTATCTTGCTCTCACCCAAGAAGGTCAACAAATTCTGGCTAATCTCTATTCTAATGTTTTCGTTGTAGAACACGAACAAACAGCCGGAAAACTCCACAAGCAAATTGCATCTTAAACGCGTTGATAATTGTTCATTAATAATTAATACTTGAAATATGGATTGGTGGCGCAAACTCAGGAAAAATCCTCTCGCTCGTATAGGCGCAATTATACTGATTGTTTTTTATCTGACGGCAGTTTTTGCAGATTTTATTGCGCCGTATAATCCCTATGATTCTCAATTGGATGGCTCTCTTCTACCCCCTACGCAAATTCACTGGCATAATCCCTCGGGAAAATTCACAGGTCCTCATGTTTATCCGATAACCCAAGGGCCGACGGATCTCGAAACAGGCGATCGCGAACTGTTAGTCGATTTTTCCGAACCTTCTCCCATTCGTCTTTTTGCACGAGGAGTCCCTTATAATCTCTTTCAAATTAAACTCCCTTTACCTCCCAAGTTTGCGGAAACAACTGTGTTTCCGGGCATTCCTCTCGATATTCACTTATTTGGGACTGTGGGGAAGGGCCAAATTAATATTTTAGGCACGGACGAACAAGGACGCGATCAATTTAGTCGCCTTTTGTTTGGCGGCAGAATTAGCTTAAGTATTGGTTTGGTCGGAATTGCCATTTCCTTTCCTTTGGGAATGCTGGTGGGGGGAATTTCCGGCTATTTTGGCGGCTGGTGGGATGCAATTTTGATGCGCTTTGTAGAAATTTTGATGACGATTCCCACCATTTATTTATTGGTAGCACTGGCGGCTGTTTTACCTGCTGGACTAACTAGCACACAGCGTTTTCTGCTCATTGTCGCGATCACTTCTTTTGTCAGTTGGGCGGGTTTGGCGCGAGTGATTCGCGGACAAGTGCTTTCTCTAAAAGAACGAGAATTTGTAGATGCGGCACGAGCGATCGGAGCTAATCCAATTTATATTATCGTTCGTCACGTTCTGCCCCAGACAGCAACTTATATTATTATTTCGGCGACTTTAGCGATTCCTAGTTTTATTGTTGCCGAATCTGTTCTCAGTCTCATTGGTTTGGGCATTCAACAACCAGATCCCTCTTGGGGAAATTTACTTTCGGTTGCAACTAATGCCTCAATTTTAGTCTTGCAACCTTGGTTGATTTGGTCGCCGTCGGTGTTAGTGATTCTAACAGTTTTGGCGTTTAATCTTTTAGGAGATGGGTTACGAGACGCTCTCGATCCGCGCAGTTTACAGTAAACAGTTATCAGTTAGGAAAGGTCAAACTGTTTTACGCATTGGCGATCGCGAGTTGGGGATTATACTGATGTAAACTGAGGGCTGAGGTCGCAAGCTCTCGAGAAGTCCTGACGAGGGACTTGGTAGACTCAGTATTATTGGGGTTGAGATATTTCCCGAGCAATTCTTGGAGTTGTTCCCGTGCAATGGGTTTGAGAATGAGATCGTTAGCACCGACCATTTTCCCTCGGACGCGATCGACAATGCTTTTACTGCCGGTCATTAAAATGGTTGGGGTTTCTTGCAAGCAAGGCACCCGTCGCAGATGAGAACAGAGTTCGTATCCGTTCATCACGGGCATGACTAAATCCATGAGAATGAGGTCGGGTTTCTGCTGCATGAGTTCGGGCAGTGCTTGTACGGGATCGCTAATACTAATGCAGCGATAACCGAGTTGTTCTAATAATTCTTCCATTTGATAGCAGGCTTGGGAACTGTCATCGACACAAGCGACCAGAGGCCGAGAGGAGAGGTCTCGGGGAATGGGGGCGACAGTTGCTTTAAATGGTGCAGGGAAATCCTCGATCGCCTGCCACGCGATCGCATTTTGTTGGATGTAGTAGCAGAGAAGGCGAACGACGGCAGCAAAAGATTGTTTTCGGGTCGCGGCGAGATCCCAAAAACTGCGCTTGCCATTGAGGAGAGGTTTTAAATTGAGTAAACTCGCACTACTCGAACGCATTAATTCTTCAGAAAGTTGCAATTCTGGAGCGCGATCGGCATATTGGGGATCTAAACCGAGGGTTTGCCAGTCGCTTCGTAGTCGTTGCACTTCGCCAAAAAGAGATTTAAGTGTATTTGCAGGTAAGGATAATTCGGGATGGGCAATTTTAGCGAGTTTCCAGCCCGACTGCCATTGCCCTTTAATTTCTTTCTCGGCAGCGATCGCAAACAAAACTTCACGTAGAACAGTTTGAATTGTCACTCTTGCTTTAGCCGGACTCAAGGTTTGCTGGCTGACTTCTTGGAGGAGGGAATAATATTCCCAAGGATCTCGGTTTGCGGTGAGGGTAAAATTCGTCTGCACTTGATTTTTGATGGCGCGTTTCCATCGACGGACTCGAAATTGGCGATCGACTGCGTAGGCAATTTGACCTTGATTGAAAAATAACTGCCACTGCTTTTTACCTGCCGTCAGGGTTAATTTCCCCGTAACTTGCTTTTGATAGAGATTAGCAATAGTTTTATAGAGTTTGACTAAAGTTGGGGTAGAAGCAGTCATCATTCTTTTCGTTACTTTTTTTTACATCGTTGAGAGTATTCTATTCAACGAATGTGAAAAACCTGTGAAAGAAGAAAAGATTTATAAATGAGGATATTTCCCCATGAATTTTGCAAGGATACAATCGGGAATAGTGCGATCGCTGACACGGAAACGCTCTCAATTATTAGGTATTGCGTAATATTACGGAGAGTGTGTTAACTTAACTTGCCAAAGGAATACTGACGGGTCTCCTTTTAGAAAAGAAGATTATCAAAAATCTCAACTTATGCTTTCTCACATCTAAAATTAGATTGTCCTCCACCCTCAATTTTTTCTAACTTTTTCAGCAAGACCTAGTTATTTCCTATCATGCGGGGGTTCCAGCTTTGGCGATCTGGAATTTTTACGAGTCAATTCAACAACAAAATCCTTCATGGCTTTTATTGTAATGCGATCGCACTGCATATGATTAAATCTCGCGATAAGATCGATTCAATGAGAAGATGAGGAGTTGTTCTGCGATCGCAATTTATATTAGCGGCAGTATTGGGAATCGAGTATCGCGATCGCATCAATTCAATGAGAGGATAGAACATTGTTATTTGCCGATCGCACCTCATGCTAACTCCTTTAACGAATGCCCAATTTTTTCGCGAGATTCGCTTAATTGCGACGGATATGGACGGAACTTTGACACGGGATGAAAAGTTTACTCCTGCTTTGTTTCAAGCCTTAGAACGTCTCGCAGATGCTCCAATTCAGGTGTTGGTGACGACGGGGCGATCGGCAGGATGGGTGCATGGAGTCAAACATTATTTTCCCGTAGTCGGAGCGATCGCGGAAAACGGAGGTGCGTTCTATTCCCATGATTCTGATGTACCCCAAATGCTAACTCCGATTACAGATATCCCTCAACATCGTCAGAAACTCGCGGTGACGTTTCGCCAACTGCAAGCAAAATTTCCCCAACTGCAAGAAGCGGAAGATAATCGCTTTCGCCTTACTGACTGGACTTTTAGCGTGGAAGGATTAAGCGATCGCGACCTACAAACTCTTGGCAGTTTTTGTCAGCAAGAAGGCTGGGGCTTCACCTACAGCACGGTTCAATGCCATATCAAGCCCCTCAATCAAGATAAAGCAAACGGGTTACAGGTCGTTCTCGATCGCTACTTTCCCCATATAACCTCCCAACAACTCGTCACTGTTGGCGACAGTCCCAATGATGAATCTCTCTTCGATCGCGATCGCTTCCCGCATTCCGTTGGTGTGGCTAACGTTCTCAAATATCGCGATCGCTTGACCCATTGCCCCACCTATGTGACAACCCGGGCAGAATGCGAAGGATTTTGCGAATTAGTCGATTGTTTACTAGGATGACCCAACAACGAATAACGAATAACCCACAACCAAATTGTGAAACAAAGATTAGATTTACTCTTAGTTGAACGCCATTTCTCTGAGTCCAGACAGCAAGCCCAGAGACTCATTCGGGCGGGAGAAGTGAAGGTGAACGATCGCCTTCTCGACAAACCCGGAACGGAAGTAGATAGAGAAGCGACAATTACAGTTAAGAAAAAACCTCGCTACGTCTCTCGAGGGGGTGAAAAGCTCGAAAAAGCCCTGAATGAGTTCAAAGTACCGGTAGAGGGTCGTATATGCCTCGATGGGGGCATCTCTACTGGAGGGTTCACCGATTGTTTGTTGCAAGTCGGTGCAAAATTAGTTTATGGCGTAGATGTGGGCTATGGCCAAGTGGCTTGGAAATTGCGCCAGTGCGATCGCGTCATTCTCAAGGAACGCACCAATATTCGCTATCTTCAACCCGAAGCATTATACGGCGATAATCTTCACGCCAATTTGGGAGTGGTTGACGTTTCTTTTATTTCGTTAACCAAAATTTTAGAACCTTTCTGGAATTTGCTGGCTCTCCCCAAAGAAGCAATTTTGCTGGTCAAACCGCAATTTGAAGTCGGTAAAGAACGGGTCGGGAAAAAAGGAGTCGTCCGCAACCCGAAAGACCAAGCCGAAGCAATTTTTCGAGTTTTGGCAACTGCCCGGACATTAGGCTGGCGCGATCGCGGCTTAACCCACTCTCCCATTACCGGACCCGCCGGAAATATCGAATACCTTCTTTGGTTGAGTACCGAAGGAAATTGTCTCGATCTCGATTTAAGACAAATTCAACAAGAAACCGAAGCCGCGATCGCTCATCTCAAAACTGTTTAATCGTCAACGGTGACTGGTGTAGGGATGTTGCAAGCAACATCCCTACTGATAACTGTTCAGGTAATCAGCGTATCTTTAGATTTATCTTCACCGGGTAATTTTGGTAAAGGACGTTTAGAACCTCGCTTGAGTTTGTCGTCTAGATCGCCTTCTTCAATACGAATTTGGATTTGTGGCCCCGAACTGGCCAAGCGAATGATCATCCCATCCGTTACGGCAATTTTGGTAATGCGCTTGCCATCAATATAGGTTCCATTTGCCCCTAAATTGACCACTTCCCAACTTGACGAACCACTGGGGCGAACTTCAACGTGGTGGCGCGAGACCACCGCACTGTAGAGAATAACTTCATTATCTGTCGATCGCCCGATCCGAATGACTAAATTCGGTTCAAACGTCCAACTTTGAACCGGCACGGCCTGCAACGGATGCAGCAGAGTAAGCACGATGGCCGAGGTTGAATGATTCGAGTCCAGATTCGGATTGACTTGTAACTCTTCAGATGTTCCGGAGTTCATAGAAGTGGGTCAGGTAGCAAAATTTAACTTTACACTCAAAGTATACTCTGCCCTTTGTTTGGCGTAGAATTACTGTTTATTTTACAGGCTAAGGATGGTGATGACCAGATAATAATGACGCAATTTTTCTAAATCTTCAGTTCTGCCCGATCGCAATGGGCGAGAACGAGTTTACAGGAAAACAGCAAACCAATTATCCAGCATTTTCGTCAATCTCTACTAGATGTTTATTCCCCTCACCCCCGATCTGAGCAGGGGCAAAGGAAGAGGCAGAAGGAAAAGGAGCGCAGAATCTTGCTATCCTTCATCCTTGTTTACAGGACTCCTGCATTGCTCAACCCTAAAATCATTCCTGCACCGAGAAGGTGACCGAAACTGGTGGTTGCAAGAAGTTCGGGAATACCAAAACCTTTCCACAGTGCGGGTTTTGCAATGGGCAGATCGGGACCTTGTCCGGATTTTTGAATGGCAAAGCGACCGATCGCGATCGCAAAGAGATTACAAAAGATCATGACCAGAGCCACGCTAAAGTTCCATTCAATGGTTGTGGGCATGACAGCCAAGAGGGTGTAGTTCATTGTTTGTTAACGCCTCGCTTGTAAAAAAATTGACTAAAACCCTCAAGATTATAAGAATTCCTTAGTGAAAACTCGCTATTTGTTGCAATAGTTAATATTTGCTTAAATTTTCTTATAAATTAGGCAGTCTAAAATGAGAAATTGGCTGCGCGATCGCAAGCAATTATTGACTGGCAACACTCCATTTTTAATTTAAAGAGGGGGGTTTTTAATTAAAGAGAAGTGTTTTGCACAAAGGATTTATAATTGACTGTTGACAATCGAGCATTGAATCGACGCATGGAAATTAAAGCTGTAGATACGACACAATGGAATTGGCACGGCGATGCGCTGGCGATCGGGTTATTTGAAAATGCAGTAGAAATCATCGGCGATTTAGCTGCATTAGATAACAAACTCGACGGAACGATCGCGGAGTTAATCGCCGAAACCGAATTTGCGGGGAAAGCAGGCAGTGCTGTCGCAACTCGAGTGGGGACAAAAAATCCAGTTCGGAAAGTGATTTTAGTGGGATTGGGCAAAGCAGAGGAGTTAAAGTTAAATAAGATTAGAACCAGTACGGCGGCGATCGCACGCATTGCGAAAGCCGAAAAGGTAAAGCACCTCGGGATTGGGTTACCCATTGCGGAAGATGCGGCATTAACCGCCCGAGCGATCGCGGAAGGCTTGCTGTTAGCTTTGCACGTTGATAATCGTTTTAAATCGGAAGTTGAAGATAAGGGACACAAATTAACGACCGTAGAACTTTTGGGATTGGGCAACCAAGAGGCAGCCATTCAAATTGCCGAGGCGATCGCTTCAGGGGTCATTCTCGCTCGAGAGTTGGTGAATGCCCCAGCAAATGCCGTCACCCCCATTACCCTTGCGGAAACTGCGAGAGATATTGCCTTTAGCGGAGGGTTGGAATTAAAGATTTTGGAACAGGAAGATTGCGAAAAGTTAGGCATGGGATCTTTTTTAGGTGTAGCTCAAGCCTCAGATTTGCCCCCCAAATTCATTCATCTTATTTATAAGCCAACTGGCACGCCCCGCCGCAAAGTGGCGATCGTTGGTAAAGGGCTGACCTTTGATTCTGGTGGACTGAATTTAAAAGTGGGCAAGGGTATTGAAACGATGAAAATGGATATGGGAGGGGCAGGAGCGACTTTGGGAGCGGCCAAAGCGATCGCCCAACTCAAACCCGATGTGGAAGTGCATTTTATCAGTGCGGCAACAGAAAATATGGTCAGTGGCAAAGCGATGCACCCCGGGGATATTCTCACGGCTTCGAATGGGAAAACAATTGAGGTCAATAATACCGATGCAGAAGGGCGTTTGACTTTAGCCGATGCTTTAGTGTTTGCCGAAAAATTGGCAGTGGATGCCATTATCGATCTCGCCACCTTAACCGGGGCTTGCGTGATTGCCCTCGGTGAGGATATTGGCGGGCTGTGGAGTACCGATGAAAATTTAGTCCGAGAACTTCAGGAAGCGGCAGAATTAGCCGGAGAACAATTTTGGCAAATGCCGTTAGAAGAGAAATATTTTGAGGGGATGAAATCGCCCATCGCCGATATGAAAAATACCGGGCCGCGTTACGGGGGTTCGATTACGGCGGCCTTGTTTTTAAAGCAGTTTGTCGAGTCTACCCCTTGGGTGCATTTGGATATTGCCGGACCGGTCTGGGCGGATAAGGAAGGCGGTGTGAATAATATTGGTGGCACGGGATACCCGGTGCGAACTTTAGTCAACTGGCTTTTAGGTTGAGGTTGAGTCCTTCGGGGAGGGGAGATCGCTCTTCTCTTCTCTCTCATGGGCAGATCGAGGATAAGATGCGACCAGAGCAACTGATGCGATCGCGGCTGTAATTGCTCTGAGAATGCCTTGTGCCAAAGAAACCGACTCATAACCCATTGTTTTGGCTTCTTCTACTTCTCTTGTCGTCCAACCTCCTTCGGGTCCCGTTAACAAGACGATTTCTCTTCCTTCTCCGTTTTGCAAGCAAGATAGCAAAGAAGGATTGTTGCCCCGAGCAACGCAAATATACTTTTCCGCAGTTTGTACGGTTTGCAAAGATGCGCGAAAAGATTGAGGTGGGAGAATGGTGGGAACGCTCCCTCGTTCTGACTGTTCTGCGGCTTCTGTGGCGATTCTGCGCCATCGGATCGACTTTTGCGGACTGGGGCGGAGAAGCACGCGATCGCTAATAACCGGCACAAAAGTATCAACCCCTAACTCGGTACAACAGCGCACGATCTCATCAAATCCATTTCCTTTGGGCAACGCCACCATCAAGGTTAAGTTTATCTCGAATTCGCTGTCGAGAAATAGCGATTCGATTGCCATCGCTTCCTTACCCTCCAAAACCGCGATCCATGCTTTTCCTTGGCCATCCAGTGCCATAAAGCGATCGCCGTTCCTCAAACGCAAGACCCGGTGTAAATAATGCTGTTGTTCGGCAGTCAAAACAATCTGATTTTCCTGTCGCTGTCGCTCGGTAATGACTAATCGCTGAAGTTGAGAAGACATGAATTGAGTTCACAAATTATTAAGATAACTTGCCCTCTCGCTCGATCGCAGAACCGATGGCTGGATTATGAATGCGATCGTAGAATTCAAAAATTTGTCCGCGTTGAACAAATCCTAAAAAACCGGCAGTTTTGGCATCGGGGAGAGGACCGGGTTGATAGCCATACAACCACATTTTACGTTTCCATCGTTCCGGTAACTTCACTAATTCTTGATAGTGGGCGTGTACGGAACTGGGAAATCGTGCTGTCTCGCAATCGTGAAAAATAATATCAGCATTATCATAATATTCTTGAATCGCCTCGATCGCTATCTGAGTATCCGTCGTAATAAAAACTTTTTGTCCGCCCAAGGTAAAAAATATGCCATAACTGGGCATCAAAGCATAACCATTATCAATATGCAACACGCGCACTAAAAAAAATTGAATATCATTCCAAACAAAATAGCGATTGCGGTGCACTTTATGAACATTAAAAAAAGTGTCGAGATCGGCCAAATCATTCCCGATAGATTGCATTCCCCCAGCCAAACATCGATCCCATAACTCTGCTGCGACATCTTTACTGACATAGAGATTGGGTTTGGGACATCGGGCATCAAAAAATGTGGTTAGCCCGATAAACTCCATGCCACCGACATGATCTGCGTGTAAATGGCTGATGTAAATATCGGTAATATCTTGATACGAATAACCGCGATCGTGAAGGGAAAAGCGAATATCCGAACCGCAATCAATTAAAAGTTTGCGCCCAGTCTCATCCATTAAAAGCATATTGGACTGGTAATTATTGGCTCCTACCGTGAACGCCGAACCCGAACCCAAAAATAATAACTTCATCGCTCTTTCCATGAGTGTTTGCTGTGACCGGATGAAGGGTGAAAGAGAACGAATATCATCCAGCCTTCGGATTCCAGATTTATCCTTCTAGAGTTTGGTAGATTTCTTGTAACTTTTGATTGATTGTAGGTGGCTTTGCCGTAAATTTAACATAAAAAGTGTTAGTTTCACTTTCTTTTTCCATTACTTTTGCATAAACATCTTCACCGATTGTGACTTCATCGGTATCTGTCGCCTCGAGATTGAGAAAATTCAACTTTATATTTTGTAATGCTGTGGGTTTTTCGCCATTACCATTGTTTTCAAATTGAATTCCCCCCCCTTTATTAGACAAGCAGATCAACTTTCCTCGGGTCGCATCTACACCGATATGCTTACCTTCTAAGACTGTATATTGCAGCAGTAGAGATTGAGTTAAAGAGAAAAATATCTCTTCTTCTTTGTCTAGAAAAAGTTGATATTCACCGCCAATACCACTAATTTCGTAGATGGTAATTGGCTTGGTTACACCTTTGGGGGAAACTTCTTTTTGCCCGTCGATGCGAATATTGTCACCGGCTTCTTTGAGGGTGATTTGCGGTACGAGAATTTGCCCTCCAGTCGTGTAGGATTCAATACGATAAGTGAGATTGACTTGCGAGCCAACTACGCCGTATTTAGTGCGCTTTTCCGAGCCGATATTGCCGACCACAACTTCCCCAGTATTAATGCCGATGCCCATTTCCAGATCGGGTAAATCCCATTTTCTCATTTGCACATTTACGGCGGCCATGGCTTGCTGCATGGCGATCGCACAGGCGATCGCGCGACGGGGATCGTCTTCTCTTACCGTGGGTGCGCCAAAAAGAACGAGAATACCATCTCCCATAAATTCGTCGATGGTGCCTTGATAATGGGTAATGACATCCGCCATATATCCCAAATAAAAATTCAGGATCTTGACCACCCGTTCCGGGGGAAGGCGTTCGGAAAGTGCTGTAAATCCGCGTAAATCCGAGGTTAAAATTGTAATTTTGCGACGTTCTCCGCCCATCTTCAATCCTTCGGGATTTTCGAGAAGATTGGCCACGACTTCATCGGTGAGGTAGCGCCCGAAGGTTTTGCGAATATCTCCTGCCGATCGCGCAATGTAGGCAACGATCGCGACTGTCGATCCCATCAATGCCAAAAAAGGAGGCACGATCGGAATCCACCATCCTGCCACCAAGGCCCAGTAAGTTCCCCCGAGCAATGCCAACCCCGCGATCGCGATATAACCGAGGCGAATGCTGGCCCGCCAATGATTGGCTCCGACATGGCGAATCGTCCAAGCGATAGAAGCGCCCATCCCCGACCAGAGAACAATCCAACCCCATTCTAAGGGTTCGGGCCAGCTTCGCATTAAAGCGCGATCGTTGAGAACGGCGCTGAGAATTTGGCTGGTGAGATGAGCGTGAATTTCCACTCCCGGCATGGCTTGAGGCAGCCCAATTAGCCCCGTACTATAAGGGGTAAAAAAGGCATCATTGGCACTTTCTCCCACTGCTCCGATCAGAACGATGCGATCGCTCGCCCAATCAGAGGGAATCTTATCTTCAAGAACATCAGTGAGGGAAACTTGCTGGAAAGAGGTCCCAGAACTGCGATAATTCAAAAGAATTTGATAATCTCCCGTTTCCGTGCGAATGTATCCCCCCTCATTGGCATCGAGGTCGCGAAAAACCGTATCTCCTAACTTCCACCAATTATCCGTCCCCTCAGCAATTTCGATGCCAATGCCCTCCCCATCCAAATAGCGAGCGGCGAGATTCATGGCAAAACCGGGAACCCATTGGTCGGGGGTATCCGCGTTGGCCACTGTGAGCAAACCGCGACGCACTTTATTATCGGCATCCAGAATATTATCATTGGCTCCGACTTGACCTTTGGCTTTTAAAGTCGGAGGCGGATCGACAGTTTCTCGTTCGCTGTCCCCAGATACCTTTTGAATGCCGATGAGATTTGGGGTTGACTCAAAAACTTTAACCAAGTCCTCATGACCGGGTTCCACGGGCTGAGAACGATAAATATCCAAACCGATCGCCCTCGGGTTTTGGTCCTTGAGTTTTTCCAGCAATTGAGCGTAAATCGCATCGGGAAAGACTAACTTTCCTTGCTGGCGATAATCTTCTTCCGTTAAGCCGACAATCACAACGCGATCGTCAGGTTTTTCTGAGGGGCGCAGGCGCAAAAATTGGTCGTAAGCCGCCCATTCCCAGCTTTGCAGCAGCCCGAATAGACGAAGAAGAATAATGAGCGCGGCAACAGCCGGCGTTGTTATCCAAACGCCTCGCCATTGCCACGCCCAATGCTGAAAGGATTGTGTCGTTTTGCCCATCAAAATTCCAGACTCAGATCTTCGGGTTCGGGAACGCAGTAATCGCTACTATTCTGACAGGAAATGAAAGGAATTGATTCTAATTGGGAAAGATTAATCGATTTGAGTAATCCCGACCATTCGTTAGCATGGGAATCTCGCAGCTTGGCTGTTAAATTCAGGGTTTCATTCCAAATCGCAGCAGAGGCATATTCATTGGCTTTGTCTACCAATGTTGCGGGACTCATATTATCCAAATTGGTCGGGAGAGGCTCTGAGCGATCGACTCGTTGAAAGACTCCTTGGACAAAGCGATCGAGGTCATATTTTTCCGGATCGCAGTGAATTGAGAATGACCAAGTATAAGTTTTTCCGGGTTGTAAATTGGCTCCTTCTAATTTATAGCGAACGATGCCTCCAGCTTCGCTCAAGGTATCGGGAATCGAGGTTGTTCCCACATAGACTTCTTCGGGTGGGTTGCGAGGTTGAGTGGGAGCTAAAATGACCACGGTGGCCGAAAGTTCTTCCCGGGTTAGTTTTTTCGGAATATAGACATACAATGTCGGGTCTGAATCTGCCGTTTTGATCAAGGTATCTTCTGGAATCAAGGCAGTGAGGGGTTCTACATTCGACCCTTCTTCGAGACAGGAGGTTGCAAGGGTACGGGAACCCCCACCGTAAGTCCGACTTAGGGTTCCACCTCCTGAAGGAGCGGTTTGCGGAAAATCAACACTCACGAGAAACTCGGGGATGGCTTGGCTGGCAGGAGACCCGACAAGCAGGCTCGTACCCAGCAGGGCTGATAAAATGCTAAGAGACTGAATCTTGTTACGAAAACCCATGTTTAATCTTTCTCCGACTGAGAGGCGCTCAACTCAATTGTTTTTAATTGTTTTTATATGATGGCAATTAGCGCGTTCGAGTTCCATGCGCTCGAGCGATAACTCTAGGATAACTCACGATCGCGGGTCTGTTCCATGAGTCATTCGGCGAGAGGGAAATGGGCAATTTAACTGAAGATGGAGGCAATCTCTTGCAGGCGTTCCCCCGGATTAAAGGCGAAAAGTAGAGAAGTGGAAATTTGACTGACTTGTTGGGAGGAAGAGGGCGAATTTGTCCCGACGGTTTGCTGGCGAATTTTTTGTTTTTGGGAGTATTCGATCTGTTTTTCTTGAGCGATCGCTCCGGCTGGAGTGTCGGCTGGAATCACGTTGAGAAATTTAATGGCTTCGGCAAAATGGCGATCGGCTGCGAGATCGTAGGCGCGTTGCAGGAGTGCCATGGCGCGAATGCGTTGTTTTTGCCCGTATTCTTCAAGTTTGGGCTGGACCTTTGCCCCAATGGTGGTATAAGCAGAAATTTTTTGCAAATGGGCAAGGGCGGCGGTAAAGTCTTTTTCAGCCGCTCGCTCGAAGGCTTGTTGCAAGAGGTCGCGGGCTTCGGTTTCGGCTTGGGGAACGGCTTCCTTGCGTAGGGGTTTGAGTTGTTTTTGCCAGTATTCAATGGGCGGAACTAAAGCGGCTTCCGTGATGGTTGTTTGCCAGTCCTGTTGCTCAAAGGCCTCTCGGGCGGCATTAAAGTGCAGTGAAGCCTTACTCCACTCTTGTTGCCATTGAGCGATCGCTTTTTGAGATTGTTCGTAGGCGGGACTATCGGAGGAGACGGTGCGAGCAAGGGCGATCGCGTCTTCGAGTCGGCCTTGATGCAAGTGACGTTGTGCCTTCGCAAAGCGCACTTCTCCGGGGTCGGTAGCGCGGCTGTCAGCGAGGGTATAGAGACCGAGAGCAATCGCAAAGGTATTGACGAGGGCAGCGAGAACCCCCATTTTCACCAGCATTCCCATCAAAGAGGGATTGAGATAACGAGAAGAGACTTTGGTGAAAGGAGTCGAGACGGAGGTGATGGGAGTATAGTGTAGTGCAGCTTCGAGTTCCTCATTCCCTCGAGAGGGTTCTATTTCTTCAAGGTCGCTTTCTTCGACCCATTCAGTGTGGGTGGGTTTTTTGATAAATTTAGAGGAGAGTTCGGGATAAGGAGAAGTCTCTATTGCTGTGGAGGTCTGATTGGGCAAGCCAGAGTTATCGAGGTAGTGACTGCTCACTTTTCGGAAAGAGTCTCTCGCTTTAGCCAGTAAGGGTTGCAGGTCGGCGAGGACTTCTCGGGCGCTGAGGTAGCGATCGTTCAAGCGATCGCGGGTCATATTGGCTAAAATTTCTGCCAATTCCGGGCTATAGGAAACTTTGGCCAGATGTTGCCATTGAAGTTCATTGCTAGTGAGGTCGAGTTGCAACTTGGCAGGGTTTAACCCGGTTAACATCTGGATGGCAACGATCCCCGTTGCATAAAGATCGCTGGCAGCTTGGGGTTGGCCGATCAGTTGTTCGGGGGCAAGATAGCCCGAGGGGCTAACGGCGACGGTGGGCGCGAGATTCATGCCGTTAACCATGTGACGATGAATGGGTTGCGCCGCCCCAAAATCAATGAGCATTAATTTACCGTCTTTGGTGCGTCGCAAAATATTGTTGGGCTTAATATCGCAATGAATCACCCCTTGGGTGTGGATAAAGTCTAAAACTTCGAGGATATCCCGTAAAAAATAGATCGTTTTGGCTTCTCGTTCGTCGGACTCTTCTCGGCAACCTTCGGAAATTTCGCGATCGAGGAGGGTGAGTTCGGTGTTAAGAATATGCCCGATAATTAGTTCCTGTACTAAATAAAGTCCTTGATTTTCCTCAAAGCAATCGAGAAAACGCGGAATCTGGGTATGATAGCTCAATTTTTTGAGGGTTTCAGCTTCTGTGACAAAAATCCGCCGACTGGTTTTGAGAAGGTTGGGGGATTCTCGATCCGAGGGATAATATTTTACCGCGCATCGAGGACGATCGGGTTGGGAGAGGTCGCGGGCGAGATAAGTGTGTCCGAGGGAGCCAGAATTTAAAAGCTGGAGAATCTCGTAACGACGCTTGAGAATTTGTCCGACAGGTGAGTAATACACTTTGCGATTTAACCAAGCTACTAATTGTCCGGGTTGCCCCGTTCTCAATTTCGTTTTTCTGGCTTTAATCTCTGTCTCCGGATAATTTACGCAAAATTTTTCTCGTTTTTGAGGATGCGGCGGAAACGGTTGGGGTTTAGAAGCAAGAGTAATCGGGAAATTACTATGGGTTTGTCCAATCAATCCAGAAATTAACGATCGCGATCGCGCCTATCATCAGCTAGATAATTTACTACAATTTATTAAAGCCACTAACTTTTCTATTATCACTTTGAAAATACTAGGAATCAAGAGAAAAAGAGAACTCACTTAGATTGATTTCGCTTTATGAAGAATGTAGCGATCGCTCGCGACTCCTTTTGATGCGATCGCGCCAAAATAGGTCGAACACATTAACTTTGCGATTGAAATAGCTACGCTTGAGATAATAGAGTTGATGTGGTTGATAAATTTTTCTCCTGAATTGGATCGATTTTCCATGAATCCCGATTTTAGTGCATCACCCCAAGGCATTTTAATTGTCGATGATTGTCTCGACGATGCAAAACGCTTGTCTGTATTGCTGACGCAACGAGGGTATCGCGTGCAGATCGTGCAGCAAGGCCAACAAGCCTTGGAAGAGGTCTCGCGATCGGAACTCGATTTAATTTTGCTTGATGTCAATCTCCCGGACATGAATGGCTACGATCTGTGTCAGCAACTCAAAACCGACTCCAAAACACGAGAAATTCCGATTGTGTTTATCAGCAGCCTCGATCGGGTTTGGGATAAAGTGAAAGCTTTTTCTGTGGGAGGAAGGGATTATATTACTAAACCCTTTCACGATGCTGAAATCCTTGCTCGTATTGAAAATCAATTGAGTATTCGTAATGCTCTCAAGCTCTTGATGATGCACAATGCCCTTTTAGCGGAAGAAATTCGCGAACGTCAGCGTGTTGAAAAAGAATTGCGCCTTTCAGAAGAAAAGTTTGCCAAAGCATTTCGTTCTAATCCTAACGCGATTACGATTACTCAATTGAGCGATGGTTGCCATATTGATGTTAATGAAGCCTTCTGTCAAGTCACAGAATATGCTCGTGAAGATGTCATCGGACGCACGGCTATGGATTTGGGGTTATGGGTTGATTCTGATTTGCGAACTCAGTTATTCAAACATTTAACAATGTATGGGGTTATTCGCAATTATGAGTTTCAGTTTTGTACGAATTCAGGAGCCTTGCGAACGGCATTACTTTCAGCAGAAATTATTACCATTCACGGTCAAGAATGCTTGCTTTCGCTCTCTAATGATATTACCGATCGCGTGCGTGCGGAACGTGCTTTACAAGAGGCAAATGAGGAATTACAACGCCTCGCACTTCTGGATGGATTAACACATATCGCCAATCGACGTTATTTTAATACCGAAATTGCCAAAGTTTGGCAGAACTTAATGTCAACAGAGGAGGTTCTTTCTTTAATTTTGTGCGATGTTGATTATTTTAAACATTATAACGATTGTTATGGTCATTTAGCTGGTGATGGATGTTTGCAATGGGTGGCACAGGCGATTGAAAAAGCACTCGAAGAACAAGAAATAGCTGATATAGAATATTTACTTGCTCGTTATGGAGGAGAAGAATTTGCTGTAATTTTACCTCATATTGATGCTTGCAAAGCATTAGAGATTGCTAACAGTATTCGCCAAGCCGTAGAAAATTTAAAAATCTCTCATGCGCGTTCATCATTGGGTGATTATGTTACTTTAAGTTTGGGAGTTGTGACGACGATTCCTTCTAGTGAATTTTCCCCAGAAGCACTAATAGGTGTAGCAGATTTAGCATTATATGAAGCCAAAGAACGCGGCAGAAATCAAGCTGTTTATGAAAATTTTTGAGTTTGTTGTTTGTTATTAGTAAATTTTTCACTGATAGTTGATAACTAAAAAGAGCATTCTATTTCTATATTTTCAGTTTTTGCTCTGAGAATATTGCAGGTACTGAAACCGACAATACCATCGGCGAGAAGGTTATTTTGTTGCTGAAAGTTGCGGACAGCTAGTTCTGTAGAAAGACCATAATCACCATCAATATTTAAAGTGTAATAGTTTAATTCTTTGAGTATCTTTTGTAAAAGAGTGACATCAGAACCGCGATCGCCGCGTTTAAGGATAGGTCGAAATAATGAAGTTTGCGAACTTGAAGAAAGAGTGCGAGAGTTTCTTTCTAAATTTAGAGGATTTCTTTGATTTGCTACAGAAAAATTTCTCTGTCTTGTTGTTGTATTACTTGTATTCTTGCGAGTTGAAGTTGGTACTTTCGTTTCTTGATTTTCTGAAGGCTGTTCTGAATTTGTACTTTGAGTGGTGGAGGATGAAGCAATTTTAGCATCCTTATTCTCTGATTTTTCTGTTTTCTTTTCTACTGAAGTATCTCGATCGCTTGTTCTTGGTTCTACTTCTGTCTTATTAGTATCACTCAGTCTTGTTGATTCTGATAGTGTTGTTTGTTGCTCATTTTTAGTTATTTCTTCATTTTTCTCTATCGATCGCTTTTCTTGAGGATTGCTGGTTTTGCTTTCTGGTTTGCGATCGCTAGTTTTTTTCTGATTCGTTTGACTTGAAATTAACTCTCTTTCTGGTTGATTAACTGTTCTTTTTTTGCCTCCGCCTATCAAGGATTGAGTTGCAACTTGAACTGAGGTGTAAATAGCCAATAAAAAACCAAGAAATAAACTTGCAAATATTGACAAGCGAACCTCTTGACTTCTACGTTTTAATAACAAGAAAGCCAGAAATAAAAAGATAAAAACAGAGAGAAAAATTAGACCTAAATAGTTATTATTAGAGTTAGAGTTAGCAAAAGTAGACGATTGAGTATCTAATCGTTCTGAGTTTTGCTCTTCTCTAGAAGTTTGAGCAATTTTCCAAGTTTCTCTGGAAAAGAAAACAGTTTCTATCATTGTTGTTTGTTGTTGATTGTTTGCTTTGACCTCTAATAATCTGTTACTTAATAACCAATAATGAACTTATTCGAGCGATTTTAATGCCGCATCTATTTGGTGCAGTAAATATTCGACAGTGGAGGAATTATCTAACACGATATGAGCCGCCGCAATTTTCTGTGTTAGAGGTATTTGGCTCTTAATTCGCGATCGCGCTTGTTCTCGGGAAAGTCCATCGCGATCGCATAAGCGTTGTAGTTGTTGTTCGCAGGAACAGGAAACAACCCAAATACTATTGACAAAATTCGTCATATCTGCTTCAAATAAAAGCGGAATGACTAATACTGCAATTGTAGCGTTGAGGGTTGCTAATTCTGCAACAAAGCGATCGCGCACATAGGGATGAATTTGTGCTTCTAGCCAGTTTTTCTCTTCAGGATGAGAAAAGACAATTTCACCTAGTTTTTTGCGATGAAGACGATTATCGGCAAGGAGAATCTCTCGACCGTAGCGCTGTACAATTTGAGCGAGGATAGGAGAATTGCGAGCGACGGCTTCTCTGGCATAAAGATCGGCATCGAGAATGGGAAGGTGATGCACGCGATCGAGATACTGAGAAACTGTCGTTTTTCCTGTACTAATTCCTCCTGTCAAACCAATACGATAGATCATTTTTGTTGTTCGCTTGTATTTCTATTAAGGAATAGCGAAATCAAAAGAAGTCAAAATATTGTTTAGATTCCGAAGCCAAATAACCAACAACCAACCACTAATAACTAACTCGTTAAATCTTGTTGGCGAAATAATAACCATGCTGCGATCGCTAAAACAATAACCCAAAGTGTAATGCCAAAAGCAGCGAAATTCGGAGTGACAAATAGTTTCATGAATTCTTCTATTCTGTCTTCCGGAATATTCGTTGGCATTTGTCTAATTGCAGCTTGCGTGAGTTGAAAAGGCAAATAAAGTGTTAGTCGAGAGAGAGGTGCATTAGAGAAATTTCCTGCTGCAGCAAGAACAGGTTCGATGATAAAAACGTACAATAAAGTAATTGTATTGGTTGCGGCAATAGAACGGGTTAAAATGGCAATAGGAAATGCGATCGCAATACAAGGTAACAGAGCTAAAAAGAATCGAGGAGCTTGTAAGAAAAGAGAGCCAATTTCTGCGATCGCGATCTCTCCTCCCATCGGAATAGTGAGCGGAAGTGCCAATGCTAAACCGAAAACAAGAGAAACGATAATAAACAGTAATGCGATCGCTGCCAGTGCGGTAAATTTAGCCCCTAGAAGTATCGTGCGCCCGATCCCATGACTTAAATATAGATGCAGGGTGCGCCATTGATATTCAGAAGTTGCGATCGCAGCGGTTAAAATCAATAAGGAAAATCCGCCGAGACTCAGAGCAAGAGAAAGAGCAAGCTCGACCCCTGCTGCTCCTGCGAGACCTTGTTTCAAAGAAACTTTGAGTTGTGGATCGCTAACCAGTTCAAAGGCAAATAATCCTCCTAAGAAAATAAAGAGAAGCACGCCCACTAGCAATCCTAAAAAGAATAAAAATAAGGGGCGTTTAATCGTTTTTTCTAATTCAATTACAACTAAATTCCAAAACACGAGAATTCCCATTAACAGTTAATAGTTAACAGTTAAGCGCAAATAGTTCTAAAATACAAGAGAGAGTCGGGATTCCTCGTCAACCAGCTAATAGTTCGCAACAATTCAACAACCCCAACGCAAGGCGATGGGGATTGCGAGACAAATCGTAGTTTAAACGTTGAATACCGCATTGAGTCTTGATTCGGTATAGACCTCCGAATGCTTCTCTAGTTCGGAATCACTCTAAGGCAATTTGTCTTGCCGCTATTCAGTTAGGACATCTGAGTCAAGATGCGGGAAGAGACTAATCACTTTCACTTGCGAGGTTTATCACCATGCAGCGAGTACCTTTGACCCTCCCCGCTCTAAAGAGACGGGGATTCGGAAGTAGTCCAGTAACGAACTCTTACAGGCGTAGTCAAAGCGCCGCTACTGACTCCTTTAAGACATAATCCTAAAGTTGCCGCTACTTCTCTTGCTTGGTTGGATATGCGGAGGAAACCTCCGCATCCCCCAAGCGCTTTTCTTAAAATATTGGCTGCACCATTTGCATCAGCGTTAACTAACCAGCCATT
>NZ_JCAMRX010000079.1:0-13025 GCF_059821285.1 Spirulina sp. LEGE 11439
CCACAAGTTTGATGCTTTTCTTGACTCTCTCCAATTTTTGTCCTGTACTTAGAGCCCTAACACAAACGCGAATAATTTGCGATTAACCATAACGAGATCCTCGATCGCTTCTCCCTAATTTACCCCAGAGCCATCCTTGCCAACGAAGCACTCTGCCAAGAAAAGCGATCTGTAATTAAATTGTTCTTCTTATCTCGATCCGCCAGGGATTAAAAATCCCTGTCTCATACGAAAAATCCATTGAAATGGATTGGGGAATTTCGCTGGCGATCGAGGAACGATCGCTTCTCCCTAATTTACCCCAGAGTCATGCTTCCCAACGACGCGATCTGCCAAGAAAAGCGATCGCGAGTTAAAATGAAACTTGCCGATTCAACAATAACTCAAGATTGACGACGAGACCTGCAAGACAGAAAATGCAAGAAACACTAGCGATCGCGCTTCCCGATCTCAAAATTGCTCAATTTTGCCAAAAATATCACATTCATAAACTTTCCGTATTTGGTTCGGTCTTACGGGATGATTTTTCTAGCGAAAGTGACATTGATTTCTTGGTAGAATTTGAACCCAATTGTACGCCCGGTTATATTCGTTTAGCGGGAATGGAAATAGAACTCTCGGAAATGATCGATCGCAAAGCCGATCTGAGAACAATTTCCGAACTCAGTCGTTATTTTCGACAACAAGTATTAGAAGAAGCAAAAGTACAATATGTCAAAGATTGACGATCGCACGCGCTTGCTGCATATGCGCGATGCAGCACAAGAAATCGCAACATTTATTCAAGGTAAAACAAGAGAATCCCTTGAAACTGATAGAATGTTGGTGCTATCTCTCGTTAAATTAGTTGAAATTATTGGAGAAGCTGCTTCGAGAGTCTCCCGAGAAAAACAAGCAGAAATTAAAACGATTCCTTGGGCGCAAATTATTAGCATGAGAAATCGCTTAATTCATGGCTATTATGAAATCGATCTCGATATTGTCTGGAAAACGATCGTAGAAGATTTAGAGCCTTTACTTGCATTGCTAGAAGAAGCGATCGCAAGAGAAAAAGAGTCATCGGAATAAACCATGCGATCGCAATCTCTTCTTCAATGCAAAACTACCCGATCGCAAACTCCGTATACTGCCGAACGTGAGGCGCATGATACGCTAAAACAATATCTTGTTTGGGAACTCCTCGTGCTACCAAACGATTCGCGATCGCTTCTTCTGTCCCGTCGTGTTGTACCCAGATTTTCCCATCCTGAATATCAACGTGAATAATGCAACCATAGATGCGAGTGCTGCTATTTTTCCAACCCACATGAACCAATTGATAGCGATCGCGTTTCGTGTCGAAAATAACCTCGCTTTTTACCGGATCGTCGGGATTTCTCCAGCTTGCGCGATCGATGAGTAATTCTTGAACCAGTTGGCGATATTCTTCTACTTTATCCATTGTAAAGTCTCCTTTTTTTGCGTGTCATAAACAAGAAGCAAGATTTGATTTTGACGAACAACTTTTTGAATGAAAGACTGTTGAAAAAAGCGCTGATAAATTTCTAAAGGAATCGCTAAATAAAGTATGCGATCGGGATCGTCATCTTCTAAAGCGATGCGATAATTAATAAATTGTCCCAGTGCGGTATGAAAATCTGAGATTGTTGAAGGTGCAAGAAAAGTTTTGATTTCTATTGCAATTTTTTCACGATCCTTCGTTGCAGCTAACAATAATTCCGCCCCTAAATCAATATAAAAGTCTACAAATCCTAAATCGATATGATACGGATCGTGAGTAATCGTCCAACCTTCATTCTCGAGGGCGGTTCTAACTAATTGGTGAAACTTATCTTTAGCCGACATCTTGGAGAATTGATGATTCTGAGTTAATTTTAGCGAAAAAAGTCACTTGTCATTCAACTCATGCCAATTTAACCCCCAAACCCGGTAAATTTCTTGGCACTAACCTGCCATTTTCCAACATTGCCCCTTGAAACGGATCGTCAATCAAATTGAGGTGACTATCGAGATCGAGATAAGTCGCATAGGGAGCAAGTTGCGCCATTGCAGTATTCGCTAAAATACTATCAGAATAACAACCATACATGATTTGTAAATTGAGCGATCGCGCCACCCGAATCATATTTAACGCTTCCGTCAGTCCTCCCGCTTTCATGATTTTGATATTAATGCCATGAATGCAATCAGATAAACGCAAAATATCCGCACTATTGAAACAACTTTCATCGATGAAAATCGGTAAAGGAGACTTTTCATATAAAATTGGAAAATCTTTTTCTGTAATCGCATTTAAAGGCTGTTCAAGATGTAGAACTCCTTGTTCTGCCAACCATTGAGACATTTTTATCGCTTCAGATAAACTCCAACCGCCATTAGCATCTACACTAATCTCTGCCTCGGGTGCTTCTTCTTTAACCGCAAGAAAAAGGGCGCGATCGCATTCAATTCCCTCGGGACTGCCGAGTTTTAATTTAATCACTTTAGCCTCAATAACTTCTCGCCATTGACGCACCCTTTCTCTGGCTCTTTCTGGAGAACTAATCCCCACTGTTACAGAAGTCGGAACAACGCGACTCAAATCTAAACCCCACAACTTCCATAAGGGAAGATTTGCCCGTTTTCCCAACCAATCGTAGAGTGCCATATCGATCGCTGCTCTCACTGCCGTTGATGCGTTTGCCTCCTGCAAAATCTTCTCAATTTTTTGGCGTTCCCAAGGTTCAAATACTTCTAAACTAGGAATGAGTGCGTTGAATTCTGCGAGTAATTTCTCTGGAGTAGGTTTGCTTTCTGTGGTAATAGAAAAGGGCGAGGCTTCTCCCCATCCTTCCAAGTTATTGTGTTGGATTTTTACCCAAATATTCGTATTTTCCACGCTCGTTCCTCGGCTGATTGTGAGAGGAACTTTTTTGTGAACACTAAAAAGTTGTGATTCAATTTTCACTGGCGATCTGACTCAACTGCTATGGGGTATTCTCGTGTAAAATATAGCATCATTGCTCAATGAGGAATTTTATTTTTTATACTTGCGATCGCTTCATTATCCTCAAAATCAGAGTTGATGAAAATGAATGAAATTGCTTAAAGAGTCGGTTTTTGTAACAATTTATAAATAAAAGCCCTCAAGTGCATAAAAAGAGCCGGTATGACCCAAGAACAGATTACAGAGTCTTTCCTGTCACCAATTCAATAGATTGTATAGCTAAATTTCCTCTATTCAATTGCTCATGTACAACTTCTCACCTAGATATTCCGGTTTTTTCCTCCTATTTCCCAATATTTTTGGCTTTAAAGGCGGGGTGCAAGTTTACTCGGCTTTCCTGCTGCAAGCCTTGCAAGACCTCCATCCCCATACCCCCTATCGCATCTTCCTCAAATACGATAAAACGATCTCGTCTCACATTCCCGTCCGATCCCAAACCCGTTTTATCTGTTTGGGCAAGTTTCCTCAATGGTTGCAAAGCCTATTCATGTTAGCGGGGACAATGCTTATGGGAATTCTCGAACGCCCTCGCCTTGTTATTGCCACTCACCTTAACTACGGTGTCGCTTGCTATTGGTTGAAACAATTCACGGGAACGCCCTATTGGATCGTCGTTCATGGTTTGGAAGGCTGGGATCTCGCCCATCCTCAACGCCAACGCGCCCTACGCCATGCCGATCGCGTTCTCGCCGTCAGTCGCTATACTCGCGATCGCCTCCTCGCCGAACAAAATCTCGATCCCGATCGCATAGCCATTTTACCCAATACTTTCCTCGGCGATCGCTTCAAGATCGCCCCCAAACCTTCTCATTTACTGCAACGCTACGGTTTGACCGCCAACCAACCCGTTATTTTTACGTTGACTCGTTTGGCACAGTATAAAGGCTACGATCGCTTACTTCAGGCTTTGGTCAAAATTCGCCGTCACTTTCCCGATGTCCGTTATATTTTGGGTGGAAAAGGGGACGATATCCCTCGTATTCGCACTTTAGCTACAGAACTTGGCCTACAAGACTGCGTTACCCTGACAGGATTCATTCCCGACGAAGAATTGTGCGCTCATTATAATCTCTGCGATGTTTTTGCCCTACCCAGTACGGGAGAAGGGTTTGGAATTGTTTATTTAGAAGCATTGGCTTGCGGAAAACCCGTTCTTGGAGGCGATCGCGATGGTACGGTAGAACCTTTGGATTATGGTAAATATGGCTGTTTGGTGGATCCCGAAAATACAAACGCGATCGCAAATAATCTCATCGCGATTTTACGCGGAACACATCCTAACCGAACCCTTTTCGAGCCAGATATTTTAAGACAAAAAACTCTCGAACGGTTTGCTTTTCCACAATTCCGTCAAATTTTGGCGCAACATCTCGAATCAACTTTTGCGGCTGAGTCCAAGGAATGTAACGCTGAAAAGGCGATGCGATCGCCCTCTCTTTCCGAATCTAATCCAACATAAAAAATTCTCGGCAGTCCAAAACCCTCACTTAAAAAATTTATTTTCTCATTAACCACGTTCATCCCCTAAACTCAAGTTTTAACTTATCTTTCCGATTATTGATTTTTATCGACTTTTGGTAAAGATAGGTGTAGGGTTAGAGTATAGATTTAAATCAAATGTTAAAACAACATTAAAATAAAATAGATAAAGGCTCTATCTCATGTTAAGAGGCAAGCCTTCAATCTTATCGGGTAACGAGCAATGAGTCAAAACGCCGCCCAAAATGGCGCACATCTAAAAAATTCTCAGGATAAGGGGGAAACCGTGACAGTTAAAGAAGCACCTGCAAACCAATCTCAAGACAAAAAAGCCGAAGGAGAAACGGCGGGAATTCAAGTTTACCAACAATCTTTTCCCCTGCCGCAAAACCGTCCCATTGAACCCAGCCATCTCAATGTCGTCGGAACTTACAAGTCAATGGGAGATCGTCCCGTCATTTCCAGTGGTTTAGAAATTAGTAGCAGTATTGTTATATCCGGGAATCGCCCCATTACCAAAAGTCATTTAGCTATTAGCGAAACTCTCAAAGTCATGGGAAATCGCCCCGTTGCTCCCAATGATTTTGAAGATATTGCGACGCTAATCGGTTATCTGGATTAATCATTTCATAAAGTTTTGTAACTCAAACTTGACATCGCGATCGCACTTCTAACAGAAAAAGCGATCGCTTTTTCTTGCTTGTTTCTTCTTCCTCCTTTCTTCTCTCCTATGCCCCTGCAAATTTGGATACTTGCCGCCGGACGTTTGTGTCTGCAAACCGGATCGGGATTTATCTTGTTCTACACTACAATCTTTTTTGTGAACGAGATAGGATTGCCCGCCGCTCTCGTCGGTCTTGCGGTAGGCTGTCAGTCAATGGCAGGCATTGGCGGACGATTTTTAGGGGGAATTTTTTGTGATTCTCAGTCTGGGGGAAGGCGAAAAACTTTATTGCTTTCGGCTGTTATTTCTGCTTTTGGGGATGCCGGCTTAGCGATCGCGAACCATTTACCCCTCCTCATCCTTGCCAATCTTTGCTTAGGCTTGGGAATCGGTCTTTACTGGCCCTCTATTGAGACAACGATCGCCGACTTGACGACAGAAAACAAGCGTCACGAATCTTATGCGATCGCAACCGTTGCCGATACAATTGGTTTAGCGATCGGAACATTTTTGGGCGGGAAAATTATTGCGACATCAGGTAATTATCGCATCTTATTTGTATTGCAAGGACTGGCTTTTCTGATTTTCTTTACCATTATTGCTCTGGCAATTACCGAACCCGATCGCGCAGGTGATAAAGTTCTCGATCTGCAACAAGATTGGCTGAGAGTTTGGCAAGATCGCGCTTTTATTCTCTATATTTTGGTCAATACTTTCTTTATTTTCTATATTAATCAAATTTATACCACACTTTCTCTTTACTTTACTAATTTTATTACTTCTTCAGAAACAGGAAATATTTTAAACATTGAAGAAATTGGCTTTTTCATTACCTATTACATTAGTGTAACTGCCATTTGTCAAATTCCGATGGCTCGATTTCTCAAAACTTGCGATCGCTTCCAAGGGTTAATTAGCGCAATGTTGTTTTGGGGTGCTGGTTTTCTGGCACTCTCGGCGATCGGAACAACCCCTCAAAAAACAACCCCGCTCATTTTGATTACTATGACATTTTTTGCTTTGGGAACGGTTGCCCACGGTCCGACCTCTTTTGCCTTAGTCGCCGATCTTGCCCCGAAATCCTTACGAGGAACTTATTTTTCTTGGAGCAATCAATCTTGGGGAATTGCCTTCTCTCTCGGTCCTGTTTTAGGCGGTGGAGTCATGGGTTTTGCCTTACAACAAGATGATGCGATCGCGCACTTTTATTGGTTGGCGATCGCAACAACAACAGCGATCGGAATCGGCATTTTAATCTACATTCAGCAGTTATTAAAAAAGAGGCAATAGAGAGAAAAACTTTACTTTAATTTTGATTCCCGCATAAAATAACATTACTGCCGCCACTGCGTCCGCCAGAAATCCAGCCGCGAACCGGGGCAGAAATCTGCAACCACAAACGCCCATTGCGATCGCTAGAAGTGTTACCCGTTAGCGTTGCCGTGGCACCTTTTTTCACACTGCCAATTTCCGATCCCGTTTCAATATTGGGACGAGAACGAATCGCCAGATCCACGATCGCTAAACGACAGCTACCTTCCCGCAGATCGGTCAGTGCTGGAGTAATCGGCACAACCGGACTCGGACTGGGCTGGGGCTGAGGTTGGCTAGGAGTGTTAGAGGTTGGCGTGCCGGAACATTTTGTGAGGTGGCGAGCGATAACAAATCCTTCTACAGGCTGCCGGACGGAGATCCAGCCCTGTTGACCATTCCCCGCTAAAATCAGTTGAACGTTCGGTTCTAAGGTCGCTAACGTTTGACTGCTGGGATTGACAGACGGCTGAGAATAAACGTCAATGCGGCGGTTAGACTGTCGGCATTGACCCGCCAAAGATTGCGATCTCGCCGGAAATTGCAAGGCGATCGCCCCTACACCAGCCCAAAGAAAAAGAGCAAAAATTCGGATATTCATAGATTTAGGAATGAGTGAACAGACGATAGAGTAATCAGGAAAAGACAACTGGCAAATAACCAATCACCAATAACCTATTAAAATTAAAATAAACCCAAGCTGAATTTTTATTAATTTTTTGTGCCAAAACTTACTCAAACCGCTTGTCAATTTGATTCGATCGATGCTGCCCTTGCTGATTTTAAATCCGGTCGCCCTATCGTCGTCGTGGACGATGAAAATCGGGAAAATGAAGGGGATTTGATTTGTGCGGCTCAATTTACGACCCCCGATATTATTAATTTTATGGCGGTAGAGGCGCGAGGCTTGATTTGTCTGGCCATGACGGGAGAACGCCTCGATGAACTCGATCTCCCCCTCATGGTGGCCAAAAACACCGATCCCAATCAAACCGCTTTTACAGTCAGTATCGATGCCGCCCCTCATCTGGGGGTAACTACAGGCATTTCCGCCGACGATCGCGCCAAAACTATTCAAATTGCCATTAACCCGGCGACTCGTGGGGAAGATTTGCGCCGTCCCGGTCATATTTTCCCCATTCGTGCCAAATTGGGGGGAGTCCTAAAACGGGCGGGTCATACGGAAGCGGCGGTGGATTTATCGCGATTGTCGGGATTGTATCCTGCCGGGGTCATTTGCGAAATTCAAAATCCTGACGGTTCGATGGCGCGGTTGCCAGAATTAATCGAATACGCTGAAAAATATAAGCTCAAACTGATTAGTATTGCCGATCTTATTAGCTATCGCCTCAAACACGATCGCTTTGTCTATCGAGAATCCGTTTGCAAGTTTCCCAGCCAGTTTGGCACGTTTCAGGTTTACGCCTATCGCAACGTTCTCGATAATACAGAACATCTTGCTATTGTCAAGGGGAATCCGCAAGAATTTAGCGATCGCGCGATCGCGGTACGAATGCACTCAGAATGTTTGACGGGAGATGCCCTCGGATCCCTGCGTTGCGATTGTCGGATGCAGTTGCAATGTGCCTTAAAAATGATTGAAGATGCGGGGTTTGGAGTGGTCGTATATCTGCGTCAAGAAGGGCGCGGGATTGGGTTGGTGAATAAACTTAAGGCCTATTCCCTGCAAGATATGGGATTTGATACAGTCGAAGCCAATGAAAGATTGGGATTTCCTGCGGATTTGCGGGATTATGGCATGGGGGCGCAAATTCTCAATGATTTGGGGATTAAACAGATTTGCTTGATTACCAATAATCCTCGTAAAATAGCCGGATTAAAAGGATATGGTTTGGAAGTTGTCGATCGCGTTCCTTTACTCATTGAAGCAACAGATTACAATTCAGAATATTTAGCAACTAAGGCGAATAAGTTAGGACATTTGTTATTGCAAACTTATTTAGTGACAGTTGCCATTGATTGGAAAGAAGACGTTAAAAGTGCGATCGATCGCTATCAATTATTAGATAAGTTTCGCAGTTTGGTTCGTTCCCAAGATTTATTATTACAAGAAGAATCCCGTCCCGTTGCGATCGCGATCTTTGGTAAACCCTCTTTAGTGGTGCATATCGGTTTAGACCAAGCCAATGTTGCCGATGCAGATTGGTATCTCGATCGCGAGCATCCTTATGTCAAAGCCATGTGCCGTATTTTAGACGATCTGGTAACGTGGAATCGGCTCGAACGCTTAGAATTCTTGATTTCTACAGGAGACGATCCCATGATAGGGTTGCAGGTAAATTTATCGCGAAAATTGTATGCGTTGAGTCAAAAACCTTCAACATTGTGCGCGGGTTTAGAACGGCAAACGATTTATAGTTTTAGGGATTAACTGCGATCGCTTCCATACGACTTTCCTTAGATTTAGAGTATTGTAACCAGTATTAGCGAGTTCTGGTACAATAAAAAAGTATTTATTGAAGTCAGAGAAATTATGTTAAACTTACAGTTAGATCGAGACACAGAATGTCATTTAGTCGAAATTTTAGAGACAGAACAAACGAATTCTGAGGAATTGGTTAAACGTTTGATTTATGAACATTGGCTCAAATTACAATCTCATCCCGTGAAGACTCGCCCCACTATTGTTGAGAAGCGAGAGGGATATTCTGAAGAATCAAGCACAATTGTAGAAAGACTAGGAGGACATCCCGAACATCTTCTCCAAGATGCGCCGCCAGATTTTTCATCTCGATCCACTCGCAAGCGATTAGTCGCAGAATATATTTTTAATAAACACGCAAAAATTTAACAACAATTTGCAGAATTCAATGAGAAATACTCGGATTTACCGGGAGATTTTGCCGATTTATCTTTGGTCGCGATTTCAGAAAGACTGAATATTGCCGCGATCGCTACCCTTGATGATGACTTTTATGTTTACCAACGCTATCGCAAGCAACCCTTCGATCGCATCTCTTTAACTTAAATTACTAAGACTTACTCTAGCCTTTTTCAGTCAAAATCCAATCACGAATGATTTGATTAACTTGTCCGGGAACTTCATCATGAGGACAATGACCTGCTTGTAGGAAATGCTCGCTTAAATTGGGATAATGTTGACGGAATTTTGGGGCGCGATCGCAAACTTTCATCCACGGATCCCCTTCTCCCCAGATCGTTAATAAGGGATGCTGCAATTGAGATAATAAAACATCATTTTTCTCCCCTTGAGGAGACTTAAAAACAGAGGCAAAAACCTGCAAAGCACCGCGATCGCAAGACGGTGCATAAATTTCTTCCACTAAGCGATCGGTGACGGCACTTTTATCCAAATAAACTTTTTCTAAAGTCCGGCGAATGATTTGCGGACGGCGCAAATATTGAAAGAGGAGAAAATAGCCCCACGGTTGCAAGAAAATAAAACGCATTGTTTTGGCGATCGCAGTTTGTAGAGGGTTTTTCTGGACTGCATCACCTGTTTCGGAAAACGGCCCCGCACTGTTTAATAATATTAAGCCTGTGGCAGATTGAGGGCGCTGTGCCGCAACGCACAAAGAGGCATAACCCCCGAGAGAATTCCCCGCTAACACCACGGGTTCGGTAATCATTTCGGTGATAAAATCGTGTAACTGATCCCGCCACAAATCCCCGGAATATTGTATATTTGCCTTAGCAGAACGTCCGAAGCCCAATAAGTCGATCGCCCACACCTCAAAATCTGCTTGCAATTCTAAAATATTTTTGCGCCAATGGTCCGTAGAAGCCCCAAAACCATGAACGAGAAGGAGAGGAGGGCGATCTCGTTTTTGTCCGGCTTTAACGTAATAGATAGAATGACCCCGCCATTGCCAATAAGCACCGGGAATAGATTCAGTCGGTAAAAGAGTTGCTGTTTGCACGATCGCCAGTAATGTTAAGTTACGTTAAGTTATTGTAACGCAAAAAATGAAGCGCCGTCGGCTTTTAAGTCAATCGGGAATTGGATTTCTCAGCATATTCCTTTCGGGATGCGGCTGGACTTTGGCTGATATCCAAGCTAATTCCGCACTGTCAAATTCATCAGACGAGTTATATATCTATACTTGGGCAGCTTTTATTGACGATCGACTTTTGCAACAATTTACCAGAGAAACAGGAATTTTAGGTATTGCCAATATCTTTGATTCTAATGAGACCATGCTGGCTCGTTTTCAAGCGAGTGGAGGCGGAGGATATAGCATTCTTTATCCTTCTAGTTATATGGTCAAGCAAATGATACAATTAGAGTTACTTGTTGAATTAGATAAAGCTAGAATTCCAGCCTTAGAGCAACTATTTCCTCAATTTAAAAATCCTGCCTACGATCCCGAAAATCGTCACAGTATTCCGATCGCATGGGGAGTAACAGGATTAATTTATAATCGCACTCAAATTAAAGACCCTCCCCAAGATTGGGATTATCTCTGGCAACATCAACAAGTATTATCTAAACGAATTACTTTAGTCAATGATATTCGGGAAGTTATGGGGGCTGCGTTAAAATCATTAGGATGTTCTTATAATTCTACGAACCCCGAAGAAATCAAAGCAGCCTATGAGAAATTACAACAATTAAAACCTGCGATCGCAACCTTTACCACTGACGCTTGGAAAACTCAAATTTTAACGGGAGATATCGCGATCGCCATGTGTTATTCTGATGAAGCGAATAGAATAACCCGAGAACATGAAGATTTAGTTTTTGTCATTCCTGCCAGTGGTTCTGCCCTAGCAATTGATAATCTCGTCATTCCGAAAACGGCTCCTAATCTTGCAGGAGGTTATACTTGGATTAACTTCGTATTGCAACCGTCGTTATTAGCAAAACTTTGTCAGCGCTTAAGCTTTGGTACACCTAGCGAAGCCGCTTTTCATCTATTACCGCTTCCATTTCAACAAAACCCTATCCTTTTTCCTGACCCAGAAATATTGAGCTTGTGCGAAGAAATCGTTACCTTAGACAATAAAACAAACGAACTTTTAAACGATTACTGGACGCTTTTAACCAGTAGTTAAAACAATTTTCTCTTACCTATTAGCGAAAAGAAAAACGACGAATCGCGAAAAAACTGCCGATTGTGCCAACAGAAATTCCCAAGGTAAAAATAACAACAGGTAAAAGCCTTAATTGTAGAGCGCTCAATCGCAACCCTTCTATGAGAAATGCGAGAAAGTCAGTTTGGACAAAGAAAAGATTCGCTAAAAGCGTTCTCATCGTCGTAATTAATGTTAAAGCCAACGCGCCACCAACCAAGCCAAAAATAATCCCTTGAAAAATAAAGGGCAGAAAAATCCAAACTTTAGTTGCTCCGACAAGTTGCATAATTTCCAACTCATTGCGCCGTGCGACAGCAATTAAATTGAGCGTTGTGGTAATAACTGCGATCGCAGTTAAAGAAAGTACGCTGGTTAAAACAATTCCGATCCAACTCAAACCTCGTTGAATTTGTTGTAATCGTTCTCGTGCCTCATTAACATAGACCGTGCGATCGACCCCCGGGATGCGATTCAATTGAGCGACAATTTCTGGGACTTTTTGGGCATTATCTGCGATCGCTTTCAACTCATCAACGAGAGGATTTCCCTCGAGTTGTTCCGTTGCTTCTTCAACATCGGCAATGCCCAACTCTTCGAGTAAAGATTGCCAAGCGCGTTCCTTGGGAATCGTTCTAATATCTTTAACATGAGGGATATCTCTTACCATTGGGATCACGGCTTCCCCTTGCGTTTCCGGCGTGAGATAGACAGAAATTTCCAATTGATTGCCAAAATGCTCCAGCAGGGAATCTAATTGCCATGAGGTTTGCAAGCAAACGCCAAACAAAAAGAGGAGAACCGTTACGGTACTAATTGCCGCCCAATTCATCCAGCCTCCTCGCCGCAAACTGGATAGCGATTCGCTACACAGATAACCCAATTTGGTCAAAAATTGAAACATGAATATTAGTTATTGGTTATTGGTTATTGGTTGTTTCATCACTGATAACTGGTAACTGAAAATTTACCATGCGATCGCAAATAACAAAAACCCCGACGCAAGGCCGGGGCTAGAAATTAGACAATCAGAGAATTATTGCTGAAACCACTCCACCACAGCTTCTGCTTTAGTATTAGTATCGCGCGAAGGAGTTGCGCGATTAAAGTTCATGTGAATGGAACGAGTTTGTTCCCCATCTGCTGCAACTGCCATGATGGGATAATCCAGTTGACCGTCTTGGAAAGACATCTGAAAACGGAAAGTTCCATCAGGATTGAGTTTGATGGGTTTGCCACCAATTGTTACGGTTGCATCGGGTTCAGTTGCCCCATAGACAATTAATTCCGCATCAGCAACTAACCAGAATTTGCGAGGACGGATCGGGGGTGCAGAAGCGGAAAAGCCAACTCCCGACATACCTGCACCAGACATAGTTAAGCCTGCACCAGACATAGTTAAGCCTGCACCAGACATAGTTAAGCCTGCGCCGGACATAGTTAAGCCTGCGCCGGACATAGTTAAGCCTGCGCCGGACATCATGCCGATACCGGACATGGTTTCCATGCCCATCCCCGACATCATACCTG
>NZ_JCAMRX010000079.1:13125-13710 GCF_059821285.1 Spirulina sp. LEGE 11439
TTCCCGCACCGGACATTTGCATTCCTGCACCGGACATCAGACCGACTCCCGACATCATGCCGATACCGGACATGGTTTCCATGCCCATCCCCGACATCATACCTGCACCAGACAGGGTGGTGAGTCCCATTCCCGACATTCCCGCACCGGACATTTGCATTCCTGCACCGGACATGCCGACACCGGACATTTGCATTCCTGCACCGGACATTTGCATTCCTGCACCGGACATCAAACCGACTCCCGACATCATGCCGATACCGGACATGGTTTCCATGCCCATTCCCGACATCATACCTGCACCAGACAGGGTGGTGAGTCCCATTCCCGACATTCCCGCACCGGACATTTGCATTCCTGCACCGGACATCAGACCGACTCCCGACATCATGCCGATACCGGACATGGTTTCCATGCCCATCCCCGACATCATACCTGCACCAGACAGGGTGGTGAGTCCCATTCCCGACATTCCCGCACCGGACATTTGCATTCCTGCACCGGATGTGGTTTCCATACCCATTCCCGACATCATGCCGATACCGGACGTGGTTTCCATACCCATTCCCGACATCATGCCGATAC
>NZ_JCAMRX010000079.1:13810-21229 GCF_059821285.1 Spirulina sp. LEGE 11439
CGGATGTGGTTTCCATACCCATTCCGGATATGCCCGCACCGGACATTTGCATTCCTGCACCGGATGTGGTTTCCATACCCATTCCGGATATGCCCGCACCGGACATTTGCATTCCCGCACCGGATTTTTTCATCCCTACTCCCGACATTCCCGAACCGGATGCCCATTTGCCCACTCCAGAAGGGAAGACATAAGAACTCAGGCTTTCCTCGGGAACTTGCTGCATCGAACCAAACAGAGAACCGGAAACCCGATCGCCAACCCAATCGCCTTGTCGTTCGTAAAGAGCCTCGATCGCTTCACCGCCGCCACTGCCGCTTAATTGCAGGACTTTTTTGCCGACGAGTTCTTGTTCCCAAGATACGGTTGTAAATTGGTCTTCGATCCAGTCGGAAGGATAAATGGGCGGAACGCGAACGATGCCCGATCGCGCCAGAATTAGCCAACGACCGTCTACACAGCGATAGCCGATTTCTACACAGTAATCGCGATCGCTAACGGGGATGGGAACATACCACTCTCGTGCCAGTTCGTCGCAGGGGTATTCCTGAACGCTGTGGGGATTTTGAATTTCCAGTTTGACGTTGGTGACATCATAAATCCGCAATGCCAACTGCTGTCCCCCTTGACGGCGCAGTTCCTCTTTATGGCTTTGAGGAATATCCCAATAGGCATAACACCATTGTGGATCGCGAGGCATTAAAACAACAATGCTTTCCCCGTAACCGCCGGGTAAATCCGCCAATCCTTCATCAACAGAGGCAAGGGTTGCTTCTACTGGGGCTTCTTGACCGACTTGAAATTTTGAGGCTTCCACTTCTGGTTCTTCTTTTGGGGGACTAATAGGATGAGAATTGACAGAGGAATTAACGATGAGTTGAGGCGGTGTTACCAAGTGTTCGGCAACTTCGCGAATAGCAGTTAGCAGTTGCGCTTTCCGCATCCGACTATAACGAGAAATATTATATTTGCTGGCGACTTTACGAAGTTGCCGCAAGGTCATTTCTTCTAAAGGTAGGCGTTCATTGGCCATGGTTTTTTTGAGATGCTAGCGACAGGTCGTTTAGGTTTAAGTTCAAACTGGAGAATCTAACTGATGTCAATCGCTATTTCTACCAGTAGTTTACTAACAATCCCCTGCTCCCAAATAGAGGTAACTTTAAAAACTAAATCTAGTTTTTGTACCATTAGTCCTCTAGATTTTTTTGGGGATCGTTTGTCTTGGTGCGCGTTCCCTTGGCGAATTCGATTGTTCCGGTAGGTCGCACTGCATGATTGGGGATCGCTTGGTTAACCTCATGTAACAAAATTTCTCAAGGTTCGGTCAAGGGTATCTCGAAAGGATTTTCCGGGACTGTACGAAGTTATCGGCTCTTGCGGGATCGCTCTGTTATTGTTTCCTGACAAAACACAAAATCAGTTCGGCCACTCTTTTTCCTCAGATCGGGATTCAGTTGTGCGAATGCACGATATGAGCTATCAGTGGACAGGGGACAGAATCAGTTACCAGTCACCAGTTACCAGTCACCAGTTACTAGGCTTACGATTGGCTATTCTCTACTTCCTAATTCCTATTTTTCAAGGAGCGATCGATTTTGGGCATTGACCTACGCAGTTACGTCTTCCTCGATAACCTTCAACCTCAGCACGCAGCTTATATTGGAACGGTGGCTTTGGGATTTTTGCCGTTACCCGGCGATACGTCTTTGTGGATCGAGATATCCCCCGGAATTGAAATTAATCGCATTACAGATGTGGCACTCAAATCAACATCCGTGCGTCCGGGGGTACAATTTGTAGAACGATTGTATGGCTTATTAGAGATTCATTCTCCCCGTCAAGGAGAAACGAGAACGGCAGGACAAGCAATTTTAAGCACTCTTGGGGTCACGGAACGAGAACGTCTCAAACCTCGTGTAGTTTCTAGTCAGATTATTCGCAATCTCGACGCGCATCAAGCACAGTTAATTAACCGGACTCGTCGCGGACAGATGATTTTAGCGGGACAAACTTTGTATGTTTTGGAGGTGACTCCGGCAGCTTATGCGGCTTTGGCGGCCAATGAAGCGGAAAAAGCGGCGAGTATTAATATTTTACAGGTCTCGGCGATTGGTAGTTTTGGGCGCTTGTATTTGGGGGGAGAAGAACGAGATATCATTGCCGGATCTAAGGCTGCGATCGCGGCTCTTGAAAGCATCCCCGGTCGCGAACATCCTTCGGGAAGTAAGGAATAATATCAATTCACAATTTGTATTTGCAATTGACATCAAGTTAGGCAGCAACTTGAATTTTACCTTTTCTGACGGCCCAGAGGAGACGTTGGGCGATCGCTTTTTCTTCTTCATCAAAGCTATCACCATCGGCGGCTACCTTTAAACTTTTGCAAATACTGGGGCTGAGAGTACCGTTTTGGGTCGCGGAAACGAAGATTTCAGAAAGGGCGTGAGGGAAGAGGTCAAAGTTAAGCATTGTTTTGGGGGTTGTGTTTTCGATGTGCTTATCATTCCAGTTTTGACCAGAAAGGGAAGCGATCGCGTCTACAGGTGTAGCGTGAAGTTCGTCGCGATCGCGGGTGATGCCTCTCGGTGGGGATGAGTGAATTCACGCAGGCATTGAGGTGATGGAGAGTCAGGGGGAGGTGCGATCGCGATCGCATGGATCGCTTGCAAACCTTGTTCGGTATGATTTGATTAATCTATGAGTTCATTACGACATTGCCAATTTATTTTCATCCCATTTTTTTGCTTTCTTTAATTTCTTTCGTAACTCAATGAAGAGATTCCAAAATATTATTGAATCTCTTTTTTTTGCTGGCTTTAGAGAATGTCGATATGTCTACATCTATGTCTCTAATATTCAATCGCTTAAACATACTTCTCATACTTGTCTGATTTGCAAGAAGAAGCGATCGCTTTCATAATGTCACCCTCAACATTAGAGAATTTTGAGCAAGTATTTTGGCGATTCTTCGTAGCCCTGCCGAAAATAGAATTTGTGCGCTAATTTCCGCCTTGAATGACAATGGACTTCGAGGCGATCGCATCCCCGTTTTCTCGCGGCAACTTCCCCGCATTCTAATAATTTCATCCCCAATCCCAAACCTCTCGCACTCTCCGAAACGCATAAATAACTCACTCGACAAAAATCCCCAATTAAAGCGAGTTGGGGAAGGAAATGTAAGGAAATAAAACCTAATATTTGTGAATCTTTCTCAGCAACAAAAAGTAAAGCATCGGGATGTGAGATTTGTTGATAAACTTTTGTAGTAATAAACCCATCCGTACCGGGATAATCAAGCTGGGTGAGTAAATCTGCGATCGCGATCGCATCTTCGATAACTGCCTCTCGAATCAACATCTCAAACTCAACAATAATATGGGCAATTCTTCTCGTGTAGCCTAGCATGGTTGGGATATAGTATTAACTTCAGAGAGGAGTCATTCACGGTTAAAGTTATCCCATCTTTCCCGCCCCTTGCTCATGCCGCGTCCCCAACCCCAAATCAATCCCTATCTCTGGGCTGTCAGTCCTATCGCTGCCCAATTGTCTCCCCCCAATGTCATCGATGGGAGATATAAGATCGTCGCCCCGCAAATTTGGCAGGATATCTATTCTGAGCGATCGCCACTCCTCCCCAATCCCATTCCCGAGCATTATCTACCTTATTTGCACCTATATTCCTATCGACTACATCTCCCTGAAGTTTATGGGATTTGTGACTTCAAAAATTCGACGATCCTGCTGCTCAATAATATCCCTGTAGACGATGGCGGCGTTCTCTCTCCTACCCTTGAAGATGCGTGGATCGATGCCTCGGGATTGCGGCAAATCTATTGGTTGTGGCAAATTTTAAACCTGTGGAATCCTCTTTGCGATCGCGGTGTCGGGGCTTCTCTCTTAGTCGAGGAGAACTTAAGGGTTGAAGGATGGCGATTGCGCTTGCGAGAACTCTTCACCAATACCGAACGCTTAGGCAATTCCCAATCGCGATCGCGAGGGGGAGGCATCGCGACAGCCAAAGCCCCAACCATCGTTACTCTGCGAGAATTGGGAGAAAGCTGGACTTCTCTCGCCCGCAAAGCCAGCCCGGAAATTGCCCCCAAACTCGAAGCGATCGCGGCAGAATTAAAACGCGACGGCATCACTTATACAACTCTCCGTAAAACCCTCAATCAACTTCTCCTCGAACAAGCGGCACGCAAACCCCTCCGCATTCAAATTGCCAGCGCCACGGATACGGGACCGCAACAATTGAGCAATGAAGATAGTTACTATCCCACTACCGAAGAAATCGCCCGCAATGGCATCCAAGAACCCGGCAGCCTCATTTCTCACCTCATGATGATTTGTGACGGCATTGGCGGTCACGAGGGCGGAGAAGTCGCCAGCCAACTTGCTATCCAATCTCTAAAACTGCAAATTCGCGCCCTGCTAGCAGAATCCGTCGAAGATCCGGAATTGATGCCGCCGGATTTGGTGGAAGAACAACTGACCGCGATCGTTCGCATTGCCAATAATCTCATTTGTTTTCGCAACGACGAACAAAAACGAGAGTCGCGGCGGCGCATGGCTACAACTTTAGTGATGGCCATACAACTTCCTCAACAAGTCGCCAATTTAGAAGTTGGCGTGGGTAATAGTCACGAACTCTATCTCGTTCACGTCGGAGACAGCCGCGCCTATTGGATTACAGAAAACTATTGCCAACTGCTGACAGTGGATGATGATGTCACCACGCGGGAAATTCGGCTGGCACGCAGCCTTCCCGTTACCGCCACTCAGCGCCCTGATGCGGGGGCATTAACCCAAGCCTTGGGAACGCGAGAAGCCGATCGCCTACGCCCCACGATTCAACGCCTAATTGTCGAGGAAGATGGCATTTTATTACTCTGCTCTGATGGGTTAAGTGATAATCAGTTACTCGATCGCTCTTGGCAAGAGTTTGCCCCCAATGTCCTAGCCGGGCGACAAAGTTTGGAAAGTGCGGTGGAATATTTAATTAAACTGGCCAATCAGAAAAACGGCCATGATAATACGTCCATTGTTGCCGCCTTGTATAGTGTTTCCTCTGTTTATTCGGGATTGGTCAATGTTGCCGAACTTTCTCGAGAAGCGACGGAAATTCCCGCCGAATTCGACAACCCTTTACCCCTCGAACCCAGTAATGGCAACAATGGAAATGGTTGGGTGGGAACGGATCTGCCGTTGGAAATGCCAGAACCCGAGCCAGAACCCGAAGCGCGATCGCAGCCGCCAGAACCTGAAACGAAAGAAGAAATCTGGGAAGAAGAAAGAGTTCGCTATTCCATGCCATCGATCGATCCCGATGACCTGCCGGAAGAGGTGAAAATTGAATCAGAGAATGATGTTGATTCTCTGTTTGAAGATGTGGAGATCGAGGAGGAATTGGCGATAGGAGAAGGAAAAGAAAGAACAATGTCCAACAGCCGGATCGATTGGGTGGCGATCGCCATTGCGGTTGTCCTGTTAGCAACCGTCAGTGCGATCGCTTTTTACCTCAAAGGTCGCCTCGATCGCGGTGAAAATCTCTTTCCTTCTTGGCTAATTCCTGTCGAAGAAACTCAAGAATGACATCGCCAAAAATCTTCGCTTAAGATTGAATTTTAGGAGGAAGTCAAAATTATGGCTTATAAACGCAGAAAAGCGCTTTTGATTCTGGGGGAACTGAATAATAGCGACCTCGATTGGATGTTACACGTGGGCAAAAAAGAAAAACTTGCCAGCGATCGTGTTCTCATTTATGAAAAAGAACCCATTAATGCTTTATATTTTGTCTTGAGTGGAAAATTTGCCATCTGGATCGGCGATCGGGAATTGGCGCAAATTTCTTCTGGGGAAATAGTCGGGGAAATTTCTTTTCTCGATGAACGTCCTCCCCTCGCAACCGTGAAAGCCCTTGAAGATTCAATCGTTCTCGGTATTCCGAGATGGCAACTTCTCAGCCAATTGCAACGAGACGAACATTTTGCCGCTCGTTTTTATCGGGGTTTAGCGAAGTGTTTGAGCGATCGGATGCGCGATACCGTGCGACGTTTGGGGTATGGTTTAGAATTTGCAGAATTATATCGGGAAAATAACGAATACGATCGCCTTGAAGTGGAACGATTGGAGTTAGCAGAAGCAAAGTTTGAATGGTTGCGCCAACACAGTCACGGTTAAATTATCTGCATTTTTGTGCTTCAATTTCTACTATCATATAATTACGACAAGCCAAAATTGATAATGATGTCAATTACAACCGAACGAGTCCGATGGACTATAGATGATTTGGCAGGTTTTCCGGATAATGGAAATCGCTATGAGATTATTGATGGAGAATTATTTGTGACCCGCGCACCTCATTGGAAACATCAAGATATTGCTGGCGCAATTTATGCTGAATTACGATACTGGTCGCAAGATCGAGGTTCTGGACAAGCAGCTGTTACTCCTAGTATTGTTTTCTCGGATACTGATAGTGTAATTCCTGATGTTGTTTGGGCAAGTGATGAATCTTTAGAGAATCTTCTCGATGATGCAGGACATTTGACGGGTGCGCCGGAGTTAATTGTTGAAGTTTTATCTCGAACTGCTAGCGATCGCAAGCGAGATTATGAAACCAAGGTTAAGTTATATTCAGTGCAAGGGGTTTTGGAATACTGGATCGCAGACCGAGAACGGCGATCGCTGGAAGTCTATCGTCGAGAAGCAGGACAATTAAAAAAGGTGATGACGTTATATCAAAGCGATCGCTTGACCAGTCCTTTATTAGAAGGTTTTAGCGTATCTTTAGAGAAGATATTCGGGTGATTTTAAAATGGGTTATTTATAGAATTTTGGATGCGATCGATTTGCCTGGGTGCGTCGATTTCTATCCACAGTTCCAGTGCTTTATTAAAATGAGTTTGGCTTTCAGGATTGTTTATCGTTTGGTAGGTTAGCGCAAGTTGGTAATGTGCTTCAGCAAGATCGCATTTTGCTCCAATGTTCTTTAAAATTTTAATAGATTCGTGATGATAATCAAGAGCATTTTCAAAATTTAATTGAATTCGATAGATTTCGGCTATTCCTGTGAGCGCTTTTGCTTCAACTTGAGTATAGTGACTTTCTTTTGAATACTTGATAGCTAAATTGAACATCTCACGAGATTTCTTTATATCTTGTAAGTTCTTATATGTTAATCCGAGAAATATTTTTCCATATCCAGCACTCCAAGTATTATAATTTATGTTTTTTACGGATTCATAAATGTTATCAGCTAATATCTTTGCATTTTTTGTATATGCTTGTTTGTTTTTGCAAGAATAAATGAAAACAATACAAAAAATATTATCAAGAGTTAGATTATTTTTATATAGCAATTTCCTAATTCATGAGGTACAGTAGCAGCAATGAGTGTACCAATTACGGATATCGTTC
>NZ_JCAMRX010000022.1:0-90974 GCF_059821285.1 Spirulina sp. LEGE 11439
TCTTTTTATCTTATTTGTCAATAGTTCATGTGTTCAGCAGGTTTGACCTGCTCCCGATGAAAATTATTTCGTCAAACGGCAATCGAATTGATAGAAAATCTTTACAACGATCCCAATACTACAGTGGTGCAACAAAGTAGTAGTCAATTTCAGGAAGGATTATTGCTATATAAGCAAAGACCCGATAAGGGATGAGGAATTACCGATTGCGTATCTTTTAAAATTATGGAACAGTACGGCATTAAAGAAGCTCTGGCTTATGATAAACATTTTGAGCAAGCAGGTTTTATGGCTCTATTACGGGATTAAGGCGATCGCAGGTCTAACTACCGAGAATATTAATTGGGGAGATAAATTTAACGTCAAGAACGATCTTATTATACCACAGGTAAGCTATAATCATAAGGAGAACTTTATTTTCTCAATATTTTGTTAGAACGTTATTTTGATTCTCATTATTAAAAACTTTAATACTATGACTAAAATTAATTTCTTCATTGATGGTACTTGGCTCTTCAAAGTTTGTAGTCCTAAAGCTGCCCTTTCATATAAAACTGATTCACCAGATTATCCATTCGTAATTGACTGGGAAAAATTGGACTTGGCTATTAAGGAGTATGTTGAGCAAAAAACCGAACTGACTCTTGAGTTAGGCGAGAAGTTTTTTGTGACTTCAATATTTTCCTTTCCTGATGACTTTAACGATTGGCAAAATCGCTTTTCAGATATTACAGAGGATCGAGTTGATAAAACCAAAAAAGTGGTATTTGCAAAAGAGAAGTTTACAGGAAAAGCACTTGATGCGGGATATTCAGATATGGGGGTTTTGCGACCTGAAATCAAGAAATGGATGATTCCCAAATTAGAAGATGGTTCTTACCAAGAGAAACAAGTAGATACTACATTAGTGGCTTTGTTGGTAAAATCAGTAATAACTCATCCAGAAGATTATCACGTAATCATTGCTGGTGATGCTGATATGATTCCAGCAATTCAAGTAACATATCCAGAATATACAAAGAACGTCTTGATTGTATCTACCCATCCTGATGAACTAGATGTAAATTGTAGGCAATCTTCATTTTCTTACTTCAATTTTACATTTGATTTACCACCCTTTTTCTTACAGGATAATACAGCCAAAATCATTTTAGGTAATTATATTTATAATTTTTGTGAGTGTGGTAAAATCTTCACGACTAAATCTCCAGTTCCAGTGAGGAGACAGCCAAGATGTAAAAATCATCGATAGAATTGAGCTTTGTCAAGCGCTCGCTTTCTCTTTTAAAAGTGCAATCGGCGATCGCATAACGATCGCCAAATCATCTGCTTGCATTCCCTTTTTAAAAACATTCTTGCACCGCGATCGCGCGATCGGGAAAAGCAAGAAGACTTGCAGACTGCTGACCTCGCAAAATGAGTTGACGCTGATAACCATTAGGTTGAAGATCTCGGAAAATATGAAGTTGCTGCGAGGTAATGTTAAAAACCCAGTAATCAATAATACCTGCTGCTGCATAGAGATCGGCTTTTGTGCCTAGATCGCGATCGATCGTCGTATCAGCAATTTCAATAATTAAATACACCTCATTTGGAGTAGGATGCTGTTCGAAATAAAAGTTTAGATTAGGATGAACAACAGCAATATCGGGCTCGGGTTCTGAGTAAGAATTGAGTTGAATCGGGACTTGGAGTCGTACCAAAACGCGATCGCCCAAACGATGTTCTAGCAATTTTTCAACATGCTTGCATAATGCACTATGAACAGGACCTTTAGGCATTTTCTGGATAATCTGTCCGGCAATCAGTTCTACTCGTTCATCTGCTCCCAGAATCCCAATTTCTGCCATTCGATGATAGTCAGCAGTGGTAATCAGCCGCAGATTAACAGGGGAAAGGAGGGTCGCAATCATAATTGGGTAAACCAAGAGATGATGCTTTATTTTAGCCGATCTCGTCGGATGCGTTAGCGGCAGCATTACGATCGCAAAATTATTTACTATTTCATGCTTATGAAAAAATAAGAATTGGTTGTGCGTTACATTTCATTAACGCACTCCACAGCGATTGGCAATCGTACTAAAATCACCTATCAAAAATATAGGCGAACAAATTCGCCGTATCGATTTTCTCCCCCGATCTGAAGAGGCAGGGCTATCAATCTCCACTCTTTTCCCCTATACATAATCGTTAGCCTTATAAGTGTTGGTTAATTCTGCGTAACTCACGAACACTGCATCCTGTTTTTTTTCGCAGCAGTGTCCTTAACGTAACACCGTCAAGATAACCAACAGTCTGAGCGATTTCTTCAACACTTGCATCGGTGGTCTGAAGACGATAAATTGCCTGCTCAATCCTTAAATCTTGGACAAGTGTCATGGGAGTACGTCCCAGAACTTCTCGACACCGACGTTGTAGAGTCCGTTCGCTAACTCCCATTGCCTTTGCTGCATCCGCCATCGTAAAGCTATTGAAATTTTGACGTACCCAATGCTGAAAGCGTTCGATTAGCGAGTCGTTATGAGCTAAATGGTTGGCTATGGCAAAGACAGCCTGAGAGGGTCGCCCATCAATCAAGATATAGCGAGATACCCACTGAGCGACCTCTTGACTATACTGACGGACTATCCACAGTGCTAAATCAATATGTGCAAGTGCCGCACCTGCCGTTACTCGTTGTTCTTGTACCACAAGCATTTGTGAGTCATCAAGAATAACGTTAGGGAAACGTTTACGAAAATCAGAGGCAAGCCACCATGAAGTCGTCGCACGTACACCGTCAAGTAAACCAATCGCAGCCAGAATGTAGGTACCGGTGCATGCCGCAGTGACTAAAGCACCAGATTGATACCAATGCTGAACGACGCTTTGAGCTTCAACCACATCAGAACGCTGAAGAGCTGCACTTAGCATTTCAGGAGTTCTATCTGCTAATGCCGGAATAACCACAAGATCGGGACAAGGCAGTGATGTTGCTAACACGGCTGAAACGCTTAGATCGAGACGAGTCTGTATTGATGGACGCACACCCGTAATCGTCACTTCAAAATGAAGCCTGTCCCCTCGATCTGATATAAGTTCATTTGCAATATCCAAGGTGTCCAGGATGGTTGTAAGTCCAGTGTCGAAAATATTGTCAACAACAAGAACGAAAATCCTCATGTCGGGAATGCTATCTTTATTGGCGTTTATGGCAATATGATAGTTGCTTTTCTGACCGTATACTAAATGCTGTGAACTCACCCATAACACGTTACCTTCACCCACAAGGTCTACATCCTATGCTGAGCCATGCACTTGTCGTTAAAATCACAGCAAAGGCTAAAGTGCAGGGGACGGGTGAACGTTTATTCTGACTTCCTGAGAAATCTAGCCCTAGGTTGACCTGAGTCGCTAGCAGTATCTAAAACACTAAGAGGATAAATTTCATGCAACAAGAAACAAAGCTCAAGTATTTAAAAATTTGCCTTTATGTATTTGGTGCTGTTTTCATTGTCGGCACCCCAGCGCTGATGCTACTCGGGCATCCCGGTTTTACTTGGAATCCAGCACAATCGGAATACGAACAGATGATTATAGGTATTTATATAATATTGGGAATATTTTTGGTTCGCGCAGCAAAAGACCCTATGGCGAATACGGGCCTTATCTGGTTCGCCATTTGGAGTAATATTGTTCATGCAGGAATCATGCTTGCTCAAGCTATCGTAGATGAAACCGAGCATGCAAATATGTTGGGCGATATTCCGGGGTTATTTCTGGTCGGACTTGTTCTTTGGTACTTAATCCCTAAAGGTGACAGCCTGCAATATTCAGAGGAATAAAGTGACTTTTGTTGGTTGTCAATTGCTGTATAGGCGATTAAAGTGGGGATGGTTTTAAAAGCCATCCCTGTTTTTTAGCAATTAGTGCGATCGCATCCCTTGAAATTCGACAATCGACAACAGATACAAATATTCAACGAGAAGAAATTCAATGCGATCGCGCAGACCGTCCGATCTGGGAAATTGCAGGATAATTATATGCTATGCGCGAACAAGAGCTACGATAGTGTTAAGCACTGAATTGTCCTGAAATTTTCTTGAGCGTCGCGAGCGTTATTGCCAGCTCCTCAATTGAAATCGGACTCGCACACTGATTGGCCCAAGGAATCTGGATGGCCTCCAGTTGCTCGTATGTGTTTTTGCCATTTGGTGTCAAAACAGCAAGTTGGGCGCGCTTGTGATTGGGATTATTTTGAAACTCAACTAGTCCTGTTTCACTCATGATGTTAACCAATCTTTGTACTGCCTGACGAGATTGCCCCATATTACGCGCAATCTGCGACACAGTAAGTGGAGTCTCAGATCGTGCCAACGCGCCCAGAATTTTCCATTTTGCACTGCTGAGTCCGAGTGGTGCCGCCATACGGTCTCCTTCCGTAGCTAGCAGGCCGCTCAGTTTGAACGATTCGATGACAATTTCTGTGAAAGTATGACCTTGTGCGCTGTGTTTCATGATTTTCTCCCAAACCAAATTTGACAACATGTTGTCAAAATGGCAATATGTTGTCAATGTATTCTATCGGAGTAATCGTCATGAAACAAGTCGTTCACCGCATTGCGGCCATAATTGCCACTCTATGTATCGGAACTTTTTTTATTTCGACTATTGTTGTCGAATTGTTCGGAAATAGCACAACGATCGTTACTGTCAAGGATCTAATCGTAATGCCAGGCCTGTTTATTCTTGTGCCTGCGATCGCGATCGCAGGCACAACGGGTTTTGCGTTCGCGACACAACGCAAAGGTAAACTGATCGATAATAAGAAGAAGCGCATGCCATTTATCGGTGCAAATGGAATTCTGATCCTGGTGCCAGCTGCGATCTATCTCGACCATCTCGCCGCTAACGAAAATTTTGGCTTATCTTTCTATCTGGTTCAAGGACTCGAACTAATCGCCGGTGGCATTAACCTTACATTGATGTCGTTGAATATTTACGATGGGCTCAAGCTGTCAGGACGACTACACCGCTTGAATCAAACGACTGTCTAATACCAAATCTAGTAGAACGATTGCCGATCGCGTAGGATGCGTATAGCCTTCGGCATGGCTTCGCTAAGGCTACAGCATAACTCATCGCAAAGCCTTCCTTTCTCAAAGTATTCTTGCACCGCGATCGCACACACTCAGTATTGAGTGTTGGCGATCGCTTTCACTTCTTCAATGGATTTTCGCTGCGATCGCATGATAGGATGGTAGTCTTGGAGTTAAAAAGCAAGAAGCAAGCATGACTGGCACTGTTTTAAACATTCCTCAAGCTGAAATTGAACGACACTGAAAGGCTCTACTATTTTTGCGATCGCCAATCTGGAGAAGTTTGGCAATTTATTGAAAAGCACTCATTTCTGACTGATTTACTGTTGGAAGTTCCAGACAAAGTAATGCAGTTTTTCCCCGATGTGTTTCTGAGTTTAAAAGTGATTATCGATCCGGAAAGTTCGTCAGAAGAAGATGATATATTGGGAATTGCGATCGCCTCAGAAATTGATGCGAAAGAGTCTGTCGATTGCTTAGAACAATTTGATGATGATTGGTGGTTAGAGGCTTCTGGGCGATCGTGCGATAAATTATCAATGAATTTAGAGTAATATGGAGTTAAATAACAAAAAATGGACTATTATAAAAATGATAAAAACGTAGACAATTATATTCGCGAATCAAAAGGATACGATGGTAGCTATTTGATTAATCAGCTTCATCCATTTTTACCCAAAAATTCCACAGTATTAGAAATTGGAATGGGTGAAGGTAAAGATTTGAAATTATTAGGTCAAAACTATCGAGTTATCGGTTCGGATGATTCAAAGATATTTATAAAAAAATATTTGGAAAAACATCCTGATTCTAACGTGCAGCATTTAGATGCAACATCATTGAATACGAATGAAGTCTATGATTGTATTTATTCAAATAAAGTATTGATTCATCTTAATCGAGATGAATTCAAAAAATCTTTGGCAAGACAATTTGAGATTTTGCAAGACAATGGAATAATTGTTCATTCATTTTGGTATGGTGATTCCATCGAAACCTATGGCGAACTATTTTCTGTAAATTATAATGAATATCTTCTGACAGATTATTTAAAAAATAAGTGGAATATTTTGAAAATTGAAAGATACAAGGAAATAGATGAAGATGATTCAATTTATATTATTGCACGTAAGGTGAAAAAATAAATGCCGTTTAATTCTGCGCTATATTGACAAACACCTATGTTACGCCATTACGGCGATTTGCGACAGCATAACGCATCGCTAAATCATTTGCGCGCCTTGCTTTTTAAAAGCATTCTTACACCGCAGATCGTATTTGCGCGATCGCCCTATTCTTCCTCATCCTCGGAATTTTCTTCAACCAAAAGCATTTCTATTGTTCGGCATTGTTTGAGTGAGAATTTGCAGATTCCATTGTAAAAATCTTGTTTAATGTGTCGAACCCACTCTGAAATACCCCAGTGCCAATCAGAGCAGTTAAATTTTTTTCTTCTTCTGGAGAACAGTTAAATCGTGCAGTCCATTCAGCATAAGTTGTCTTACTATTAGTTATTGGCAAAAGACGTAAGGTAGCAATGTAGTCCGTCACTGGCATCGGAGAATCTAAAATTGAATAAGTGCAAAAGCGATCCACATCGCTAAGCGCTAACAATCGTTCGCGTATATTTCCACCATCTTTAAGTTTAAAGTTTCTCACACAACCAATGCGATCGCTAGAGTCTCCATTTTCGATATAACTTTCAGCGATCGCGGGATGCCACTCGGGTAAGGCATTAAAATCGCGTATTTTTAACCACACCTCGTTGATGGGGGCATTAATAACAGAACTCACGAAAACTTGAACCATAATTTTTTCTCCTTCAGAAGAACGTAACAAGCAACCGAAACCTGAGTTATTTCTTGAGATTATTTTACCTCCTTTTGAGAGCAAGAAAAGAAACTAACGGAGATTCAATCCCATACTAAAAAGACGAAAACTTGTTTTTTGCCGCGATCGCTCGGCCTTTTCTTCTATCGTCTTCCCTTCTCAAAGCATTCTTGCACCGCGATCGCACAAACTCGTTATTGGGTTTTGGCGATCGCGTTCTCGTTTCGCAAGCGATCGCAGGGTTAAAAAAATTAACCTTGGAAATGCGAAACCGGCCTCTATCGGGGCCGGTGCGAAACGCAGTGCTTTAAAGCTGCTATTTCCTCTAGGTTCATTCTTTAGCGCAAGCCACTCTTCCTAGACATGATATAGACATCAGGCATGCCTGTTTTACCAGCACTGTTTGTATTTATCAGCTCATACACCATATTACCTGCTTTGTATGTCCATCGAGTCCATCGCCGAACAATCTGTTCTGAATAGGGAGGATCGTTCTCTGACTCAAAAATTGCTTTATCCTCAATCCCATATTGAATTTGAGCGCCCAATTGGGTCTGCAGAGCGAGCAAATTTCATATTACGGATGGAAAGAGATAACTTGAGAACTTCGATACATGCAAAATTGTGTAAATATAGAGTATTTGGGATGAGGTTGAATGGATAAAGTTGCAATACCGAGAATTATTTCTTTGCTTCCTGCTGCAACAGAACTTGTTGCGGCTTTGGGACTGACTCAATATTTAGTGGGTCGATCGCACGAATGCGATTATCCGCCAGAAGTACAAAGTTTGCCGATTTGTACGACGGCACGACTCAATAGTTATAAATCCAGTGGCGCGATCGATCGCGACGTGAAAGAATTAGTTAAAAATGCCCTGAGTATTTATGAAGTAGATGCCAATGCGATCGCGCAACTCAAACCCACTCATATTGTTACTCAAGATCAATGCGATGTTTGTGCCGTTAGCATGAGGGAGGTGGAAAAGGCACTCAAAACATTAACCCAAATTGAACCGCAAGTTATTTCGCTTCAGCCTAACAAATTAAGCGAAGTTTGGGACGATATTGAACGAGTTGGCAAAATCTTTGATATTCCCGTTCAAACGACTTTAGCACAATTGCAATTACGAATTGAACTCTGTCAGAAAACAACTCAATCTTTAACATTAGACAATGTACCGACTGTTGTTGCTTTGGAGTGGACAGACCCGATGATGGGAGCGGGAAATTGGATTCCTGAATTAATCGAATTGGCAGGTGGAAGACCTTTATTTGGGGAAACGGGAAAGCATTCTCCTTATCTTCAATGGGAGGAATTACAACAAGCCGATCCAGATATTATTGTAATAATGCCTTGCGGTTTCGGTTTGGCACGAACGCAAGTAGAATCACAGATTTTAAAACAACATTCGGGATGGAATGAATTAAAGGCAGTGAAACGCGATCGCGTTTATATTACCGATGGCAATGCTTATTTTAATCGTCCGGGTCCGAGGTTGGTGGATTCTGTGGAAATCTTAGCGGAAATCTTGCATCCGAGTTTATTTGAGTTTGGTTACATCGGGGCAGGTTGGGATTATTTTTAGAGAAGCGCGATCTTCTCACATCCTGTTTTCTTGTATTCGATGAATAAGTGATACAGTCCAATTGCTAAAGAGAGTTATCGGCATGACTGACCGATGAAGGTTAAAAGGTTAGCTTCTGAGCTAGAAATACTTATCTATTTTAGTGTATTCTTATTTACAGGGTTAAGTTTTTTTAAGAAATAGTCAATACTTACCGAAGTAAAGTATTTGTAATTTTAAGTGATCTTTTTGATCTCGATCGCACTGAAAAGTATATTATGATACCTGAAACTCAATTGAATTTCAGGTATCCCTAAGTTACTCGATCGCTTTATTTTTCGACAAGGCGAAGAGGTTGTTTTTGCCAATAAATCCTAATGTAGTAGGGCTTCTGAAGATATTAGGGATAAAGTGATTATTATACTTGAATGCTATTGAGATTAATAGATCGTGCCAACTCATCTTTAAGGAGTAATCTGTGGCAGATACTTACAAGGTGTTTCCTTCTATCGGCGTTGCCCGGCTTGGCAACAGTGAGGAAACCGATAACTACTATTACATTGCCCCCGAAACCAGTGGCGGCTTGCCCATTTTGCCCGATGGAGGAACGTTCACCGACAATGACTTCCGCGATAGTGTGGGTAACATGAAGCGTCAAGGGGCAAGGTTTCGAGTCTATTGTTTTCCAGAAGACGGTAGCGATCCTTATGAAGTTCTTCCCGGATCGGGAGCAACCATTGAATGGACTGTTCACTTGGCAAACAAAAAGTCAGCTTGGTATGAGTTTGAGCCGATAAAGGGAGAGGGAGTCTACCCCCCAACCACTTCATTACGCAATCCGGATGTCCCCTCCACGGAACGAGCAAACCTCATCACCGATCCAGGCCCGAGAACTTTGACAGGTCCGAGCCAATCTGCCTCTTTCAGTCGGACTTCCGATTCAGCAGGTTACGCGATGACCTTTCCTCCGGAAGGGTTACAGCCCTTTGCGATCGACACTTTGGGAGAAATCCTCACCGATAGTGACGGACGTTTAATTGTGATTGGCGCATTGGGACATTCAGGTACCGATCAAACTTATCCCCCCGCCGTCGATTTGGACTATGCCAATAACAACCATTGGTGGGACGACACAGCAGACGGCCCGGTCTCTGCCACTGTGGTTTTGTCAGATGGCACATCCATTGAAGCCGCTCCTGCTTGGGTCGTCTCTGTTCCTCCTGCCTACGTACCGGAAATTGTGGCTCAAATCACCATGTATGATGTCATGTATGATGTCGCGGTGCGGTACTTGGACTACCGTCCAGATATTTATAGCGGTGGTGAATATCAAGGTGGGGCAGATGGATATCAAACTCAGCGAGAGACAGAGATTGAAGACCTCTTGAATCGAGCCTTGCCGTATACTTGGGTGAGCACGGATCACTCTAGTTGTCACACTTTTAACTACGATAATTCAGGTCCTCTGTATGGCAGGATGCGCGGACCCACTCAAGTTAATGAGAATAGTTATTTGATGCCGTCATTGGCAGGAGATGGCTCGGCCAGCAGCATCATCGGTACTCCGGGCGAGAGCAAATATGTTGCGTTTACCGAAACCCAGATGTTCTTGGCTACTCAGTGGGATTCGGGCTATTTCACCACGGGCAATCCTCCGGAAGAAGCGGAGTGGGATCGGCTAACTCGTGCTGCTTTAGATAATTGTTCGGGAGCAGCCTTTGCCCCGGGTATTGAAATGACCTGGTTTTCCCGCCGACCGGAAATCTATGCCGAGGCTTTCCAGTTGAACAAACGAGACTATGACTATCCCCTCAGTACAGATGCAACACCTTTGGATGAAGGACTCGAGCCCGGTGATTTCATCAAGTTCATGGCAATCCCTTGGCAGGCAGATTTCAACGAATGTGCAGTTCAAGGTATTGATAACAAAAATGTTCACTGGTGGCCTGCCCAGAGGATGCTCATGGTCGATCGCGCAGATGGCACGAAAAACAACCCTTGGGCTGGAACTGACGACTCAAGCAATCCCAGCACCTATCTGCGGTTTGAGTTTAATACCGATATGGTAGAGGACTGGTCTGAACTTGGATTTGTCTTCAATACAGGAACATCAGGCACTCCTAATTTCATTGAGGTTCAGCGAATCTTAGACAGTACTCCAGCAGAGGAGTCGAAGCGTAAGTCCCGACCAAAACCCAAGTCGCCATCGCGCAGACGACGCTAGATAGCTCGATATTGGCATTCTCCCTGCCCGTTTCACGGCGGGGATTCCTCACCATGCCAAAATTCTGAGTTGAGTTGCGATCGCCCAATGGGGGTCAGACCAAAATCAATGAAGGCGTGTGGGCTCATGCAATCTCTCTACAAGGAAACAAGATTCGATCGTGGAATTGGATATTGCAATTATAGGTGGCGGACCCGCCGGAAGTGCGACTGCGTTAGCGCTTCTTAATCAAGGAAACTATCGGGTCGGCATTCTGGAAAGCTCAAGCCAGCCTGTCTTTCGGGTTGGCGAGAGCGTCCCCCCCAGTATCCAAGGTTTATTGGCTCGGTTGAGGGTGTTTGCTGACTTTGAACAAGGGAGGCATTTACCGGCGTTGGGGAATTGCTCGGCTTGGGGAGACGATACGTTAGGTTTTAATGATTTCTGGACTTCTGTGGGGGGACGAGGTTGGCATCTCGATCGCGCAAAGTTTGATGCTTCTCTTCTACAAGCAGCCGCAGAACGCGGCGCAACGGTATTGCGGGGAGCCCGGATCGTAGGATGCGATCGCGCTTCTGAGGGTCAATGGACTCTGAATCTCAACGCTCAAACCGGCAGTCCAACCCAGATTTCTACCTCCTTTGTCGTCGATGCGAGCGGTTCGCGCAGTGTTTTTGCTCATTGGCAAGGGTCTCGTACCGTTCGCATGGATAATTTATTGGGACTGGCAGGGATATTTTCCCGAGCAGGAACTGAGGCGGTCAAAACAGGCTATACCTTGGTGGAAGCCGTGGAATTGGGCTGGTGGTATGCGGCTCATTTGCCAGAGGATCGGGTCATTGTAACTCTGATGAGCGATCGCGATCTCATCCAACAGAAGAGGTTATCCCGTCTGGACGCATGGATGGCGGCACTCCGGAAAACCCATCACGTTCAAAAGCTGGTTCAAGGCGCAATCAACCCTCTCGAACTCGATATCCAGCCTGCATTTTCCCAATATTTGGACAAAATGAGTGGTGATGGTTGGCTTGCTGTTGGCGATGCTGCTTTCAAGGTGGATTCGCTCTCTTCGGCTGGCATTTATAAGGCATTGCGATCGGGGATCGATGCAGCTAAGGTTATTCAGCAATTTAGGGAAGGGCAAGAACAGGCATTGCTTTCCTATCATTTACAAACCCGACATCAGTTTGAATTATATTTAGACGATCGCCGCAAATACTATAGCCAAGAAACTCGCTGGGCATCCTCTCCTTTTTGGAAGCGCCGTCAGGGAAAGATTACACTGTCTCCAAAAACGGATCTCTATTTCCCATCATCTCCTCAAGCAACGGCTCGATTAAAACACTTGGATTGGCATCTTCCTTTTTGTGACTTGTATCGACTTTGCAATTTGTGCAATGCTTCTGATGATTCTCCTCGGCGTGCGAGTGAAGTTGTGGCTGAATTTCTGGCGCAAACCACGCAAAAACTCTCTGCTTACCGACCGATCGAGGCTTTGCAGTATTTAATCGAGCAGCAGGTCATTCAGACTGTTTGAGCTAAGAATAAAGGATGCAGCGATCGCATTCTCTGAAAGTGACAAAGAAGGGTATGCTTTATTGTCTGGTAAATTCGGGATTAGAGGTAACGCGATCGCTCCCTGAGAAGTCTCGATCCGCATAACTGAGGAGAAATATGAAGTTCAACACCTTGTTCAAAGTCTTTTTGGCGAGTCTACTCTTGATAGGTATTAATCTGGCCAGTCCCTTTCTTTATGCCGCCAACTCTGTTCCCCAAAATACCGACCTCAATGTCTGTGTCGCCCTTCAAAACCTGCCAGTCGCCCGAGAGAAAGCAGGTCATCTCATCCAGCAAATCCGGGCGGATCTCACACCAGTCGAGGAGCAGATTCGTAATATCCCATTACTCGCCGAGGTCGAAGCCGGTACCGCTTCCCTCGAACAGATCGCGTCTGTGGCTGCCGAACAGTATAGTATCATCCGTAGCGATTGGAGCAGCTTCGCCCAAATGACGGCTCGCTTCGACGACCTGCAAAGTCGTCAGTTCTTTGGGGGAATTGCTGCGGGTGAAGCCATTGCTCTGCAACTGCTGCTCGATTTCGCTCACAGTATTGGACTCGACGAGCAAGCTCTGATAAACTACGAACCGCGATCCAAAGGCCAAACTTATCCTTCACGTGTTGCTTGGATTGCCGCGAATGCTGACCGTGCTGCGGCTGGAGCTTCGTTCCTCGTAAACTTCCCGGTCTTCGGTGAGAATATGGGACGCTTGCACGATGCCCTCGTCAACATCTACGGTTTTTCTTCTAAAGAAGTGGCGTTTTTTAACTTCTTTGCCGCACCGATCCCCGGTTTCGAGGAGAACGCGATTGAGGTTATTGCGGCAGGGTTGCGACGTGGAGCCTGTCCAATGGAGACGAGGCGATCGGTACGGCTCCTTCAGTCTTACGAGTTGGATTTCTGGCAGGCAGTGGGCGAACCACTTGAGTCGCCTCTGCCTGTGGTTCGATAAGTGATGCCCCGAGCCAGAATACACATTGTTACTGCTTTGGCGTGGACAGAACTGATGATAGAGGCAGGAAATTGGCTTCTTGAATTGATAGGATTGGCAGGATTTTCAGCTTATCTGAAATGTTATACTACAATTGCGATATAGTTACAAATTATTCTGTGAGAATGAAAAAGAGGCATTTCAATGATTTTGGCAAATAAAAAAGTAAGTTTTTTCTGTACGTTATGAACGGTTCTTTTTTTGAAGGCAATCGCTTAAATGCCAAGCACGCCGGCTGGCTTTCAATATTCGGAATGAATCATTCGTCCATTAAAGAAGAGCTTCAACTTTCTCATGTTGTAAGATACGATCCAAGCTCGGAAGCGATTGAGTTTTTACCTCTTGAAGAATTTAACCCTTTGCGATCGGATAATTATATTGAGTTTCAGACAGGTCCTCTGATTCTCAAAAACAACCAACTCGCGGAAAAATATATCAAGGAATCAATTAATGGGCTAGGCAAATATAAACGTACTTTATTGGCTTATACCAACGATAAACAAAAATATTTCATAATTACAAAAGAAGTCGTTTCCTTAGATAATTTAGGGAAATATCTGCTAACCTTACCTATTTTTTCAGGAAAAATATTAAATGTCATTAATCTTGATGGTGGTCCATCTGTTGCTTTATATTCCAAGAATTACCCAGAATTGAATTATAATGAAGAGGATAGATTACCAATTTTATTGACTATAGACTAAAAAAATAGCAGACGCATTCATGATATTTCCGAGTAGAGGCAAGGCATGCTTTGCCTCTACAAGATAACAGAAAAATATCTTCAGCCAACTCAAAAAGCCCTCAAACATTGAAATACTGCACTGGATGACCCAAAAAATCAGAACGTCAATTTTAGGTAAACTGGGAGGTTAAAGCGCGATCGCAACGCGAGTCCGCAGGATATCTTGCTAAAAATCCTCATGCCTTTAACCCCCAATCTCTCGGCGCTCTCTCCCGATAATCTTCCCTTCGATCTCGCGCTACTCCCTCAACCCGCCTATATTGTAGGGGGATGCGTGCGAGATGCCCTTTTGGGGCGCAAACATCCCTATTTTGATGTGGATCTCGTTTTGCCAGTCGATGCGGTGGAAACAGCACGACGAATCGCCGGACACTATAATGCCGGATTTGTGATTTTAGATGAAGTGCGACGCATTGCCCGCGTAGTCTTCGAGTCGGGAACCGTCGATTTTGCCCAACAGATGGGGAAGAACTTAAAAGAAGACCTAAAACGACGAGATTTTCGCATCAACGCGATCGCTTACAACCCTCGCACGGGAAAATTCATCGATCCTCTCAAAGGGAAAGACGATCTCGAAAATAAAGTCATTAAAGCGATCGCCAAAGCCAATCTCGAAGACGATCCCTTACGTCTCTTGCGTGCCTACCGTCAAGCCGCCCAACTCGACTTTACCATCGACCCGAAAACCCGCAGTTTCCTCGGGCAACTTGCACCCAAACTCGGTCAAATTTCTGCCGAACGGGTTCGCCAAGAGTTAAACTACTTGCTCGCGGAAGAGAAAGGCGATCGCTGGCTGCACGCGGCTTACGCAGACGGCGTACTCCCCATTTGGCTCGAGGATGCGACAGAAGATAGTATCAAGCAAATTGACGAAATCGATCGCATTGCTTGGTTATTGGGGAAAATTTGGGCAGATTTTGAGGAACGATTGCATCTTCGGGTGGGGAATAGTACCTCGGGTTTGAGTTTGGCTAAATTAGCGTCCTTAGTTTCTCCCGATCCAGAAATTGCGCGATCGCAGTTGGAAACCCTCACTTATTCCCGCACCGAAATTCGCGTCGTGTTGACCATTCTCGAACATCATCTCCCCATTCTTTCCCTCGCTAACGCCCCCATGAGCCGAGAAGACCAGTATTTTTTCTTTCAGGAGGTGGGAGACGTTTTCCCCGCTTTAGCCGTGTTTGGAGTTGCCTTGGCAGCTTGTCGGGATATTTTACGAGAAACCCGAGCCACCAGTGCGATCGCCCCCTTAGTCAATGCCTATCTCGATCCCGATAATCAAGTAGCGCATCCCACTCCTTTAGTCACGGGAAACGATCTGATACGCCATTTGGGGTTGCGTCCTTCCCCCGCGATCGGCAAACTCCTCATGCAACTGCAACTTGCCCGCATTACCGGCAAGATAGCCACTCCAGAAGAAGCCTTAAAATTAGCGGCAACTTTAATCGCCTCTCCATCGTCTTTTCAATGAACAATGAACAGTAAACAGCGAACAGTCCATGCTCGATATTCAATCTAGAATTTTACCGATGGTTGCATCTTCCAGCCGTTTTTTGGCGATCGCGGCGATCGCGGTCGTTTCTGTCTCTCCAGTCGTGCGATCGGCAGATTTCACAGAGGAAGGGGAACGAATTTTCATCAGAAGTTGTATCGCTTCCTTCAATAATTCTCAATTCACCCAAGAACAAAAACAGGGGATTTGTCAATGCGTTCTCGATGGCTTCAAACAAGATAGCGTCAGTAACGAAGACCATACTAATTTTATCGCCAACTCCAAAGACCCGTCTCAATGGTCTCCCAGCATTCGCCGCGTCATGAGCAGTTGCGCCCCAACTTAGAGAGAGGAAAAGAGAGGGGAGAGAAGAAAGAATTAACTCACCCCTCATTAAATTGTTCGAGGGATAACTGGTGACTGGTTCGATGCGCGTTCCCTTGCGTCTTACGCCGACGCGGGGTCGCATCGCTGGTGACTGGTGACTGAATTATCCCCCTAGCGTGGATTTCTTTTTGAGGGAGAAGCCGATAAGATAGCGAAGCACGTTGCTCGATAAACGCGAATGTCCGAAACGCCTCTAACTTCTTTAACTTTCCCTGCATTACCCCGACAACGCCCGCTACTGGCGATCGGTCATGGCACCCGCAATGAAGCAGGACGACAGACTTTTATTGATTTTGCGAAAGCATACGAGGCGATCGATCCTTCTCGTCCCGTGATTCCCTGTTTTTTGGAGCTTACCACCCCGAGCATTCAAGATGGAGTCGATTATTGCATCGAACGAGGTTACTCGGAATTATCGGCGGTTCCCATTCTCCTATTTGCGGCTCGTCACAACAAGTTTGATGTGACTAACGAGTTAGACCGCGCCCGATCGCGTCATCCACAATTAAAATTCCACTACGGGCGACATTTTGGCATCACTCCCAGTATTTTAGATTTGTGGAAAGAGCGTTTGGCAGAATGCGATCGCCCCGAGAAAAATCCGCACCAAATTCCGCGATCGCAAACAGTGCTGTTATTTGTGGGACGAGGCTCCAGCGATCCCGATGCCAATGGAGATGTTTTCAAAATGGCGAGAATGCTCTGGGAAGGAAGCGAATATAAAACCGTAGAAACCTGTTTTATTGGCATCACTCACCCGCGTTTGGAGGAAGGGTTTAACCGCGCTCGCCTCTACAATCCCCAACGCATTATCGTGTTACCCTATTTCTTGTTTACTGGGGTTTTGATGGAGAAAATCTTCCATATTGCTGCCCAACAACAGGAACAATATCCCGATATTGAGATTACTTGTTTACCCGAAATGGGCATTCAACCCCAGCTTTTACGATTATTACGAGAAAGAGAAATAGAAACGCAACTCGGTCAAGTGCAAATGAATTGCGAAATGTGCAAGTTTCGTTTGGCTGCGGTGGATGGATCGGAAAATGGACATCATCACCATCACCACGGTCACGACCATAACCACGACCATCCTCCGGTAGATCCCTATGCTGATGTAGAGCAGTATCATGGGAGAATTTGGCAAGTCCCGTAAGAAAAGGCTGAAGAAATGACGGAAGCACAAGGTTTGGAAATCGATGCAAAGGTGCGTTTAGTCGCACAACCCCCTTATTTTAAAACCGCCGAACCGATGCCGATGTTGCGCCCTCCTGATGTCGTCCGCGTGGGAGAAGAAGGGACGGTGTGCGATCGCCGTCCGGGAGGATATTGGGCAGTCAAGTTTGCACGAGGGACTTTTTTGGTTGATGCTGAATATATTGAGGCGATCGCACCTTCAACTGAGGAGGAATAATCTAATTTTCAGGGATTTTACGCTCTTTTTTGACAACCCGCGATCGCTTTAATACTCAGAGCAAAAACTGCGGTGAACAGGGTCAGAATTCCAGATACCCAAAAGGACAGAGTATAACTAAAACTCACCAAAACTCCCGCGATGGCGGGGCCGATCGCGTTGGAAATACTGAGATAAGACGAGTTAATACCGAGAATTTCGCCTTGTTCGCGATCGCTGCCTTGAACTGAGAGAATAACATTAATTAAGGGCATGGGAAACGCATTAAAGGCACTCAGCAAGATTCCGAGGAGGAGAAAGGCAGTTAAGGAAGGAAATGCAGGCATAAAGAGGAAAACAAGTCCTCGTCCTGCCAAAGCGACGAATAGAATTAAAGCGAGGTTGAAGCGTCGGGTAATGGGTTCTGTGGCGAAGATTTGTGTAATCACCCCGACGACTCCCACGAGGGTAAAGAGGATGGCGAGTTCTTTCGCACTGCGACCGAGGACATTGAGAAAGAAGGGCTGCAAGGCAAAGGTAAAAATAGTGAAGGTAAAACCGCTAAAAAAGGTGAGCAGGAAAATACGACCGATTATAGGACGACGAACTGAAGTGAGGATTTTGCCAAAGCCAAAAATTTTCCAACTGAGATGCACTTTTTGCCGTTGGGGGAGGGTTTCCGGAAGGAATATCCCTGTGAGTGCCGTGGCGATCGCGGCGATGACAGCCGCAACGAAAAAGCTCATTCCCAAGGGAGTTACCCCGGGAAAAGAGGGCAAACTTTGAGCAAAGTAGCTAATGGCGGGTCCGGTCATAAAGCCCAAACGAAAGGCTGCATCGAGAAGTCCGAAGGCTTTGGGGCGTTCTTTGGGGGTGGTGGTATCGCTGACGATCGCACTGGCAATGGAGGTATTCCCCCCCGTTAAACCGTCGAGGATGCGGGCGAGAAAGAGCAAACTCACAACAGGAGTAAAACTGGCGAGGAGGTTAGCGGCGACGGTTCCCAAAAGACTGACAATCAGGACGGGTTTGCGTCCCCAAAAGTCGGAGAAGCGCCCGAGGATGGGAGTCGCGAGGAATTGTGAGATCGCGAAACCCGTAATTAAGAGACTGGCGTGAAAATCGCTGAGGCCGAATTGCTTGGCGTAGGGGTAGAGGATGGGAATAAGAATGGTGAAGCTGACGGCATTGATGAAGGCGATCGCGGCGACAATCCAAAATCGGAGAGGTAAGTCAAAGAATCCTTTCAGGTTTCGCATGAGAGGGCTGTTTTTGGGGTCTTGGCTATTGTTTCATTTTGTGGCGCGATGTTGTTGGATTGGTGCGATCGCGGGTTCTCCTTGACGATTAAATCCGTCGGTGCGATCGCTTCTTTTCTTTCACCGGACTCGACCAATATCCCCGCACAGTCCCTAAAATTTGATTGAGCGTGTGGAGTTGATCGGCAGTTCCCATACAAATTAACAAATCTCCAGAACGTAAAAGGGTGTCTCCTGTCGGACCGCCAATGAGTTCGCCATCTTGACGGTGAATGGCCAGCACTAAAGCCCCGGAATGCGGTCGCAAATTTGTTTCTCGTAACGTTTTCCCTAAGTGAGGACAGTGTTCCTCATCTAAGAAAAATTCATCTAAATAGAGCGATCGGTTCATCCCAGTAATAATGCCATCGACAAAATCGATCGCACTGGGACGCAGTGCCGCCGCCGCTAAACGCCGCCCTCCCGTAATATAGGGAGATACCACCGCATCGGCTCCGGCGCGTTCTAGTTTGGTAATCGCTTCTTCACTATTGGCACGGGCGATCGCGCGAATGCGAGGATTTAATGTTTTTGCCGAGAGAATGGTATATAAATTCTCTGCATCGGACTGCAAGGCCGCGACCAAACAGTCCGCGCGATCGATCCCGGCAGTATAAAGACAATCATCGTGAGTCGCATCCCCCTGAATGACGGTATAGCCCTGTTGTCGCGCTTCGTCTAAGGCTTCTGGTTGAGAGTCGATAATGATAAACGGGACGTGTTCGGCGGCAAATTCTAAAGCAATTTGGCTTCCCGTCCGTCCGTAACCGCAAAGAATATAATGATGTTCGAGCATTTCAATCGATCGCTTTCGTTGTCTTCGTCGCAACCCTTCTCGAAAATACCCTTGAATCATCGCTTCCGTAAAGCGGTTGGCGATATAACCAATAACAAAAATACCCATTAAAATTAGGGCAACGGTAAAGATACGAGAGCGATCGCTTAAAGGTCTAATTTCGCCAAACCCTACGGTAGAGAGGGTAATGGTGGTCATATAAGCCGCTTCCGTCCAAGACCATTTCTCGATTAGGGCATACCACAAGGTTCCTGCGACGAAAACGCCTCCCAACCCCGCAAAACCCGCAATTAATTGTTGTTTGAGGCGCTGATATTTTCGTTCAAAATTGTACATACTGGGGGGTGAAGTTAGGATGCAGGCACGTCCTTTTTATTTTAATTTTTCTTTAGCCAATGTTGTATCCCTTTGCGGGTAGGTTGTCCGGTAGAGTTAAATGTCCAAATGGATCGCTTGTGTTGGGGTCCGTAGCTGATATGAAGGGGGCGTTTTTCATTGTAGTAATATAAGGAATCAAAGGGTAAATGCTGCTCTAAAATCCAATCAATAACAGTATCGCTGGTAACATCCTCAATGAAGAAATCACAAGCAGAGCCGAGGCGATCGCAGTAATATTTCCCATTACGATTTTTTTCGAGTGCCATATGTTGGTCGAGAGAAGGGGTAACGCGCCCATTTTTTTCACCTGTCAGGGGATCTTTTTGATTGAGATAGCGTTTTAAATCGGAAGAGCAAAAACCGTAAGTCAGGTGGAATTTTTCGAGACTGAAACGATCGATAATCGGGTCGATAATATAACGATTGAGATCTGCGATCGCGGTGATGCTTTCCGGGTTTTTGGGAAAAGGTACAATCTTGACGGCATAGTTTTGATAGGTCTTTGTACAAGTACAAAACTCGTATAATGTCAAGTATTTACCAAGGAAAATTTCTCGTTCGTTTGTTGTCATGGTTGCAGAATTTAGTGCGATCGCTCAAATTGATGCTGAAAGGTGTGTTTTCTTGAGTTCTTGGAAGATTTCATCAAATCCAATCGTATATTTAACGACTTGGCGATCGAAAATATATCGTAATTGCTGAAGTTTTTTTTGCGGCTGTCTATAATTATTACAAGGAAAAGAAGCCCAGTGACCGCCAACTTTACAAGCTGCTTTTTCAAAATCGCCAAAAGCAATATTTTTGATAACTCCTTTTTGCTGGAGATAATAAATCGCTGCTTTATCTTGAGAAGCGGGGGTAAAATCTCGAATAATGCCATTGTTAGTTAAACTACGATAATTAAAATCCATGATCTGGTAGCGTCCGCTTGCAGAACTACATACTCGTTTTCTCGCACGTCTAATAAAAGCACAATTTTGATTGGCGACCCATCCTCCTCCCACAAAAGGATGAGTCGAAAAATTCTTGATTCGATTACCGCCTTTAAAAACAATAACAGTATAAGAAGCCTCGCCGAGACTTCCTATTTCTGCCCAACTAATTGTGTCTAAAAAAGCTCGGATTCGAGCCATATAAATACACGTTTTCTTAATTTGATAATCGCTTAATCCATTCAGCAACCCATCTCCTACCAATTGTTGGCGAGAGAGGAGTTCGGAAAAACACGATCGCTTAAAGTTCTGCGGGTTCATCGGAGTTGCTTGTTGTGGTGCGATCGCTAACAAAGAAATGCGATCGAGAGACTGAAAAAACTCATCACTTTTCCAGACTTTCCAATCTAAAAAACTAAAAATATTGGGAACGGAAGCAATATTTTCCTGTACGGCTTCAATCAAAGGAGAAAGCGTGGGGGTTTTGAGAACGCAGAATAACATGGTCAGCGTTAAAATACTCATCGAAAGCGACCAGTCAGAAGCCGTTTTCGTCTTTTTATAGCGGCGATCGTGTCTCGTTCTTTTTTGCTTTCGAGTTAATCTTTTAACTAAAATATGATAGAAGCGATCGCAGCGATCGATAGTAGATTTTTTATGTTTCATGATTTGGCTTTTCTCCTCGCAAATTCCATTCGATAAAGCCTAAAGGAGGTGCAATCCAATCGCCATAATATTGCGTGCCAAAATGCAAATGTGGACCTGTTCCTGCTGTTCCCGTACTGCCAAAAATAGCACCAGCTTGATAAATTCCCGGACGGCAAGTTTTTAGATGATGAGAAATGAATGTCCAGTTAGGTAAAGAAGCACTGGTAATTTTACTATAAATACCCCAAGGAGGTTGTTTTAAACATTCAACTTTTGCTTTTATACCGGGAAGAGCAATCACAGATAATGGTGTTCCTATGGGCATCCCAATGTCCACACCGCGATGAATAATACAACCTTTAATATTTTCGCGATCGATATCTTTTGGGGTTTTATGCAAGCAATCTGGATGGCTTTTTTTACCGGTACTGGGATGAACCGATCGCGTGCGATAGGTATCGGTAACTACATAACTTTGTTTTCCTCTCCCGCGAATTCTATTTTTTCTTTTTGGGGTTACAGCTAACACCGAACTGTTAAAAAAAAATTGTAGATTGCTGGGTTTGCTTGCAGTATCTAAAGTATTTTTTGGAATTGCCTTAGAAGTATCTTCAGTAGGAGAGTTTTGAGAATTCTGCCTTTGGTTTACCAAAGGATAAACAATAGTGATATAGGCAACACCTGCCACTAAAATACTGAGCAAAATCAAAGTTGTTCGTCGCGATTCTTTAGCACGTTGCTCTGCTAATAAGCCATCAATTTTAATCTCTATTTTTTCTAATTTATCTTGAAATCTACGAAATTTTCTCCCAATACGCTTATCAGTTTCATAAAGTAGCTGAAAAACTTGCTTTCGGTTTTCAAAACTTGCTTTTTTAAATCGCTCTTGCAAGCGATCGTGCTTCCATTCAAGTCGCTCTATCTGTCGAACAACTTGCTGGAGATAAGGGCGAGATAATGGCGTTTGATGTTGGGTTTCCTGCTGCTGCTGTTGCGTGCGATCGCTAAAGGAATCAGAATTGATTGGATAATTATCTTGCTCTTCTTCAATAATATCAGCATCGATAATTTCATCATCAGAAAATTGAAAATCATCGAGATCGGATTGTATTTTCTGCTCATTTACATCATAAGTAGTAGAGTTAGAATGATTAGAGTAATTCATCGTTTTTCTCGCTTTTCTAGGAAATTAAATCTCAAAATAATGAAGATAGAAAATCCGATAACTTTTTTGAAAAAGTTATCTATCTTTTGGCAATATCTCAGAGAGAGAAAGCTATAACACTTCTAATATAGTACAAGAAAACTTATTGTGTCAAGTCTGAAATTTTCCGATCGCGATCTTGCTTCCTCAATAGCGATCGGGGTTGGAAGTAAAGGAAATATTATACCCTTTAAACCAGAAATATAAATCAGGAATATATTTTTTATGAGGCTATTTAGGCTCACAGTATTAAGCTAGAACAAAGTATCCTTCTCTGTGTACCTCTGGGACTCTGTGGTCAACTTTCTTCATGATTTGCGTAGTGCGATAATACGATCGCCTTGTCTGTTGTTTGAGTTGCTAGCGATCGCTAAAAATATCAACAAAAAAGATGGAGAAATACAGTATAACTCCACCTTTTTAATATTTAATTATCCGAGTAATTTTGTTTGATAAATTGCAAGATCGTCTCAACTTACCAATCAAAATGTTGGTGTTTATCATAAGGATCGCCGGAAAAAGGTTGTACGCCAATAGCGGGATACATATCATCCGTAGGACTGAAAATACGCGCAAATGCTTCAGAGATGAATCGACTGACTTCGGCAATCGTTTTTCCAATTTTCATAATTCTGACCTCCATGTCAAATCAGATGTTTAAGTAGAAATCGTTGCTTCTGGATTTCTATTTTCATTATCAAGGTTTACTCACATTAACTGCTTCAGATTCCTCAATCTTGCAATTTTTATTTGAATATGTTTGCAATACTTTGCGTGAAGCAATAATAGTTCAAGGTGTTCGAGATAATACTTTAAGTTTTGCTTAGATTTGTATCTAAATCGTCTAAAAACGATCGCGATCGCTGCCGAGATCCCCTTTAATTCGTTAAATTTTGGACTTTATCACCTATTTTAATCGATCCTGCCTTTCGCGGAATCGCATTTTCACCAAACATAATTCCTTCTTTGCCAAAACGTCGAAATGTACCCAAGGTTTTTAAAGGTTCGCGCAATTCATTGCGTTGTGCGGTCATTTGATCGGTAGTGGTGACAATACAGCGATCGCAAGGTTTTACCAAATCAAAAATAACCTCTCCAATTTGCAAAACTTGCCATTCATCTTCAATAAAAGCGCGATCGCTTTCAATCACAATATTCGGACGAAAACGATTCATGGGAACAGTTTGAGAGCGATCGGGATAGATTGCTGCTAATCTATGGTTTAATTCCTCTAAAGATGCAGTATTTGTAATTAAGAAAGGATAGCCGTCAGCAAAACTAACGGGAGCATTCTCTCGAGGGGTATAATTCGGATTAACGGGACGAATATACTGGGGAGATTGTCGGACTAAACGTAAGGAATGAGGTGTTTTTAAGACAGATTGCAGCCAGTTGGCAACCCGATCGCCTTGGTCGATCGCGATGAGGCGATCGCGCCAGACTTGCACCTCAATTTCATCTCCTGCGATCGTGGTAGCCAATGAGATTGCAGGATGAGAAGGTGCGGATAATGAGATATTTTCTCCCTCAATTTTCACCTCAATTAATGCCAGTTGAGGATATTGGCGCTGAGTGAGAAATTTGCCCGCAGCATCGGTTATCATAAATTCGCGATCCCAGAGAAATCCTTTGGGAGTAACTTCAGCCGCATCTAGAGAAATACCGCGACAAGATTTAATTGGATAGATAGCGAGTTCGCAAATGTGCATCAAGAGTTGAAAGTTAACAGTTGAGAATAGTTTATAATAGAAAATGCTGTCGTTTTGCAAAACGGGAATGAAATTGATAGAGTATCTGCGCGATCGCGGCTTGGAAAATTTATGTCATCAATATCATATTAAAGCAAATCGTCACTATCAATATCCTAATTTGGTCTGTTTGAAATACTCCCAGATCGATTCCCCGATGGAAGAGAAGATCGTCCAGCAGTCACGAGGTATTATTGTTGATGAGGGTAAAAATTGGCAAATTGTTTCTTATTCTTACAATAAATTTTTTAACTATGGCGAACCCAATGCCGTCGAAATTGATTGGCATAATGCGACAGTTTACGACAAATTAGACGGCTCTTTGATGGTTCTCTATTTTTACGATCGCGAGTGGCGAGTTCAATCTAGCGGCACGCCAGATGCAACAGGAAACGTTAATGGTTTTCCCTTTACCTTTACGGAGTTATTTTGGAAAGTATGGCAAGAACTCGGCTATTCTTTACCAGAAGAGACGGAGTATTGTTTCAGTTTTGAACTCATGACTCCGTATAATCGGATTGTTGTTAAACAAGAGTCTAATCGATTGGCTTTACACGGCGTTCGCAATATTAAAACCCTGAGAGAAGAAGAACCAAAAATTTGGACAGATCGATATAATTGGGAATTAGTAAAAACTTATCCGTTAAGCAATTGGTCAGAAATTTTAGAAGCGGCAAAATATTTAGATCCAATGGATTCTGAAGGATATGTTATTTGCGATCGCACCTTTCGTCGCGTTAAAGTTAAATCCCCTGAATATGTCGCACTCTCACATTTTCGACAAGGATTTTCGACGCGTAGAATGTTAGAAATTATCCTCAAGCATGAAGGCGATGAATTTCTTTCCTATTATCCCGAATGGACAGAAATATATCGCAATATTCAACAAAAATATGATGACTTTGCGGACAAAATCACAGCAGAATACGATCGCTATAAGGATATTGCCAGTCAGAAAGATTTTGCCTTAAGCATTAAGCATTTACCTTATTCAGGAATTTTATTTGCCTTGCGATCGGGAAAATCTGCTAGTATTCGAGAGTCTTTGCAAAAAACATCTCTGCCTAAAGTCGAACAATTATTAGAAATTGAGAACGTTTCTCTAGGAGTTTAAACATGAAAAAAGTTTTAGTTTTAATTGGTTTACCCGCATCGGGAAAATCTACTTACGCCAAAGAATTATTATTGGAAAATCCCGGACGTTGGGTGAGAACGAATAAAGATTCATTGCGAGAAATGGCCCATGCTTCCTATTGGTCGCAAAAAAATGAACGATTTATTGTTAAGTTACGAGACGAAATCATTTTGATGGCATTAGAAGCCGGAAAGCACGTCATTATAGACGATACAAATTTCGGACATCATGTCAACCATATTAAAGAATTAGTCAAAGGAAAAGCCAAAGTTGAGGTCAATGATTCTTTCTTAGATGTTCCTGTAGAAGAATGTATTCGTCGGGATTTAGAACGACCGCGATCGGTAGGAAAAGATGTGATTATGAAGATGTATAATCGTTATATTCGCCCTCGTCCTCAAATCCCCGATCGCGATCCCGATCTTCCCGATGCGATTATGGTAGATATGGATGGAACTTTAGCCATTATCAACGATCGCAGTCCTTACGATGTCTCAAAATGTGGCGGAGATTTGCCTAATTTTCCCGTAGTAGATACAGTTTTGAAATGGCAAAAAGACACCCAGATTATTATTCTTTCCGGTCGTACAGATGACGGCCAAGCTCAAACAGAAGAATGGTTAAATAAATATGGCGTGAACTATGCTAAAATTTATCTACGAAAACAAGGCGATCAGCGCAAAGACTCAATTATTAAAGAAGAAATTTATCGTCAAAATATTGCCGGAAAATATAATATTCGTTTCATTTTAGACGACCGAAATCAAGTCGTAGAAATGTGGCGCAGTTTGGGGTTAACAGTCTTTCAAGTTGCCGAAGGTGATTTTTAAATGCAAACTTCAAAGCTAAAATTAAAAAGGAATCCTTAAACATGAAAAATGTAGCAATTATTGGTTGTGGTTATGTTGGATGTGAGGTCGCACATCGTTGGCGAAAGCAAGATTTTACGGTGACGGTGACGACGACGCAACCCGATCGCATTCCTGAATTATCCGCGATCGCCGATCGAGTTTTAGTCGTAAAAGGAGACGATCTAGCAGGGTTAAAAACTGTTTTACGAGGTCAAGAAGTTATCCTGTTGAGTATTGGTGCAAAAACGCGACGGGAAGATATCTATCGCCAGACTTATCTAAAAACCGCACAAAATATTGTCGATCTCTTGCCAGAAGTTCCAGAAGTTCGGCAGATTATTTATACGGGAGTTTATTCGGTTTATGGCGATCGCGATGGAGATCTCGTTGATGAATCTTTTCCTGTTTCTCCGACTTCTATCCAAGGTCAGATTCTCTGGGAAACAGAAAATACTCTACTTTCGGCTGCAACAGAAACCCGTAAAATTTGCATTCTACGCTTGGGAGGTATTTATGGACGCGATCGCGAAATTGCCAAGATTTTTAAGCGCGTTGCAGGTCAAACTTTGGCAGGAAAAGGTGAAAATATTTCTAACTGGGTGTATTTAGACGATATTGTCAAGGCGATCGATTTTGTTTGCGAAAAACAATTAGGAGGAATTTATAATTTAGTTTGTGACGAACAAATCCCTCGACGACAACTCCTCGATCGCGTCTGTCAAGCCTACAATTTACCTGCGATCGCATGGGATAAACAAGAGATATCTTATCCTTATAATGTTCGCGTTTCTACTCAAAAAATCAAAGCAGCCGGCTTTCAATTCCTCTATCCTCAGTTAATAATTTGAAATTCATTTTACTCTATTTTACCTTTAACTTGCAGCGAGTTCAATATCTTTTAACGCCTTATCTTGAACGTTTAAGTCTTGCGAATCTGAATTCAAGCCATCTTGTGCGATCGCGATCGAATCAGCCATATTTTCAATCTTCTTTTTTTGAGATACTAAATTTGAATTTTGAGTCTTGGCTTCTGTCTGAGTTACGTGGTTCTCTTGTAAAGACGGAAAAGTAATCACAAATTCTGTTCCTTCACCTAATTTAGACCTGCATTGTAATGTCCCTTGATGGCGTTCGACAATAATTTGATGGCTGATAGAAAGACCCAAACCCGTCCCTTTGCCAACCGGTTTAGTGGTAAAAAATGGCTCAAACAATTTTTGGGCGATCGCTTCCGGAATTCCCGGGCCGTTATCTCGAATGCAAATTTCTACGCGATCGCCTTCTAATAAAGTTGTCTCAATAGTAATCTCAGGGGTACGTTTTTCTTGAATGAAAATGCTTCGGTGTTGTTCTAACGCATCAATACCATTACTAAGAATATTCATAAAAACTTGATTCAAAAGCCCTGCATGGCATTCGATAAGAGACTGACAATGATATTTTTTGTAAATCTCAATTTTAAACTGTTTATCTGTGGATTTAAGACGATGCTGTAAAATGAATAACGTACTATCAATTCCTTCGTGAATATCAACTTTTTTCATCGACGCTTCATCCAAACGAGAAAAATTTCGTAAGGACACCACAATATCACGAATACGACTCGTCCCGAGGAGCATGGATTGTAAGATTTTGGGCAAATCTGCTGCAATAAAATCAAATTCAACCTTTTCTAATAAGTCTTGAATTTCGAGACTGGGACTAGGATAAGTTTTTTGATACAGTTCGATAACTTCGAGAATATCTTGGATATAGCGTTCCGCATAATTAATATTACCATGAATAAAGGTAATAGGATTATTGATTTCGTGAGCAATACCAGCAATTAATTGACCCAAGCCTGACATTTTTTCGGCTTGAATGAGTTGTAGTTGCATTTGTTTGAGAGTTTCTAGCGCACCTTCTAATTCTTCAGCCCGATATCGCGCTCTAGCTTCAGCTTGACGGCTTTTTTGATACAGTTTGGCTTGATATTGACCGATGCTAATATCCTGTTCTTCTTGTTCTTTTTGATACTGGCTGACAACACGATCTAGTGCTGTGAGTAAATTACGATCGGCTTCTTCTAGAATATATTTCAAGTAGTCATTATTTATGTCCAATGTTTCCGATTGAGCTTGTATCAAACAGCGAACTGTATACACAAAAGATCGAATTCCTCGATCTAGTTGAAAAGGCATTGCAAAATAAATATCGGCAACTTCTGGCGATAGATTTCCGGGTAATTTTAGAGCGGGATTGCCGTAGAGTAAGCCATTATGGGAACTTTCCATTAAATCGACAAGCTCAACTAACTCTTGTTTTATAGCTTCTCGTTTATCTTGACAGGAGAAAGCAAGTAATCTAATTGACAAGAATGCTATTCTTTGAGAAAGCATTCGCTGTCTTCCGCTAATATTAATGACTGCGGCATTTACTTCTCGGATTGCCGTTACATGTTCTATATCTAAATATTTTGTTAACACGAATAAACCTGAAAGTTGACAACCAATTTGAATCTTAATAAACTTAATAGATGCACGCAGCAAAAAATCAACTAAACTATTTTTACAGTTCGAATCACTTTTCGATCTATTTTTTGTGGAGTCAGAGAGAAAAAAACTCAACGAATTCACCAACTCGTCAACACCCTAAATTTAGCAAGAATTTTGCTGCATTAATGTCACACTTTATACGAAAGTGAACTTTTTCGCAAAGAATTTATGCAAATTTTGCCAAGAATTCATTCCAGCCAAATCTAGCGATCGCTGATTTATCCAGATACCACAAAGAAATACTATAGCGATTGGTGTATTTCACAATTAGCAAAGGGTGTTTTTTTGCTAACTTAAAAGATGTAATTGAGAGCCGTTTTCCGTTTTGCGAACCTCAATACGATGCTGAAAAGCCTCTTTAAATTGAGGCATATGAGTGACGGTAAGAATGCAAGCAAAATCTGATGCGATCGCATTAATCGCTGCAATGAGGCGATCGCATCCTTCTGCGTCTTGGGTCCCAAAGCCTTCATCGATAATTAATAATTGCAGCGATGCCCCCGATCGCTGTGCTAACATCTTAGCCAAAGCCAGACGAATAGCAAAGTTAATGCGAAACGCTTCTCCTCCAGAATAAGTTTCATAAGTACGAGTCCCTCGGGCATCAGCAATAACAATTTCGAGAGTATCAATGGTATTATTGGCTTTTTTGCGGCTGCTAGCGCTTTTTTTCGCCTTTTGGGTGACAAATTGAACGTGCAGTTGATTGCCGGTTAGCCTCGCTAAAATTTGATTGGTTTGTGCTTCTAATTGAGGGAGAATATTTTCAATCATCAAGGCTTGAATGCCATTTTTACTAAAGGCTTTCGAGAGTTCTTGATAGATGCGATATTGCCGATTTACCTCCTTTAACCGTTCCTTCGTTTTCTGGTGTTGAATTTTTGTTTCTTGTAGTTGAGTTAATTGTTGCTGTAGTTTTCCTTGTTTTGCCAAAAGTTCGTCTAATTCCTGTCGTCGTTGTTGAATAATTCGATCGCATTGTTTGATTTCATTGCGATAGTCGGGGATCTGTTGCATTTTCGCGACCAATTCATCTAAATCTAGCTTGATTTTGTCACGATCGCCTTCTCGAATTTTTAGTCGCGTTTGAATTTCTTCTAAGTCATTTTGTAATTGAGGTAACTGTTTTGCTGCTTCTTGCAGTTTGTAATATTGGAGATCCCATTCTTGTGCTTTTAATTTTTGCAAAGTTTGGCGGGCGATTTCATGGCGATCGCGATCGTAACCAATGGCCGTAATTTTAGCTTCTATCTGGTGAATTTGTTGCTGAATCTCTGAATCTTGGTGCAGGCAATCGCGAGATTCTTGCCAGCGATCGCGCTGTTTTAACAATTCAGGTTTTCTGGTATTGAAGTCTTTTTGTTTGCGTCGTGCATCATTAATTTTCGACTGTTTGATCTCCCAATGTCGCAAGCGATCGGCTTCTCCGCGTGCGAGAGCAAGGGTTTGTTCATCATAATCGAGTTGGGCAATTTCGCGATCGAGATTTTGCAATTCTGCGTGCAGATCGAGGGCGTAATTTCCTATTTTTAAGGATTGTTCTCTCTCTTCGATCTCTACGACAATATCTTGCTGGCGATCGTAATCTTCATCTCCTGTTTCTAACTCCGCTTCTAATTGTCCTTTTTTATTCTGAAGATCGCCATAAGCATTAATTTTTCGTGTGAGTTGAGCGTATTCTTCTCGCAATCCTTTTAAATCGCCTTCACAAGTTGCTATTTGTTCGCGAATCCTCCAAATTTGCTGTTGATTTTTCTCTTGTTCGCTTTGAGTTTTGCTGATAACATGACTGCGATAATGTTCGTCAAGAGGACGATCGCAGAGTGGACAAGTCGCATCGGGAACTTGTAATAGTGCTAATTTTTGTTGTGATTTTTCGATCTGTTCTTCATAAGAACGCTGACTTTCTTGCAAGCGTTCTTTGATGATTTTTTGTTCTTGTCCTTTATCTTGAACTCGCTGTTGATAATTCTTTGTATTCTCACATTCTATGATTTTTGCTTCTATTTCTAAATACTCTTGACGGCGTTGGGGAATTCGTGCAATACGATCGGCAAGTTCTTGTTGAGATAACCGTAATTGTTCGAGTTTGGCGTTTAATTGTGCCTGTACTCTTTCAATCTCAATTTGTAAGTCATTACGCCGTTGTAATAAAGGTGTAACTTGTAGTTTAAGCTGTTCCAATTTCCGAACATGCTGGCGATGAGATTGTAATTTTTCTAAGCCGCGATCGACTTCTTCTGAGGTTGCCAAAGTTGTTTTATTTTCTTCCTCTTGTTGAGAAAGATTATCTAATTGAGTTTGTACTTGTTGAATTTTCATTTCGATTTCGTTACTCTGTTGAATTAATTCTGCTTCTCGTTGTCGTTTGGTTTCTTTTGTGCTTTGATACTCTCGAAGTTTGTCGGCAAGTTGTTCCTCTTCATTTTGCCATGTTTTTAAATCTTGATGGCCTCGTTTTATTTCTTCACTTCGCTGTAAGAAACTCTCAGTTTGTGTTAATTTTACTTTAATTTCTTCTCGGTCTCGCAGGAGGCGATCGCAGTCTCCTACTATATTGCGATATTGAGTTTGCTGCCAAATTAATTTCTGTTCTTCATTGTCGCGATCGTGTTCCGCCATTTGCAAGGTTTTTAATTTTTGATTATCTATATCTTGCAGATCTTGCAATCCCTCTAATTTTGTAGCAAGAGTCTTTCTTTCTTGCTCAATTTCTCCTTTTCGTGCTATTTTTTGTTCTAGAGGTTGCAAACTTTGCTCCATATAATCGGCATGACCTTTGAATTCTTTGGAAGTATCTTTTGCCTTGATAGATAACTCTTCATACCGATTTAATTTGAGTAAATCCGCCAACACTTTTTTGCGTTCCGAGGCAGTGCGAAGCATAAATTCATCCGCCCGTCCCTGACGCAAATAAGCAGAATTTACAAAGGTATCGTAGTCTAATTTAATATCTTTAACAATTTTTTCTTGCGTCGGTTTAACACCTTTCCCCGTCAAAGGGCGAAATCTTCCTGATTCGGTTTGAATTTGAAACTGAAGATCCGTGCTACGTCCTCGTTGGCGACTGCGAATGATACGATAGGTTTCTTGGTTGACAATAAAGGTAAAATCAACTCGAACGGTCTTCTCTCCTGCATTAATCACATCATCTGTACCGACTCGACTTTTCCCCCAAACCGCCCAAGTAATAGCTTCTAGAAGAGATGATTTACCCGCCCCATTTGAACCACAAATACAGGCGGTATGCAAACCTTGGAAATCTAATTTAGCTTCTCGATAGCTGAGGAAATTTTTGAGAATCAGTTGTAGAGGTATCATTAGATTGCAAAAATTTGGATAATACAGATAATGACCGCCAGACGAGATAATGAGAAGAGTGCGATCGCAATAAACCTAGAATAGCAAAACAACTGTACGCTTTACGATGAAAATCAAAAATTCAGATGAAAATTCTCATTTACTCCCCCTTATTTTATCCCAGTGTTGGTGGTGTAGAGAGCGTTACTGGGATGTTAGCAGAAGAATGGGTGCAATTGGGGGCGGAGGTAAAATTAATTTCTCAAACCCCCGATCGCAACTCAAAACCCTTTCCTTTTGAAGTCTTTCGTCAGCCTGGGGTCAAACAACAATTAAAATTGATGCAGTGGTGCGATATTTATCTGCAAAGCTGTATTAGTCTCAAAGGACTCTGGTTAGAGTTTCTGCAACCCAAACCCCTCGCTTGCATTCATCATACTTGGTATAACCGTCCGGATGGGAGTATTGTTTTAGCCGATCGCCTCAAACTTTGGCTGACTCGTTTTGCGACTAATATTTGCGTTAGTGAAGCGATCGCCTTGCATCTTCCCGTCTCATCAACAGTTATCCATAACCCTTATCAAGACAATATCTTCCGAGAAATCCCAGAAATTTCCCGCGAAAAAGAATTGGTTTTTGTGGGAAGATTGGTATCGGATAAAGGAGTCGATCTCTTACTCGATTCTCTCTTCGATCTCAAACAACAAGGACTCGTTCCCCAGTTAACTATTATTGGCGAAGGAGTCGATAAAACACGCTTGCAACAGCAAGTCAAAAGATTAAAAATTGATGCACAAGTTCGCTTTCTGGGGGTTTGTTCCCCCACAGAAGTTGCAAAAACTCTCAATGCTCATCAAATTCTCGTTATCCCTTCTCGCTGGCAAGAACCATTTGGTATCGTAGCCTTAGAAGGGATAGCCTGTGGTTGTGTTGCGGTGGGATCGCAAGGAGGAGGGTTAAAAAAGGCGATCTCCGACTGTGGTGAGACTTTTCCTAATGGCGATCGCGCCAACCTGACCAAAATTTTAGCTGAATTCTTGACAAATCCCGATAAAATTGCTAAGTACAGAAGAAATGCAAAACAACATTTACAACGCCATCAAAAAAACACGGTGGCGCAAAGATATTTACAGAGATTTAAGGCGGTTCTCGCGTGAAAATTACGATTGGGTTATTAATTGTCGTACTGCTCATTTATCTGTCCATACAACATAATGATATTTCTTTGGGAAGCTCAAACCCGATCGATGAATATGGAATTTATAGTGAAATCTTATCGGATGAGGGAGGATTATTCTTGCTCAAAGCTCTTGTCGGACTAATCATTTTATTTACAATTATCTACGTTTCTTTTCGTGATTGGCGCAGGTCTGTAAAAGCTATTTTTTTTATTCTGGTCATCGATGGAGCAATTCGTAAATGGGTTTTACCACAAGCCAGTGAGTTTATTTATTTTTTCAAAGATTTTGTTTTGCTGGGTGCGTATCTTCGCTATTATTTATTTCCCCAAGGCGAACAAAGATTTCCGATTAAAAATAACTTTGTCAATATTGCCATTATAGTTGCCTCGGGGTGGTGCATTTTTCAAGCCTTTAATCCTAACTTAGGCTCCCCTATTGTTGGGATTTTAGGTTTAAAATCCTATCTTTTCTATATTCCTTTGATCTGGATGATGCCCAGTTTATTTCGCTCGGAAGAAGAGCTTTTTATCTTTCTCCGCAATCATTTATTTTTACTAATTCCCGTAGGACTATTAGGAATTGTACAATTTTTTAGCCCCATTGATAGTCCGATTAATCAATATATTCCCGGACGCAATGAAGCGATCGCAACATTTGGGTTTGCGGGAACGCGCAATGTTCGGATTACGGGGACATTTTCTTATCTGAATAGTTATCAAGGTTATCTTTCTGCTTGCTTCGGTCTTTTAATTCCTTTATTGTCTGTCAAACAATCATCTCTTTGGCGTATTTTAATTTATATTCAAGTTTTTCTGATTAGCTTGAATTGTTTTATGACCGGATCGCGAACTCCTGTTATTGCTGCAATATTATTTATGACTGGATATTATGGAATTCGCATTTTAAGCACACCCGAAAAAATCTTTCTCTGGTTGGGTCGTTTGCTGCCTTTTTTGACTGTTGCTGCCAGCGTTGCTGTGATTTTATTCCGCCAAGTTCTCGAAGCATTTTGGACGCGAATGAGTTCCAATGCCGATCTATCCGAACGCATTCGCTTGGGTTTTATTGGACCTTTTGATTTTATTAAACTGACAGATTTAGATGGTTATGGTGCGGGAGCAACTCATGCTGGAGCCGGATCTCTAAGGGCTGTTTTTGATTTGCCGCCCGGAATTCCTCCTCCTATTGAAATTGAGCCGGAAATGGGACGAGTTGCGATCGAATTGGGTCCCATTGGTTTTCTCTTATGGTATGGCATGAGAATTGGTTTTATTATTGCTTTATTTTTGATTTTTACCCGACTAAAACGCCCCTTTTTACGAGATTTAGCTTTGGCTGCAGTTTTGATTCAATCCATTTTATTTATCAATCAGATGGTGTATCACAATAGCTTTGGACTCTATTATTGGTTATATACAAGTTTTATTTTCTTGTTACCTTGGCTCGAACGAGTGGAAAATTGGCGTGAAGAACAATTATCAATAGGAAATAACCAATAACTCAATGGCAATTACTCTTATTCATCCTACGGGTAATCCTTTTGCGCGCAATGCTGCGATCGCACTCTGGGAAATCGGCTTACTTCAGGAAATTATTACCGCGATCGCTTACAATCCTGATGGGAATTTAGCTCATTTTTTGCAGAAATTTTTCCAGGCTGGCGATCGCGAATTGGGGCGACGAACTTGGATTCCGCCAGAAAATAGGTTTTTAAAAACTTATCCCGTTGAAGAAATCCTACGAATTCTACTCCTTCGCATGGGTTTGAATCATCGTTTGGGACTCAATTCACAAAGTCTCGCAGACTGGGTTTATGTGTCTATAGATAGGCGAGTGGCGAGAAAACATCTGACAGGACTAACAGGGGTTTACGCCTATGAAGATGGGGCTGCTAGCACCTTTTCTGTTGCCAAACAACGAGAGATTAAATGCTTTTACGATCTGCCGATCGTATTTTATCGCCAAAGCCAAAAAATTCAACAAGAAGAAGCCGAATTATTCCCTGAACTTGCTCATTGTTTGCAATCCATTCAAGAACCTGCGTGGAAGTTGGAGCGAAAAGAACAAGAAATTGCTCTGGCTGACTGTATCATTGTTCCTTCGACTGCTGTAGCGCGATCGCTTTCAAATGCAGGCGTTCAAAAAGAGAAAATAAATATTATTCCTTTCGGTTCTCCCCACGACTATTTCCAGTCACAACCGAAGAAAGATAAACAATTTCGTGCTTTATTTGTAGGGCGAGTAGGAGCGAGAAAAGGCATTCATTATCTCTTGCAAGCATGGCAAAAGCTGAACTTAATCGATGCAGAATTGTTATTAGTAGGCATGAATGAAATCGGCGATCGCTATTTGGGACAATATCAAGATTCTTTTCGCTATATTCCCTCAGTTCCTCACGCAACGCTGAATCAATATTATAGTTCTGCTAGCGTCTTTGTTTTTCCTTCTTTAGTAGAGGGTTTAGCGTTAGTTTTATTAGAGGCGATGGCTTGCGGTATTCCTATTATTACCACGGAAAATGCTGGAGGAAGCGATATTATTACTGATGGTGTGGAAGGATTTATTATTCCCATTCGCGATACGGAAGCCATTCAAAAAAAACTTGCTTGGTGTTACGATCATCCCCAAGAATTGGTAGAAATGGGCAAGGCTGCACGGAAAAAAGCCGAGGAATTAACATGGAAATTGTATCGCGATCGTTTGTCGAGTTTGGTGTTAAAGGTAATGAATGAGAAAACATAATACGAACGAACTTAGTGAGATATAAAAAACAGGAACTGAATTGTGTCTTTTCCAATATTCAAAATGCGTTACAATTGGGAGAGAATTCCTAATATCGTTCCTTTTTTGATCTCATCGAACTGACGTTAATATAAACTCACATCAAGATCTAGCCAGTGCTGCCAAAGAAATCCAAGAGTTGCTCGAGCAGCTCTCGAAGTATTTGCCCCCTCAGCGAAAAGTCAGCCATTGCCGAAAAAGCGATCGCAACTGGCTCGGTAAAATCGTTCGGATCGTCAAAGCAGTGGGGAAAGAGACATTTTTCGAGGCGATCGATCATCCCGAAGTTAACGTCCTGAGAGCGATGAAGAACTTCTTTCGGACTGAATTCTAGGATATGTGGCAAAAAAAAGACAGCGCGACAAACGCTGTCCGAACAACCAACTTTAAATTTACCTTAACAGGATTCGATGGGAGGCGATCGCAAAATTGCTACGGGTTCTACCTCGGAGATGGGTGCAGGCTGTACCAAAGCCGGCACAAACCCCCGTAAATAACCCGTGAGTTGCGTGGTGGTCGCATCGTAAATCTGGGTGGCAATTTTAGGATATAATCCAATACCGATGATGGGAATCAACAGGGAGGCAATGATAAACACCTCTCGCGGTTCCGCATCGATGAGGGCTTCGTGTTTCACCAACTCCTTATTTTCTTTGCCGTAGAAAATTTCCCGCAACATGGAGAGGAGGTAGATGGGAGTCAGAATGACCCCAACGGCGGCCAGAATCACCACAATGACCCGAAAAGTGGGGCTATAGGCATCACTGGTCGCAAAGCCCACAAAGACCATTAATTCCGCCACAAAGCCGCTCATTCCGGGCAGAGCTAAAGAGGCAAAAGAACAAGTCGTCCACATGGCAAAGACTTTCCGCATTTTCTGACCGACTCCCCCCATCTCGTCCAGCATCAGGGTATGAGTGCGATCGTAGGTACAGCCCACCATAAAAAACAAACTCGCCCCGATCAACCCGTGGGAAATCATTTGCAGCACCGCACCGCTTAACCCCAAAGAGGTAAAGGAAGCCATACCAATCAAAACGAAACCCATGTGAGAAATAGAGGAATAAGCGATTTTCCGTTTTAGGTTGCGCTGGGCAAAGGAAGTGAGTGCCGCGTAAACAATATTGACAACCCCGAGAATCACTAAAATTGGAGCGAACTTAACGTGAGCCTCAGGCAGCATTCCCAAGTTCATGCGGATGAGAGCATAGCCGCCCATTTTTAAGAGAATGCCTGCCAGTAACATATGGGCTGGTGCCGTGGCTTCTCCGTGAGCATCTGGTAGCCATGTATGCAAGGGAAAAATAGGCAGTTTGACTCCATAAGCGATGAGGAAACCGCCATAGAGTAAGAGTTGTAGCGTTACAGGGAAATTCTTGCCCGCGATCGCAGCCATATCAAAGGTGACGGTATCCCCATAAAAGGCCATGGTCATGGCCGCCACCAAGATAAACAAGGAGCCGCCTGCGGTGTAGAGAATGAACTTCGTCGCCGCATAAAGGCGCTTTTTTCCACCCCATATCGACAGAATCAGGTAAACGGGGACTAATTCCAACTCCCAAACGAGGAAGAAAAAGAGCATATCTTGAACGGCAAAAACGGCAATTTGTCCGCCGTACATCGCCAACATCAAGAAATAGAAAAACTTGGGTTTTAACGTCACCGGCCAAGCTGCCAGAATGGCCAATGTGGTAATAAAACCCGTAAGAATCACGAGGGGCATGGATAAACCATCTACTCCTACGGACCACTTTAGATCGAGTTGCGCGACCCATGTATATTGCTCGACCAATTGCAACTCGGGACTAGAGAGATCGTAGCTGGTATAAAAGGCAGCAATGATGAGGGCAAAATCAATTAATCCGATGATTAGGGCATACCATCGCACCGTTTTGCCATCCTTATCCGGAATTAAAGGAATGAACAATCCGGCGATAATGGGAAACAAAATAATGGTCGTTAGCCAAGGAAAATGTTCCATTTGTGTTGGGTAATGGGTAATAGGGAATAAGGAATGGGGAATGGGGAATGGGTTATTTGTCCGCCAGACGAACAAATAACCGATAATCATTACGCAATACTGGAGATAACCACAAATCCTAAGACGGCGGCGAAAATAATTAGGGCGTAGAATTGGACGCGACCGTTTTCTAGATATTTCAATCCTTGTCCGGTGACAACAGTAACTAACCCCGTGAAATTGACGGCACCATCGACAACGCGGAAATCGATTTCCAACATTTGCCGGGCTAACCGACGGGAGTTGATGACAAATACTTTGTCGTAAATGTCATCGAAATACCATTTATTGAGGGAGAGATTGTAAAGGGGTTGGATGGAATTGGCGATCGCACTGGGGTCGATTTTCTTTTGCAAGTACATCAAAGACGCGATCGTAATCCCGATCAGGCCAATTCCCACAGAAGAACCCGCCATGATCGAGAATTCTGTCCAATTAAATTCCACGACCTCATGCAAGACTTCTCCCGGGGCGTGGACTAACCATTCAAAATCATTGTGCCAAGGACGACCGAGAAGCCCGATCGCACAGGAAGGAATGGCCAGCATGACCAAAGGGAAGGTCATCGTCCACGGGGACTCGTGGGGTTCGCTGGCGTGGTGATGGTCGCCATGTCCTAATTCGTGAGGATCCATCGCACCGGGTCCAAAGGCGGGTTGTAGTTCCCCCACTTCGGCGGCTTTCAACTGTTGGCGAATGCTTTCATCATTACCTCGGAATTTCCCTTCAAAGGTCATAAAATACATCCGGAACATATAGAAAGCGGTAATTCCTGCCGTCAGCCAGCCGACGACCCAGAGGGCGGGGTTGGCTTGAAACGCCAGACCGAGAATTTCATCTTTCGACCAGAATCCCGCAAAGGGAGGAATTCCGCAAATGGCCAGATTTCCCACCAAAAAGGTCGCGGAGGTGATGGGCATATATTTCCGCAACCCCCCCATCAAGCGCATATCCTGCGCCAAAACTGGATCGTGACCCACTACCGCTTCCATACCGTGAATGACGGAACCGGAGCAGAGAAACAACATGGCTTTAAAGTAGGCGTGGGTCATCAGATGGAAGAGTCCGGCACTATAGGCACCGCTTCCCATCGCCATCACCATATAGCCCAATTGAGAGATTGTAGAGTAGGCCAGCCCTTTTTTGATGTCATTTTGGGTAATGGCGATGGATGCCCCTAGAAACGCCGTTGCTGCCCCCGTCCAAGCGATCGTTGTCATGGCGATGGGAATTTGCTCGAAAACAGGATACATCCGGGCGATCAGGAATACTCCTGCCGCGACCATTGTTGCCGCGTGAATCAGGGCAGAAATGGGGGTAGGACCTTCCATCGCGTCCGGTAGCCAGACGTGGAGGGGAAATTGAGCGGATTTGGCCACGGGTCCGAGAAAGACCAAAATGGCGAAGAGGGCGGCCATTCCTCCGGCTAATGCCCCAGAGGAGACGAGTTCGTGCAAGCGATCGCCAATGACTTCAAACTCAAAACTTCCGGTCGCCCAGTATAAGCCGAGCATTCCTAAGAGGAGTCCGAAGTCCCCGACGCGGTTGGTAACGAAGGCTTTTTGACAGGCATCGGCAGCCGCCTTGCGATCGTACCAGAAGCCGATGAGGAGGTAGGAACACATCCCCACCAATTCCCAGAAAATGTAAACTTGAACCAAGTTAGGGCTGATGACCAAACCCAACATGGAAGCGCTAAAGATACTCAGATAGGCGTAAAAGCGTACATAGCCGTCGTCGTGTGCCATGTAACCGTCGGTGTAGACCATGACGAGAAAGGCGACGGTAGTGACGATAACGAGCATTACAGCAGTCAGGGGATCGATGATATAGCCCATCGAGAGGTGAAAGTCCCCGGCTGCTGCCCATTCAAAGGTTCGTGTATAAGTTTCGTGTCCTTGGGTTTGACTCCAAAGCAGGGCAAATGAATAAGCCATCGCCACCCCGAGGAGGGTGATGATAAAAGCGGCGTTAATTTGTCTGAGTTGATTGGTCGTTTGATTGAAGGAGATCAGCCCGAGACCCACCAGTGCTGCACCGAGCAAGGGCAGGAGGGCGATCGTCCAAGCGTAATCGTAAAGGAAGGGTTCCATCGCAAAGTGCTTGTTTTCGTTTTGTCGTCTTGCTTATGAAGAATACCGTTAACAATTCTTACACAAGCTGTTCTTCAAAAAGTATTTATGCTTATCTCTTGAGATTTGGGGTTTTGGGTTTTGCGACGAGGCGATATACGGGAAGGCTAACGCGATCGCGATAAAATTGGATAAAAAGCCAAGATGCGGCTTGATGGATTACAAAAGTCTCATTAGGATGGAATCGGGAAAGCGAGGGGGCAAACCCTGTATTCGGTGAATGCGGATTACGGTTGACGAAATTCTCGAGTATTTGGCATCGGGTATGACTCAAGAAGAAATTCTCGCAGATTTTCCTTATCTCACACCAACCGATATCCTTGCTTGTTTCTGGTTTGCGGCTCGAGGCGATCGCTTTAATACCATTCAAGAGTAAAATTTCTCTGCTATGTTAACAACTACACAAAATTTACTGACTCTCGAACAGTTTTTAAAACTTCCAGAAACAAAACCTGCTAGTGAATATATTGACGGCGAAATCATTCAAAAACCTATGCCAAAAGGAAAACACAGTCGCTTGCAGTTTAGATTGTGCGATCGCATCAATGAGGTTGCAGAAAGCGATCGCGTTGCTTCTGCTTTTCCAGAGTTGCGCTGTAGTTTTGGCGATCGCTCTCTCGTCCCTGATGTTGCAGTTTTTCAATGGTCGAGAATTCCTTTTGATGTCGATGGAGAAGTCCCGGATGATTTTCTCTTATCTCCAGATTGGACGATTGAAATTCTTTCTCCCCAACAAAGTTCAAATCGCTTCATTACCAACATTCTCTACTGTTTACAGCATGGATGCGATCTGGGTTGGTTAATCGATCCTAGCGATCGCTCTGTTTTGGTGTTTCTGCGCGATCGCCAGCCTGAAGTTTTACGAGGAAAGGATATTTTACCCGTATGGGATGCGATCGCGTTAGAAATTACGGTTGATGAGATGTTTGGTTGGTTAAAAATGAATGTTAATTGAGGAAATTGGCTCAATTTCAAGCAAAAATCAAGCGTCCTTTTGGTTCTGGAATGGGTTTTCCAATTTCTTTTGCTGTTTCAATCCATTCGCGAATAATAACCTCGGCATTTTGTACGGCTTCTTGATAAGTTTCCCCATCTGCCATACATCCGGGGAATTCTGGCACTTCCACAAGAAATGCCTCATCTTCTTCACTCCAATAAATAATCATTTCATAGCGAATCTGCATCTTATCCTCCTAGTTTATATTTGAGAATTACATTGCGAATTTGTTTGACTTGGTAGGCTTTAGCTTTTCCCTTTTTAGCTTGAATATTTAGAATTTCTTCGATTCCTTCTTGACTAAAAATATGATGGCTTCCTCGAATTCTTTCATTAAAGCCTAAGTTTTTTAAAAGTTGACATAAATGAATTGATTTCATTATTGGCTCTGTATTATTTTCATCTTGGCTTTTAATCTGCTCTACAATGATTCGACAAGAGTACAAAATCAACTCTAAACTATCTATTGTAGGGCGTATTATACTATCTATATTGTCTAGTATTTTTTGTATCTAAAGAACTATTCATAACTGTTTTCTCAAAAATCACTTTTCATTAAAAAAACTCAATCGACTTCGGCAAACTTTTCCGAGAGTTCGTCAGGAATTTCTAAGGTAATTTGTGCCACGGGAGGATTGAGTAAGAGCTTGGCTAGTTTAGTTGTATTCTATCAAAATATTTTGCGATCGCATTAGTTTTCTCGTAGAAAATATCGCACCGACTAATCTCCTCAACAGCATCTAACAAGAAAGCGATCGCAACCGCTTTCTTCGCCGACTTCTCCGATCTGTTATCTCATTGGGATTTGTTCCACAAGTTTAAATAATTTTATACGATTATTACCCGCTACACTTTATCATGAACGTTTATTGAGCTTAAAATGATAAGAGCGCGATCGCCCATGAAAAATAATCAGTTGATGTTTGTCTTATTTTTAACGGTTTTTATTGATGTTATTGGTTTAGGTATTATTATTCCTTTGCTCCCGTTTTATGCAGAACATTTTGGCGCATCACCGGCTATTATTACCCTCCTGTTTAGTTGTTTCTCGTTAATGCAGTTTATTTTTTCACCGTTTTGGGGATCTTTAAGCGATCGCATTGGTAGAAGGCCGATTATTTTGGTCTCGATGGCGGGGAGTTGTCTTTCTTATTTATGGTGCGGTTTAGCAACTTCTTTATGGATGTTATTTGCCTCGCGCTTATTGGCAGGATTTATGGGAGGAACTGTAGTTACGGCTCAAGCTTATATTTCCGATATTACGACGGCTGAGAATCGCGCGCAAGGAATGGGATTAATTGGCGCTTCTTTTGGGCTTGGGTTTACTTTGGGACCTGCGATCGGTGGCGTATTAGCCGGGGTCAATACCGAAAGTGTTAATTATCAATTACCTTTATTAGCCGCTTCTGGGCTATCTCTGGCGGGTTTTACTTTGGCTTGTTTTATCTTGCCCAAATCTAACCCAAAAATTGCCGATAAACCCCCTCAAGTTGTTTCGGTATCAAAACGGTTATCCGGTCTTATGGAAACCTTACAACGTCCCTTAATTAATATCTTAATTGGGGTCTTTTTCTTGATAGGAATCGGGTTGTTAGGCGCTCAAACGACTTTAGCATTATGGCTGGAACGGCAATTTAGTTGGGGACCGCAACAAACAGGCTACCTTTTGATGTTTTGCGGCATTGTTGCCACAATTTTTCAAGGGGGTTTGATTGGTATCCTTAACAAAAGATTTGGCGAGCTTAAGTTACTCATCGGCGGCTTAATTATTTTGGGAACGGGATTATTTTTAACTCCTTTTTCCAATAATTTAGGTTTACTTTTAGGGGCAATGACTTGTTTGACAATTGGAGAAGGTCTCTCGAAAACAGCAACTCGGAGTGTTATTTCTCAATTAGCAGAACCTCACGAAACAGGCAAAATGTTAGGCATGACGCAATCGGCACTTTCCTTGGGAACAATTATCGGACCGAGTTTAGCTGGGTTTACTTTTGTGGCGATTAGTAAAGATGCGCCTTTTTTTAGTGGGGCTTTGTTAATCTTAATTGCGACGATCGCTTGCTTATCCGCGATCGAAAAAATACGATTGAGGCTGAGTTCTTGCGGTGAATAGCGAAATCGCCAATTTCTCGTGCTGTTGCGATCGCCTGCATTCTCCTAGAGAGTAAGCGTTCATTGCTCATTGATAATTGCAAGCAGCGATCGCACGGGAACAATATGTTTATCCAAACCCAATACTTCCGGCTCGAGTCCCAAAGCCAAACCCACCAATTGCGGTAAATGCAGCACGGGAATGCCTAATTTTCGCCCGATAACCTTCTCCACTTCCGGCTGACGAGAATCTAAATTCAGATGACACAAAGGACAAGGCGTAACCAAACAATCCGCCCCTGCTTCGATCGCCTCAATTAAATGTTTCCCCGCCAGAGAAAATGATTCTTCCGTGGCATAACTGGAAATCGGCCAGCCACAGCATTGCGTGCGTCCGCGATAATAAATGGGATTTGCGCCCACCGTGCGGAAAATATTCTCCATTGACTCCGGTTGAATGCGATCGTCAGGAAGTATCTTTTGACCTCGCAATAAATAGCAGCCATAAAACGCCGCACAATTTAAACCCGTTAAACGTCGCGTGACCCTTTCCGCCAAAGCCTCTAGCCCATAATCTCCCACCAATACCCAAAGCAGATGCTTAACATCCGTCGTACCGCGATAAGGGGAGCATCCCTCCTGTTTGAGAAAACCATTCACCTGCTGAAAATAAGCCGGATCGTTTTCCCGAGCTTCCTTGAGGCGTTCGTCTACATGGCCGATAACCCCCTGACAAGTGCTGCAATGGGTTAATAAAGGTAAATTCAAAGATTCCGCCAACGCAATATTGCGAGCATTCACCGTATCTTCGAGCAATTGAGAATCTTCCTTATAGGTTCCCGAACCGCAACAAGCCGCTTTTTTCAATTCGATGAGTTGAATATCGAGAGTGCGAGCGATCGCCGCCGTAGACAAATAAAGCTCGCGGCATGCACCTTGGGCGACACAACCGGGAAAATAAGCGTATTGTAGGGTTGAAGACATCGGGTTTAAGGGTTGGGAATAGGGTTTTTGTGACTGTTCTATCTTCTCTTAAACTTGGCGGAAAAAGATAAATCCGCGAGAAATTCTTTAACGCGGCGCGATCGCGCGATCGCCATCTGAGGAGAGAAAGACAATTTACAAGCCGTCCCGAATCCATTGGCGAAATCGCCCCTCTTTCCGATATGATAAAAAATACTGAAAATTTTATAAAATTTCATTGCCAACAACTTGAGGAAAGTATTAATGAGCGACTCTACTTTTGAGACAGTCAAGAAAATTATCGTCGAGCAGTTAGAAGCCGACGAAGCAGCCGTAAAACCCGAAGCCACCTTTGCAGAAGACCTCGGGGCTGACTCTCTCGATATTGTGGAATTGGTGATGGCTCTGGAAGAAGAATTCGATATCGAAATTCCCGATGATGCAGCCGAGAAAATTTCCACGGTTCAATTAGCCGTAGATTACATCAACGAGAAAGTTTCGACTCCAGCCTAGATTAACTCGGGAGATTCTTGCTCTTTGAGGCACTCCCTCGCGTTCTGCACTGCGATCGCCCCTCTACATTTAGGGTCTATCCTTCCATCACTCATCTAGAATCATGACGAATTTGCAACGGAAAAGAGTTGTTATCACGGGTCTTGGCGCAATTACCCCCATTGGCAACACCTTGACGGAATACTGGCAGGGCTTAATGGAAGGTCGCAATGGCATCGATACGGTGACCCATTTCGATCCATCTCACCACGCTTGTCGCATTGGCGGGGAAGTCAAAGGCTTCGATCCCTATGAATATCTGCCGCGCAAGGAAGCAAAACGAATGGATCGCTTCTCTCAGTTTGCCGTATCCGCCAGCAAACAAGCTCTAACCGATGCAAAATTAGAAATTGATGACTTGAATGCCGATCGCATTGGCGTGTTGATCGGGACGGGAGTGGGAGGAATTAAAGTTCTAGAAGACCAGCAAGAGGTTTATTTGAACAAAGGACCTTCTCGCTGTAGCCCGTTCATGATTCCCATGATGATCGCGAATATGGCGGCTGGACTGACGGCAATTCATACGGGGGCCAAAGGTCCGAATACTTGCGCGGTCACGGCTTGCGCGGCGGGATCTAATGCGATCGGCGATGCGTTTCGCTTGGTTCAAGGCGGCTATGCCGATGCCATGATTTGCGGCGGTACGGAAGCGGCAATTACCCCCCTTTCTTATGCGGGTTTTGCTTCAGCCCGAGCGCTCTCTACCCGCAATGACGACCCCAAACACGCCTGCCGTCCTTTCGATAAAGACCGCGATGGTTTTGTTATGGGCGAAGGATCGGGAATTCTCATTCTGGAGGAGCTGGAATATGCTCTGGCTCGCGGGGCGAGAATTTATGGGGAAATCGTCGGGTATGGCATGACCTGCGATGCCTATCATATGACTTCTCCGGTACCCGGAGGACTCGGAGCAACCCGCGCGATCGAACTGGCCCTCAAGGATGGTGGTTTAACCCCCGATCGCGTCAGCTATATTAACGCCCACGGCACCAGTACCGCCGCCAACGATCCCACGGAAACTAATGCGATTAAAAAAGCTTTAGGCGATGCAGCCTATCAAATTCCTGTCAGTTCTACTAAGTCCATGACGGGGCATTTATTGGGAGGATCTGGGGGCATTGAAGCGGTGGCAACGGTGATGGCGATCGCTAACGATCGCGTCCCTCCTACCATTAATTTAGAAGAACCCGATAAGGATTGCGACCTCGACTATATCCCCAATGAAAGCCGCGAAACTGAAGTCAAAGTAGCCCTTTCTAATTCCTTTGGCTTTGGCGGTCACAACGTTACCCTAGCCTTTCAGAAATATCAATAATTGCTATTCGCAATTGGAAAGCCTGAATATTACAACTGGAAAGCGATCGCGAGCCTTAGAGTTCGCGATCGTTATTCATGTTTAACGCCAAGGGAGCAAACTAATAACCAATCACTAATAACTACAAAATGCAAAAAGAACGACAAATTGCGATCGCTGCCGTGACTGCTGCGGCCAAACTGTGTGAAACCGTTCGCGCTCAAAAGTCTCAACCCCTGACCAAACCAGATGCCAGTCCCGTCACCGTTGCCGACTTTGGTGCCCAAGCAATTATCTGTCAAGCCTTAGCCGCTAACTTTCCCAACGATCCCATTATTGGCGAAGAAGATTCGGCCCTGTTAAAGCAAGGCGATCGCTCTGAAGATTTGACTCGCGTTGTCAGTTTGGTACGGGAGAGTCTGCCCCACGCGACTCCCGATGAGATATTGCAATGGATCGATCGCGGCAATGGCGAAATTGCGCCCCGTTATTGGACCCTCGACCCCATCGACGGCACAAAAGGGTTTATTCGCGGCGATCAATACGCGATCGCCCTTGCCTTCATCGAAAATGGCAAACTGAAATTAGGAGCGATGGGTTGTCCTGCTTTACCCATCGATCCCGCCGATCCCGATAGTCCTAAAGGCGTTCTTTTTATTGCAGTGCGAGGGGAAGGTACGCAAATGCTGAGTTTAGGAAACAATACTTCTCTACCTGCAAAAACGAACTCTACCGACGATCCTCAAATCCTGAAACTGATTACGAGCGTTGAAGCCCGTCACAGCGATCGCGACAAACAAAAAGCGCTCATGGTAGCCTTGGGCATGACGCAGCCAGTGTTACGGATGGACTCCCAAGCCAAATACGCCGCCGTCGCCCGAGGAGAAGCCGATATTTATACCCGCATTCCTCCCCCAGATCGCCCCGATAAACGGGAAAATATTTGGGATCACGCCGCCGGTGCGATCGTTCTAGAAGAAGCCGGAGGATGTGTCACCGACCTCGACGGCAAACCTTTAGATTTCTCCTTGGGTGCGAAATTAACGGCAAATCGCGGTATTGTCGCCAGTAATGGCACGATTCACGACCGAGTTTTGCAATTTACTCACCAGAAAAATTGAGTATAAATGCTGAAACTATTAAGAAAAATTATAACTGGCTATCAAGGTGTTGACATCCCCAAATTTTGTTGTAATCTAATAGTCAGGTGTGAGGAAAAAGTGAGAGAAGACGCTTGGGGTCGAAACAAGGCAAGACTCCCAGGTGTCTTTTCTCTTTAATTTTGGTAATCGGTAATCGGTAATGGGTAAATTCAAGATTTGGCAGAAATTACTATTTTCTCTTCCCTTCAGCCTGTTGTTCCTCGAAACAGCACTCGATCCAGTTTTGGCGCAACCCATCCGATCGCCAGATAAAACCATTGAGTGCGAAATACTCGTCATTGGTGGCGGTTTAGCGGGAGCCGCAACGGCCTATGAAGCCCTTCTCGACGGACGTACCGTTTGCCTGACCGAGATTACCGACTGGGTGGGAGGACAAATTTCCGCCCAAGGAACTTCCGCCCTCGACGAGAAAAGCAAACAGCGATCGCTTCTATTTTATCCCCAAGGGTATAACGAGTTTCGCATTCACATCGAAAAAAAATACGGTCGTCTCGATCCCGGAGACTGTTGGGTCAGCGAGTCTTGTTTTCTCCCCAATGATGCCCACGACCTGCTAAGCGAGCAATTGCAACGAGCCGCCAAACGCGGCCGGGGAACCTTGCATTGGTTTCCCAACACGGTAATTAAAGAACTAGAAATCAGTCCCGAAGGCAATATTATTCAAAGTGCGATCGCCATTCAGCATCAACCCGCTCCAGATGCACCGCCCCTCAACAGCGAACCTCTTTCTCAAACCCTCGAAGATGCTTATACTTATACCGATTCCTCTCGCTTCACCAAAACAATTATTCAATTTCTACCCCAATCTAAAAACGATCCCAGTTTGGTGAATTGGTATGTTGTCGATGCAACAGAAACAGGAGAAATTATCGCCCTAGCTGACGTTCCCTATCGTCTCGGCATCGATCCCCTCTCCTCGGTAGAACCTTCTTCCTCGGGGAGCATTACCCAAGGGGATCCCTACTGCACTCAAGGGTTTACCTATACTTTTGCCATGGAAAAAATGGCAGAAACGCAGACATACAATGTTCCCGCCTTCTATAGCCAATACAAACCCTACTACAGTTACGAACTCTCTCGCTTTGCCAGTATCGATCTTTTGTTTAGCTATCGCCGCATTTGGAGTCCCAAAACTGGAGAACCGGATAGTTTTGGCGGCATTCGCTGGAGTAAAGTGACTCCGGGGGATATATCGATGCAAAATTGGACATGGGGCAATGATTATCGCCCTGGTACCGCAACTGATAATTTAATTTACACTCGTTCCCAATTGCAGGACATGGGGCAGTTAGAACCGGGACAATGGCTGGGAGGATTGCGAACTGATACCTTGAGAAAAGGAGAAGAACATGCGATCGGATTTTTCTATTGGTTGGTGCAGGGAACGACCGACTCGCGGTTGGGAAATGGAGTCAAAGAAAGCGATCGCACCCATCGCTATCTAACAGGATTGGATTCCCCCATGGGCACAATACACGGATTATCGAAATATCCCTATATTCGCGAAGGTCGTCGCATCATCGGCCGCCCCTCTTTTGCCTATCCCGAGGGGTTTAGCGTCACGGAATTGGATATCTCTGCGAAGAACTATCGCGATGAATACTATCAAAACACTTTACCCCATAAAATGTATGCAGATATGTGGCGGAGATTGTCTGGATTGGGGGTTATTGATGTCATTCTTGAGAATACTCCCACAGAACGCATTACCCGCCGCACCCGGTCTACTCTTTATCCCGACTCGGTGGGAATTGCTCAATACAATATCGATTTTCATCCTTGCATGACCCTCTCTCCCCCGGAAATTCCGGGAAATACAGAACGAGAAGGCACAAGGCAAGGGGCGGGTTTGACCTATCCGGCACAAATTCCCCTGCGGGCCATGATTCCCCAAAAAGTGGATAATCTTTTAGTCGCAGGCAAAAGTATTGCTACCAGTCATATTGCTGCTGCGGCCTATCGCGTGCATTCTTTTGAATGGTCTGTAGGGGCGGCGGCGGGAATGACAGCCTCTTATGCCTTGGAAGAGGATATTATGCCCCATCAACTCGTTGAAACCATGCCGCGACCCAATCCTCAATTACAGGAACTCAAATTGCGTTTGGTGGAAAGGGGCAATCATAATGCCTTCCCGGATACTTCCCTGTTTAATTTAGACTGGGATAGCTGGAAATAATTTCTAATTTCAGCAATATTATTGCTCTAAAGAGAGGAAAATAGAAGCAATGCCAACGAGTAAAGAGTTTCGGCAAGGTCAATGGAGACTGGGACAAGTTATGTCTATCGGTTTAGGAACTATTGCGCTTGTTAATTTGGTACTGAGTGGTATTTCTTATTCCAGCACTCGTGCTGCATCGAGAACCATGTCTTGGGTGAATCATACGAATGAAGTCAAGGCCGATATAAGATTATTAGAAAAAATTCTAGTGGATGCAGAGACTGGACAGCGAGGATTTATTTTTACGGGTCAGGAAGAATTTTTGGAATCCTATCGTCAAGGACAGCAAATAAAAAAAAACACGGTAGAAAAGTTGAAAAATCTGATTTCAGACAACTCGGAACAAGTCCAAAGGCTCACTCAGATAGATTTTTTGATTCAAGATAAATTTTCTGAATTGGCGAGAACCGTTGATTTAAAACGAAATGGTAAAGAGCAAGAATTAATGTCTCTAGTTCTCTCTGAAGAAGGAAAGCGGATTATGGATGAAATTAGAAGCAGACTTGCTGAAATGGAGCAAGTAGAGAATACACTGTTAGAAAAACGGCAAAAGGAAGCGGTACAAGCAGAACGAGTTTCTCAAATCGTCATAATTGCTGGGGCTAGTGCTATCTTGGGACTGACTCTGGCCATATTTTGGTTAATTCGGCAAGGGATAATACAACCTATCGAGAAAATTGCCTCTGATATTACCGTCTCTTCTTCTGAGATTGCCAGCACCATTAACGAACAAGAACGGGTTGCCAGTCAACAAGCAGCCTCAGTCAATCAAACAACCGCGACCATCGATGAATTGGCAGCATCATCGAAGCAAATGGCAAATCAAGCGGAAGCAACTTCTAAAGGCAGTCATGAGGTGGTCTTCTTAACTCAAGAAGGCCAACAAGCGGTGGAACTTTCTGTCCAAGAAATCGCAGTGCTGAAAACCAATGCAGAAAGAATTAGTCAGCAAACTCGGGGTTTGGAAAAACAAGCGGCTGAGATTGGTACGATCTCCAATCTCGTCAGCGAGATCGCAATGCAGACAAATCTTCTGGCGTTAAACGCGGCGATCGAAGCGGTACGGGCAGGAGAACAAGGTCTGGGGTTTGGTGTTGTGGCTTCAGAAATTCGTAAACTCGCAGACCAGAGTAAACAATCTGCTCACCAAATTGACTCTCTTGTAGAAGAGATTACAAATGCTATTAATTCAACGATTCACGTTACATCTGAAGGAACTCAAATCGTAGATAATGCGATGCAAGTCGCTCAAACAACGGCCTCAACTTTTGGTAAAGTCGCTTCTTCTATTAATGAAGTCGTGTTAAATTCACAACAAATTTCCATCAATATTAGGCAACAAGATGTAGCAATTCAGCAGATTGTTGAGGCGATGAATGCGATTAATCAAGGGTCTGGCGAAACAGCGATTGGACTTAACCAAACTAAGGTTAGTATGGAAAGGCTGAATAGAGGATCTAAAGTTCTTGTTGAGTTAATGTGATTCTTGCAATAGTAATAATTGAAAGATATTAATTTGAGAATTAATCTTAATATCGTAGGTTAGGTTTTGCTTCGCGTAACCTAACCCAAACCAAACCACTGCATTGACTAGAAACCACTAAAAGGAGAGATCGGCTCAAATCGACAGATATAGGGATCGTTGGTGCGTTGTACGGGGCAAGCAATATTATTAAGAGGATTGTCACCGAGGTCAAGTCTCCCTAAGTTTGTTAAATTAGCGAGAGGTTTGGTGTCTTCGATTTGATTGCCGCCGAGCATCAGAAGCGTTAAATTCGTCAAATTGGCAAGGGGTGTCACGTCTTTGATTTGATTGTTGTTGAGGCGAAGCCCTGTCAAACTTGTCAGATTTACAAGAGGTGTTACATCTTTGATTTGATTAAAACTGAGGTGCAAATCCTGTATTTTCTTCAGATTGGCAAGGGGGGCTATATCTGTGATTTGATTGCGATCGAGGTTAAGCGAGTTTAGATTCAGGTTAGCGAGGGGTGTTACATCTTTAATTTGATTGCGATCGAGATTCAGTTCTGGTAATTTTGTCAGGTTGACAAAGGATGCTGGTGTTTCAATTTGATTATCGGCAAGACCCAGAAAGGTCAACTCCGTGAGATTTGTTAATGGTGCTGTATTCTCGATTTGATTCCCTCTGAGGTTAAGCCATGTCAACTTTGTCAGATTGGCTAGGGGGGCTGTATTTTTAATAAAATTGCCGCCAAGAGCTAGACTGGTTAGATTGGTCAGGTGGGCTAATGGCGCTATATTTTTAATGAAATTGTCGTATAGGGAAAGTTCTGTTAGATTCGTAAGGTTAGCGAGGGGTGCTATATTTTCAATCACGCTATAATCGATTGTCAGTGACTCTAACTGAGTCAGATTGTCAAGGAATGTTATATTTTCGATGAGATTATTATCCAGAGAAAGTTTTTTCAGATTAGTCAAATTAGCAAGCGGTTCTGCGTTCTCGATATGATTTTCATTGAGGTAAAGTTTTTGCAAGTTCGTCAAATTCGCGAGGGGTCTTAGATCTCTAATATTCTTGGCAACGAGGTTGAGCCAAGTTAATTTAGAGATCGCTTCTCCCGCCCGATCGCATTCTTCTATCTCAATTTGTTTTAACAACACTTCAACCGTATGCCGCGCCTCTGGGGTTAAATCCTCTTTGTTCTCGCACCAATCGGCAAAGGATTCAAAGCGATCGCTTTGGTCTAAGACGAAGGGATTATTATTCAGATAAAGCTGCCTCAAATTTGTTAAGTTATCGAGGGATGCAGCGTTCTCAATTTGATTGTCATCAAGAAAAAGCTCTTGCAAATTTGTCAAATTGGCGAGTGATGTTACGTCTTTAATTTGATTCTGACCCAGTTCGAGATTAGTTAAATTTGTTAGGGTTGCCAACGGTGCTATATTTTCGATTTGATTGTTACCCAGATCGAGAAATGTTAGCTTCGTCAGATTCGCTAAAGGAGCTACATTCTCAAGTTGATTGTGTCGAAGGTCAAATGCAGCTAAATTTGTCAGATTTGCTAAGGGGATTATGTTTTTAATTTGATTGTAACTAAGAGAAAGGCTAGTCAGATTCGTCAGGTTTGCTAAGGGAGTGACATCTTTGATTTGATTACCTGCAAGTCCGAGTTGGCTGAGGTTTGTCAAGTTTGCCAGTGGCGTTACATCTTCAATTTGGTTCAGTCTCAGGAAAAGTTTGTTCAAATGCGTGAAACTCGCGAGGGGCGATACATCCACGATTTGTTTTTTATCAAGAGTAAACAATGTTAAGCGAGCGATCGCTTCCTCAGCCCGATCGCATTCCTCTGTACCCATTTCCTTCAACACGACCTTGACGGTATGTCGTGCTTCTAGGGTCAAATTTTCTTGATTTTCGCACCAATCGGCAAAGGTTTGAAAGCGATCGCTTTGTGCCGAAGTGCTGCGATTGCAAGAACTCGCGATGAAAATTGAGAGTAAAGCGATCGCTGCGATTTTTTTCATAGTCCCCTCATTTTCTTTCCAGTGTATCTTGTGAGTGCAAAAGGATGCGGAAGGAATTGGGAGAGCGATCGTAATTTCTTCTCGATCTCTATTTTGCCTAAAGTTTAAAGGAAATTGCTCTCAACTTATCTAGCGATCGCTTCGTATTATCTGTAATGATTTTTATCGATCCATTCAAGCATCCAAAATCATAAACTTGTCAATCTTTAGGTTTGTAGCTGAGAAAAAGAAATATGAACTTTTGCAGAGATTAATATGAACTTTGGCCGATTACATCTAAGATAGTCAGCAAATATAATGATAATAACTTTAAAAAACTCCATTTTTAATATTTTTACCGATGGGCATTTCGCGATCGCCAAAGAGAGCGAGGCAACTCCCATATTTTTCCCCCGTTGTTGCCCTTATTCTCGGTTTGACTCACCAGTTTCCATCTCCCGCTCAATCTATTATTCCCGAAGCGAATAGTACGGGAACGCTCGTGGCGATCGACGGTCAGCAATTTAATATCCAAGGCGGGATTCTCTCTGGCGATGGACAGAATCTTTTTCATAGTTTTGAGAGATTTGGACTGGAAACAGGACAGATTGCTAATTTTTTTACCCAAGCTGAAATTCGCAATATTTTAGGACGAGTAACGGGGGGAACACCTTCCTTTATCGACGGCACGATTCAAGTTTTAGGGGGAAATTCCCACCTTTATTTAATGAATCCGGCTGGGATGATTTTTGGAGCTAATGCGCGTCTCAATGTACCGGGGGATTTTTTCGCAACAACGGCAACGGGGATTGGTTTTGGGAATAATAATTGGTTTAATGCCGTGGGAACGCCCAACTATCAAGCATTAGTGGGAACGCCTTCTCAATTTGCCTTCGATCTCGAACAACCCGCCGCGATTATTAATGCCGGGGATTTGGCGGTCACATTGGGTCAGAATTTAACCTTACTGGCTGGCAATGTTATTAATACGGGAAAATTGCAAGCAACAGCAGGTAATATTATTATCTCGGCCGTACCGGGAACGAGTTTGGTAAAAATTTCTCAACCGGGACATTTACTGAGCTTGGAAATTGAAGTCAATGCAGAACCAGAGGGTGAAATTGTTGCCTTTAATGCCCTCGATCTACCTGAATTGTTAACCGGTGCAGATATAGAAACGGGATTGAGTTTGGGGGCAGAAAACTCGGTTTTGTTACATCATAGTGGCGTGGAGCTACCAACAGAAACCGGTAGCGCGATCGCCTCGGGTCTGCTCAATGTCTCTGGAGAAACTGGCGGCAGCATTCATATTTTAGGGGAGCAAGTGGGGGTCATTGCAGGCAATATCGATGCGTCGGGCAAAGAGGGCGGCGGCACGGTTTTAATCGGGGGGGGCAAGCAGGGTCAGGGTAACATTCCCAATGCTCGTCACACCTATGTTAGTAAAGATTCGCTCATTACTGCCGATGCCACGGCAGCAGGAGACGGGGGAAAAATTATTGTTTTCGCGGAAAACTATTCTGGAATTTACGGCACCCTAACCGCACGAGGAGGCGACTTGGGTGGAGAAGGTGGCTTTATTGAAACGAGTGGAATGCAAGGATTGGATGTCACCAAAGTTCCTGATGTGGGCGCATTGTTGGGAAACGGGGGAGAATGGCTCATCGATCCCCACAATATCAGTATCGTTGCAGCCGGAGCGGGGGCGAGTAATATCAACACGAGTTCCCCTTTTACTGCTATGGGAGATAATGCCACGTTAGCGATCGATCTGATTCTCACGGCATTGGCGGCGGGAGATGTGACGATCGCAACGGGAACGAGTGGTTCGCAAGCAGGAAATATTAGTTTGGATACCTCTCTCACTTTTAATTTAACTGCGGCAAGAACTCTCACTCTAGATGCAGCCGGAGCGGTTCAAATCAATCAACCGATTGACGGTGTAACAGGCAGTTCCCCTTTAAATCTTGTTTTTAAGGGGAATAATGCCAATCTGAGTAGCGGTGAAGGTCGAGTTCGGATTGCCAGCAATATCAATACTTTAGGTGGCGATATTACGGCATGGGGACGCAGTGAGATTGCTGGCGCTCGCGGTGTTGAATTGAGTTCGGGGTTTTCTCTTGACTCGGGAGGGGGAGAGATTGAGCTAACTGGCGTGAGTGCGGGTGCTGCTTGGCAAGGAGTGAGGAATTTAGGGGGGATTTTTTCGAGAGGCGGCGATGTTAATATTGTGGGGGAAGGCAATAATTCCCAAGGGATTCAGATTAATGGGACGCTTGATTCGGGAGGAGGGGCGATCGCTTTAACCGGGACGGGAAACAATCATGCGGGGGTTTTCATTAGCAATCCGGTTTTATCGGGAAGCGGAGATATTACGTTTACGGGAACGAGTAATAATCATACAGGGATTCGGATTGGTAACACCATTGATTCGGATGGGGGCAAGATTGAATTTATTGGCTCGAGTCATAGCGCGAGTTCGAGCCATGCCGGCATTCTCATGCAAAATGCACCGACGATCGCTGCCAATGGGGGCGATATTGCTTTTTTGGGGGAAAATAATGCAGCAGTTGCGCCGAATAGTGTCAATGCAATTCTGATTTCGGGGGCTTCTCCAGCCAATATTACCGCTTCTGTGACAACTGGGACGGCGGGGAATATGACGATGAAAAGCGATCGCGGATTAATCGATCTGAGCCAAGGAATTTTGCATTCTGTTGGCTCTAATGGTGGGAATATTTCTGTTGAAGCCCCCCAAGATATTGTTACCAGCGAGATTATGATTTTGGCTAGTGGTGTTGGCGGTAATAGTGGCAATTTATTCCTGAAAAGTACGGCGGGAAATATTGATACGACGAATGATAGTTTAATTACGGCAGCAACGGGAATGGGAGGAAATATTACTCTAGAAGCAGCAACGGGAGATATTCGCGTTGGCGTTATCAATGCTCAATCTCTGGGGGGAAGTAATGGAGGTACAATTCTTGTCGATGCCAATGGCACGATCTCTGTTGAAGGGAATCAAATCGCTACCAATAATCGCGATATTACCCTCGACGGTACGGTTATTCTCAATAGCAACCTTGATGGGATGACGGATGGAGGCGGCAAAATCGATATTAATGGCACAGTTGATGGTAATTTTGCGTTAAATTTAACGTCTGGAAGTGAGGGGATTGAAATTAACGAAGCGATGGGCAGCACAACTCGTCTCGATCGCTTTGTTGCCAATGGCGCGATCGATGCAATCTCTACGAATGGGTTAGAAATTCAGACCCAAAACGATCTGATTGCGGGTAATATTATTGCTCCCGAGGGGATTGTTTTGCAGAGTAACAGTGGTGCGATCGCGACGGGAAATCTCGATACAAGGGGCAATAATGGCGATGTGACCTTGCAAGGGACGGGGAATATTAGTACGGGACGCATCGATGCGAGTAATGGGGGACTTGGAGGAATCGTTGCGATCGCGGGGAGTCAATTTAATGTCAATGGAGATATTCTCACCGACGCTCGCGACATTACGATTAATGCACCCATGCAGATCGACCGAGATGCTCGCATTGCCACATCGGGGAGCGGTGAAATTACCTTTCACGGCACAGTAGACGGTCAATACGATTTGGTTCTCGATGCCAATAATATTGAATTTAAGGGGACGGTGGGAGGAAGCGATCGCCTCGATCGTTTAACGGCGAATGCAGATATCTCCACCAGCGAATTGAGTGGGATTAATATCTTAACAATTGGAGATATTGCCACCGATCGGATTACTGCTTCCGGGGGCATCCTCCTCAACAGCAGCCACGGGGCGATCGCTACGGGGAAACTCAACACTGCCAATACAGGGAATGCTGGGGATGTTGACCTCACTGCCTTAGAGATTACCCTCGAGGCGATCGATGCTCAAAGTTCTGGGGCGATGGGAGGGGATGTTAACATTCTCGCCAATTCATTTCGCGCTACTGGAACATTGAGCGATCTCAATGGAACAAATGCAAGTATTGCCACCACGGGAGGAACTGATGGCGGGACGGTGATGATTCAACATAGGGGCAATGGGGTGACTCCTTTTATTGTCGGGAATGCCAGTATCAACGGAACAACTGGGGCGATAACTCGAGGCAATGGCAGTAATGAAACCATCGCTCCCGCGCAAAGTTATCTCCTCACTCACAAACAAGATAGCGATCGCTTGCAAATTATCTCGGTTTCCACTCTCCCCACTCTGCCAATGCCCCCCACTCTGCCAATGCCCCCCACTCCTCCAATTCCTCCCACTCCGCCCACTTCCTCAAATTCTGCCTTCGATTTAGCCTTTCTCATTGGCAATCTCCTCGGAGCCGATACCACGATTAATACCGTCGGTGGGGGAGAATATGAGTTTATCTGGTCGATTTCTGGAACGCCCTTGCTTTCCCTCGATCTCGAACTGCCTTGGCTGGCTAATTTTTCTGCCTCACAAATCGAAAATCATGCTCGTATTGCTCCTAATGCCAATGTATTTGAAACTTTTCAGCCTTCTGATACCGATAATCTCATCGCTGCGATCGATCGCCAATTTACGCAGCAATACGAAGAATATGCAGGGGAGGAAACCGAAGCAGAAAGCGTTTCCGCCCGAGATATCCAAGAGATGCTGAAAACCGCAGAACAACAAACTGGGAAAAAGGCGGTGATTCTCTATGGGTTGAACCGAGGAGACACTCTGCAACTCGCTTTAGTCCTTCCTCACGGTCCTCCGATTGCGAAAACAGTTGTTTTAGAGTCGGGAATGCGTCTCAACCAGACAGCACGTCAATTCCGTCGCGGCGTGACCGATCGCTCCGATCGCTATCTCGTCCCGGCTCAACAGCTATACAATTGGTTGATTGCCCCTTACGAGTCGGAATTGACTGCCCTAGAAGTCGATACTCTAATTTTCAGCCTCGATGCGGGATTGCGAACGCTTCCTCTCGCTGCCTTACATGATGGAGAACGATTTCTCGTGGAAAAATTCAGCCTCGGTCAGATTCCCAGTGTCAGTCTCAGCGATCGCCGCCCCCGCGATCGGCAAACTCCGCACGTTTTAGGCATGGGGATTTCCGACTATCCCGAGAAAGATCCATTACGGGCGGTACCGGCGGAGTTGTCTTTAGTGACAGAACAATTAGGAGAAGGAGAAAAGTTCATCAATCATCAATTCACTTTTGCTAATCTGTACGCTCACAGTCAGAGCGATGATTACAATATTATTCACCTCGCCACTCATGCAGACTTCCAACCCGGGCGATCGGAAGGGACTTATATTCAATTATGGGAAGAGCGCATGGGGATCGATCGCTTTCAAGATTTGCAATGGCATCAGAATGCAGCGATCGATTTGCTGGTATTGAGTGCTTGTCGCACGGCATTGGGCGATCGGCGATCGGAGTTGGGTTTTGGGGGTTTGGCGTTACAATCGGGGGTGCGATCGGTTCTCGCGAGTTTGTGGAATGTTCACGATTTTGGCACTTTTGCCCTGATGGGGGAATTTTATACTTATTTAAATGAGTCTAATGCAATTATAAAAGCGGAGGCGTTACAAAAAGCACAGATTGCTCTGATCCACGGTGAAATAGGAAGCGAGTTTTTAAAAGAGAATTCCTCGGCTGCGATCGCATCTTCGTTAAAAATATTACAGAATTCTGATTTTACTCATCCTTATTATTGGAGCGGGTTTACCTTGATCGGGATGCCGTGGTGATTTCAATGAGCAATGCGATCGGGGTTTAAAAGTGTCGCGATCTTTCTAGAGTGTGAAGAAAAATTACAAGTTGGAAATATTACTATTTTTTCTCGAGGAGAAATTTCAATCAATGGAACGGTTAATGTTTCTGCTTTGCTAACTTCTGGAATTTACAATGGTGATGCAGGAAATATAAATTTATTAGCTAATGATGATATTAATTTAAATTCACACAGCGCTCTCATTTCAAGAGGAAATGTTAGAGGCAATATTAATTTAAAAACATATGGGAATATTTTAATGAATGGTACATTTGTTGAAAGCTATAGCTATAATTCTCAAGTTTTAGAGGAAATACTAATAGGAGGCAATCTTGTTCTGGAAGGACAAGCAATATTTTTGGATAATGGTGCTCAACTGAGTTCTGTAACTTTAGGACGCGCAAATACAGGAAATATTATTGTTAGTGCAAGAGAAACTATTTGCCTGCAAGGAGAGAATAGTCAAGGCGTATTGAGTGGATTTTTTAATGAAGTAGGAGTAGATGGAGACGGAGATGGAGGGGAAATTAACATCACTACAAAAAATCTTGAAGTTCTTGATGGAGCATTAATTTTCAATAATCTTTTAGGAAAAGGAAATGCTGGAGATATAATTGTTGATACGAGAGAAACTATACGCTTGCAAGGAGAAAATAGTCAAGGTTCTATTGGGAGTACATTAATTGAACAAGGAGAAGGAGATGGTGGAGATGTAAAAATCACGACCAGAACGCTCGAAATTCTTGATGGAACACAAATTTCTACAGATACTTTGGGAAAAGGAAATGGGGGAGAAATTAATATCGTAACAAAAACTCTTGAGCTTTTTGATGGGACAGGAATTTCTACAAGCACTTTTGGGCGAGGAAAAGCAGGATCAATCAGTCTTAATGCTAACCATCTTAAATTAACCGAAGATGGTCAAATCACAAGCCATACTTCTACCAATTTCAATGCAGGTGATATTAATCTTAAAATAAGCGATCGCATCGACATCCAAGGAGAAAATAGCGGTATCTTTGCCAACACCGAACCCAACTCAACAGGAAACGGAGGAAACATCAAAATCAACACTAATACCCTCTCCCTACAAGATAACGCCACCATCAACGTCAACAGCCAAGGACAAGGAACCGGAGGAGATATCGAAGTCCGATCGCATCGCATCGATCTCAATAACAGTAGCATTTCCGCCGAAACCCGCAGTACTCAAGGGGGAAACATCGATCTCACCGTAGAAGATCTGCTGATGATGCGACACGGGAGTAAAATCTCCACCACCGCCGGCACCGCGCAAGCAGGCGGAAATGGCGGTAATATCACCATTAACGCCGATGATGGCTTCCTTGTGGGTCCCCCGCGAGAAGATAATGACATCACCGCTAACGCCTTTGAGGGGGATGGAGGACGCATCGAGATTACCGCACAAGGGATATTTGGCTTAAAATTCCGCGATCGCCTCACAGAAAACAGCGATATCACCGCCAGTTCCGAATTTGGCCTCGATGGTAGCGTCAACATCCGTACTCTCGGCATCGACCCCGCTAGTGGTTTAAGTAATCTTCCCGAACAACCCATAGACCCAAAAATCCAACGCGGTTGCGCCACGGGAGGAGAAGAAAACCCCTCCTCCCTACAAAAAATTGGCATTGGCGGATCCCCTGCTAACCCCGAGCAATTCATGGAAGGAGCGATCGACGAGAGTTTGATTCCCTTGGAAACTTATGCGATCGCAGAAGATGAACCCTTAGAGGAATTGAGCCGAGGTGATGAAGATGAATCCGAACTCACATTACAATCCTCCTGTTCTTATCGATATTAATATATCCATAAATTAAAATACTTGAGGGCTTGAAGTTGTAAGATATAACGTTAACTTGGGATAGACTCAACGGATTATTTACCGCGATCTCCTTCTCCTCAATTATTCGCAATACCCTACAGCCCCAAACCCTCAACATTCAGTGGTATTTTGGCTGAATTGCTCTTTCTAATCTGCCGTTGCCAATTCCGTACTACCACGAACGCGACGACGAGTTAAGGTATTAAACAACATTTGTCCGACGGCTTTGATCAAGTTGCCTTCGAGTTCGCCAAACATCTTCATATTGGCTTTAAATGAATCGTTGGCTTCCTCGACAATTGCATCAGCAGTAGCTTGATCGATGGGCAATTCGTTCATTGCTTGGCGATAATTATCTTTAAATGCCTTCTCATCGGGAATTTCTGGGAACTCATAAAAACTCGTCCCTTCTCCTTCCGATAAATTCATGCCTCGTTGCGCGATTTTCTTGAGGATTTGACCGCCAGACAAATCCCCCATGTAACGAGTGTATAGGTGAGCCAGTAACAATTCTGGACGAGTATTACCAATTTCGTGAATGCGATCGACGTAGGCTTGGCCTGATGTCGAAAGTACAATCTCGTTGCGCCAGTTTGCACCGTAGTAAAAGGACAAATCTTGTTCTAAACTATTTTTGCGATTGAGTTCGGGAAAGTACATATGAGAAAGAACGACATGCTCTTTATGGCGTTCCATTTCCTCTTCCATTGCCGAATAGACAAAGTAAAGATTCGCTGTTAGTTTGCGATAGGAGGTTTTCTCGACGACTCCTTTTAAGAAACACTTAATAAATCCCATGTTTTCTGCCATGGTATGGGCTTTTTTCGTCCCTTCCCGTAGCATTGTAGCTAAATTAACACTCATATTAAATTTCCCGTTCTATGATTGGACGTTTGAGAGTAATGAACTGCCTAATGGGTTAGATTAAACCGATCTGTTGGAAAAATTCATTAAGATTTTTTACAAAATTCCTTGCACAAGGTCTAACCTACTGTGTTTTCAGCGTTCGCGCCTTCTCAGTCTTTTCTCGATTTCTTTACAATTTGTCACAATTATTCATCGCTTCAGTTCCAATTCCCGATCGCCACAAACGACGACCAGAAGAAAGGATGAGTTAAGTTCACATTTGTTTGGTGTTGCAATGCTGAGGGTAGTGGGATGCTGCGCCCATTAGAAAAATGCAATTTTCCTGCCGCAATATAAGTTTCTCCCGTTAATAATTTTAACTGCGCTTGGCGTAAAGCACGAGCCTTAATTGGAGTTTGGGCGAGTTGTTGATAATATTCCCCCATCAGGGCAAGAGTGCCGATATCGCTAACCCGCCATAAGCTCGCTAAAACGGATTTAACGCCGAGTTGAATGGCTAAACCTGCAAACCCTAATTCGGCACTTTCATCACCGACGGCAGTTTGACAAGCACTGAGAACTAATAATTCGATTAAAGGGCGATCGCTATCAGTCCAACCCAGACTTTTTGCTAATTGTCGCAGTTCAAAAAGATCGATCGGGCGATCGGCAAATTGAATATAAGAATTTTCCACATTTCCCGCTTTAAATTCCCCGTGGGTGGCGAGATGGATAATTCCAAAGGGGTTAGCAAGATTGGCTTGCATAAAGTTTTCCACGGTAAACTCGGAATTAAGAAAAAATTCACTTTGCCACGGTTGTTCCGCGATCGCTTGTAATTCCAGTTCAACCGCAGGCAGAGGATTTTGAGCGCGAAATTGTACGGCTCCCATGGCTAAAAGCTGCATTGTTCTCACATCTGCGTAGCCAAGATCGACTAACCCAAAACTTGGCACGATCGCGACATTATAATTCTCAATTAAAAATTGCTTGCCATCATAGAGAGCCGCCATAGGAATGAGTCGCAAGCCAGAATCTAAAGAAAACACTAACGTCTCGATTTCTCGTTGTTTTAACTCTTCGACTAACGGGGCAAGCAGCCATTGATAAAGCTGCTCGGCAGGAGCGAGATAAATCGGAGAGACTCGGCGAATATTCGTGACATCTCGCCGTATTTTTTTGACCGCGTCTCGCACCAGATATTTAGAGGTTTCCGGTACTTGCAGGCGGATGATGTTTTCTTTGATTTCTTCAGAGGAAAGGCTTTGTTTATTCTGAGTTAAAAGAGAAGGAAAAATAGCAATGATTTCGAGTTGTTCTTCTTGGCTGGAAATATAAATAAAAGTAGCTTTTTCTCCTGTTTCTTGCCAAGATCGATTGAGGGTTTTTATGAGTTGTTCGAGGGTGGGAACTTTTCCACATCGTTCGAGTTTGAGATGATTGCAAAAATCTAAGGCTTGATATTCTTCTAGTAATTGAATGGCTTCACTGTTGGTTGCTTGTTGTAATTGTGCTTCATAAGTTTGGCGATCGACTTCGATAGACGTTGATTCTGAGGCGCTATTATTATTATTATTATTAGTGTCGGTATTGTCGGTATTCGGGACAATTTCTACAGGATTGGGTCCGGTAATATCGGATTGATTTCCCGATTGTGCCAAACTAGGAAAAGGGGCGATCGCCATTCCCCAGCCCAGATAATAACAACTGAGTAAAATATGCCCAAATTTGTTCATGATTGCCTCAAAATCTTCATGCTTAAAATTCAAAACTGTAGCCCGCAGAAAACAGAAAGCGCGTACCATCTCCAGCAGTTCCAGTAATGTCGGTCAGGGCGGGAACGATAACTAAAGGAATATCGGCAAAAGGAACAAAAGAGAAGCCTACGGTTAAATCTTGTCCCGTCCATTCGGCGATCGCACTCGACCACTCGCTCATACGAATAGATGCACTACCAAAAATACCCACCGAATTGACTTGATTAATGACATCATCCTCCGAGCGAAATTGACCGCCCCCTACCCCCAGAGAAAGATAGAATTGGCTAAAGGGATCTCGGGGGTTTTCCGAGAGAAAAAAGCGCCGCGTTAGCACCCCATAGACGGAAGATCCCCCATCGGTGGTGCCAAAATCTGTTGCGCCTTGAACCCCCATCGCAATATTAAAACCCTCGGGTAATTCTCGGTGAATTTTAAAACTAATTGCTCCATCGCTGAAAAGAGAATCGAGATCGACTAAAGTGAGAGAAATTTCCGCACCGATGCTTTCCCGGGCATCTCCCAAGCCGATTTTCAATCCCAAGATACCATCAGAGCGATCGCTAAACCGAGTTCTCGATTGCAAACCGATTCCGATGGCGGCTGTGCCCCAAGAGGCACCGTAAGCGGAAGGAGTCCCAACGGTAATATTGGGGGAGATCGTAAACCGCGAAGTTTGTTCCGTGGCTTTTTGCGGGAAAAGCGGGAGGATTTCTGGCTGAAAGGGTTGGCGATCGCCGGGTTGGCGATGGATGGGTTGAAATGGTTCTGAGATTTCCTCGTTTTGACTGAGTAAGGATTCTGGTGGTTTATGCAAGTGTGGTAAACTTTCTCGCTTTTCTCCTTCTGGTTTTAAGGAGAGATTTTGTCCTCGAGCGCAGATGGGAACAAAACACAGGAAAATTGCGAGAAATAATCCTCCAATTTGGTAATTGAGGCTAGAAGTGCGATGGCGATTGGTAGTCATAAACACCCGAAAACAAAGTGAGATGAGTCGCTATTTATAATTTATAGCCGATCGCTCCGGAAAAATGCAGCGATCGGGCGATCTTCACAGAAATCTTAATACTATCAGGAAAGAAAAATGAGAGCGGAACAATTGTGCTTTGTCTGAGAGTTGAAGCGCAAGAAATCGCCCTGATTTGCGGATGCGAAGCGATCGCTAAGTCCAAGCGGGATGGGACAATAAGGAGGCAAAAGGCTGCACCCCTCGCAATTGATTGGATAGGGGTAAATGACCCCTCGGGGCGTTCAAATCCCAGACAAACTCATTGGGGTAGCGAGTCCAATTATTGCCCTTTTTCCAGCCAATTTTATCCCAGAGTTTATTAAAATTCTTACCCTGTGCCAACCACAATTCGCGTTGTACCGAAAAACCAAATTTTTCTTCCGAATAGGTCAGCCAGAGGGTATTGATGGTTTGTAAATCTGTCACGGGGAAGCGCTCGACCTCGGAAAAATAGAGCCATTGTCGATTTATCGCCTTGTCTCCCGCCAATTCGCAGAGCTTTTCGAGGGTAAGGCGATCGCTCTGCTGAAAATCTTGTGCGATCAGGTGTTCTTGTAGCGTTTGATAATCAATCCCGCGCTCGGATTGAAGAGAAACAACCCCCTCGGGAAAGTGAGTTTGCAAAAAAGCAATAATCTCTGGTGTGTCAGTGCGGGAAAGAGCGAGATAAGCACTACCGATCGCCGGTGTCGGGTCTTGTCCTCGACCTGCCTGCAAAAAGTTTTTTAAGATATCCCAACCCGCATCCCCTGCACTAGCCAGTTGAGGAATAACCGATAATTGTTTTTTTAAAACCCCCGACTCTAACTGTTGACGGAGTAGTTCGATTTCGGGAGGAAGGCTGGATGCAGTCATTTCAAGGAACAATAAACAATTATCAAGGAACAATTATCAATTATTCACGACCAATTATCAATTATTCTTCCCGAGTCCCCTGCAAAATTCGCCGCACAATTGCCGTTGTTGAAGCCGGAACTTCTACGTTCACTAATTCAATATGCCCCCCATAGGCCATCACATCGGGATATTCTGGCAAGGTTTCGGGGGTGTAGTCTCCCCCTTTAACATAAATATCCGGTCTGAGGGTTTCAATGAGCGTGGTTGCTGTTTGTTGCGGAAAGATGACGACTCCATCGACCGCTTTGAGGGCGGCGAGGACTTCGGCGCGTTGGTTTTGGGGGATGAGCGGACGAGAGGGAAAACCGGGTTGCTGGGGCTTGAGTTGGCTGACGGAAGCATCGCTATTTAAACCCACCACAAGGGATTTTCCCAAGGTTTTCGCCCTTTGCAAATAACGAACGTGACCCGCGTGCAGCAAATCAAAACACCCATTCGTAAAAACGAGAGGTCGCCATTTTTCCGGATGCACCCCAATTTCTTGCTGTAATTGTTCGAGTTGATAAATTCCCATTGATGGCAAATTACGAATTGTTAATCTTTACCTTGGGGGGCTTGGTAGCCTTGTTCGTAGGCAAAGCGAACGAGTTGGGCGCGGTTGTCGAGTTGTAATTTTCCGAGAATGTTGCTCAGATGACTTTGTACCGTGCGCGGAGAAATAAACAGGCGATCGCTAATTTGCTTGTTGGTAAACCCTTGGATCGTCTCCCAGAAGACTCGTTCTTCAGCAGGAGTCAGGGGCAGAGGTTCGGGGGGTTTTATTTCGGGGGGTGCTTCGCTAGCTTGAGTTTGTGCTGTCGGCAAGGATGACATTTGCTGCATCATGCGGACGATTTCCACGTGAATGCGGCGCGATCGCTCCAGTTGCGCCTCGAGTTTGGCGAGGAGTTCTCGCATGACGAAAGGTTTGGAGATGTAGTCATCCGCCCCCATTTCATGGCCTTTGATGCGGTCTTCGAGTTCGCCTTTACCCGAGAGAAAAATAAAGGGAACGAGTTGTCCCGAGGTACTTCCTCGTAAGGTGCGACAAAACTCCAAGCCATTCATCCCCGGCATCATGACATCAGAAATGACGGCATCGGGGGGATTTTTGGCAAAGGCCTCCAACCCGGCTTGGCCGGAACTGGCGCTATCGACTTGATAGCCTGCCTCTTCGAGAATTTCTTGTAGATTTTCGCGGATATTGCGATCGTCATCGACGATTAAAATTCGTTGCATTCCTCTTTTTGCTCCTCGGGGACTCTTGCGTCTCTAAATCGAAATACAGCCTTCAGAAATCAAAGTTCGGGATAAATATCTGTTAGCCTAGCAAAAATCAATTTATCAGTTCCGAGGGCTATATACGAAAAAATCACTCCCCCTTCTGTTGGTTCTCGCATTACCTTTGAGGATGGCAAGTCGATCGTTCCCGACAATCCGATTATCCCCTTTATTCGCGGCGATGAACCGAGAGTTCATATCAAATCCGGTTTTCCCTATCTTTCGTAGAGATAAGGTATCCAAAAAAGTACAGATTTTTTAATAAATAATTCCCTATTTGTAGATTTATACTCAAAAAAGTACCAATAGGAGGATAGGGCGTGACAGAGGAACAATGTAACGCGCTAGTGAAGCAACTGGAAATCAAGGCTCGCCGTAATCCAAGCTTGTATAAGTTACAAGTGGGACTACTGGCAATGTTGGGCTATATCTATATTTTCGTCGCGATCGCATTTCTGAACGCAGCTTTTGCTCTCCTCATTCTGATGGTGATGTATAGCCAGCAATTCAATTGGGGTGTGGGCATTATCTCAATCGGAATTATTGGCATTATTGCGCGATCGCTTTGGATTCCCATGTCTCTTCCCAATGGAGTTTATCTCAATCGCAAGCGTTTTCCCCTGCTGTTCCGCCATCTCGATATCCTCACTAAAAAACTCAAGGCACCGCGCTGTCATCATGTTATTCTCACGAGAGGTTTAAATGCCGGGATAATGCAAATTTCTCGCTTGGGAATCTTGGGGTGGCAGAAAAATTATCTTCTGATTGGTTTACCTTTAATGCAGGCACTTTCTCCCAATCGCTTTCGCGCCGTCCTCGCTCATGAATTCGGTCATTTATCCGGCAATCACAGCGCTTTTGCCGGCTGGATTTACCATCAGCGTCAAATTTGGGTCAGGATTTTAAATCGGGTGGAGGAAGACGAACAACATTGGGCAATCTTCTTATTTGAGAAATTTTTAGAGTGGTACGTGCCTTTTTTTAGCGCTTATTCTTTCGTTTTGGCTCGTGCCGACGAGTATGAAGCCGATCGCTGTGCGAAGCAAATTGCGGGTTCTCAGATAGCAGCCGAAGCATTAATAGACATTGAAGTGAAGGCACAAAAGTTTGAGGAAGCATGGTCGAAAATTTATCGTCAGGCTCAAGATTTACGCGATCCCCCAACAACTTCTTTTGGTGAAGTTCTCCGAGACCTAACCGCAGAATCCAACCCGGAGAAGGAACGAGAATGGTTAAGTTTGGCACTGGCGCAGCAGACCGATCGCGCAGATACCCATCCTTGTCTTCAAGATCGTCTCAAAGCCTTGCGCTATCCAACTCGACCCCTGCCTGCCCTGCCTCATCCCGGAGAGCGATCGGCAGCAGAGGAATATCTACAGCAAGAACTCCCGCAACTGACTTCGGCTTTGGCGGCGGAATGGCGCACGTCGGTACATGCTCGCTGGAATCAACACTATTTCGATATGCGGGAATATCGCATTGAGTTGGCTCAATTGGAACATCGAGCAGAAACCGTGACATTAACGCCAGATGAAACTTGGACGCGGGTTTGTTTGAAGGTAAAACTCGACGGTATGGATGAAATTAAACCCTTATTGACAGAAATTTTAACCGCAGACGATCGCCACGTCGGTGCAAATCTGTATTGGGGACAACTGTTGCTCGAGGCAGGAGACGATCGCGGAATCGGTCATATTCGCAAAGCCATTAGCGAGGATGAGAGTACGATGCTATCGGGATGTCGATTAATTGTGAGTTTTTTGCAGCAACAGGGGCGATTTCGAGAGGCCGAACAATATCGCCAACAAGCTAAAAAATATTCTCAAGATTTGACTTCAGCTTATCCCGAGTTGGTTGCCGCACAAAAAGAACGGAGTGAGGTTACGCCAAGAGATCGCTTCAAACCTCACGGTTTATCGGTAGAAGAAGCGCGATCGCTCCGGCAGCAAATAGCCTGCCATCGGGAGGTTGAGGTCGCTTATTTTGTCCAAAAGGTCGTCAAACATCTCCCTAAAAATGCCTTTTATGTTTTGGCCATTCGCCGCAAACCAGCAGTACAAGGGAAAGAAGCGAACAATGAGGTATTTTTTCGACGTTTTACCGATTCTCTAACCCTTCCGGGGGAAACATGGATGATTTTATTCGGCTCGGACAATAACGCTGTCGAAAAAGCAATACAAAAAGCCGTCAAGCGCCCTTTTTATGTGTCTGCAAAACGGACAAATTCACAAAACTTGCAATCCCAGAACCGATCGCTATTTCAATGAGCAATGAACGATGGAGAAGAGATAAAAGGCAAAATCGATTACCGAGGCGTTTATCTGCTTCTTTTTTACTCCTCGGGGACTCGCGACGTTGCAAATCAAAATACAGTCTTCAGAAATCAATGTTCGGGAACAATATCTGTTAGCCTAGCAAAAATCAATTTATCAGTTCCGAGGGTTATGTACGAAAAAATCACTCCCCCTTCTGTTGGTTCTCGCATTACCTTTGAGGATGGCAAGCCGATCGTTCCCGACGATCCCATTATCCCCTTTATTCGGGGGGATGGAACGGGAGTTGACATCTGGCCGGCGACGCAAATGGTTCTCGATGCTGCCATTGCTAAGGCCTACGGGGAAAAACGGCAAGTGCATTGGTTCAAAATTTATGCGGGAGATGAAGCCTGCGAGCAATACGGGACGTTTCAATATTTGCCGGAAGATACTTTAAAGGCGATCGCAGAATATGGGATTGCGATTAAGGGACCGCTAACAACCCCGATCGGTGGCGGTATCCGTTCCCTGAATGTGGCGTTACGGCAAATTAACGATCTTTATGCCTGTGTGCGTCCCTGTCGCTATTATGCGGGAACGCCTTCCCCCCACAAAACCCCGGAAAAGCTGGATATCATCGTTTATCGGGAGAACACGGAAGATATTTATTTGGGGATTGAATGGCGAGAAGGGACGGAAATGGCGCAAAAAGTCATTAAATATTTGAACGAGGAGTTAATTCCCGCCACCCCGGAACATGGGAAAAAGCAAATTCGCCTCGACTCGGGGATTGGGATTAAACCCATTAGCAAAACGGGTTCCCAACGGTTGATCCGCCGCGCGATCGCTAATGCCTTGCGCCTCCCCAAGGACAAACAGCAAGTCACTTTGGTGCATAAGGGGAATATTATGAAGTACACCGAGGGGGCGTTTCGGGATTGGGGTTACGAGTTGGTGAAAGAGGAGTTTCGCGCGGAGTGTATTATCGAACGGGAATCGTGGATTCTCGGCAATAAGGAGAAGAATCCGGAGCTTTCTATTGAGGATAATGCTCGCATGGTGGATCCGGGTTACGATGCCCTCACGCCGGAGAAACAACAGGAAATTTGTCAAGAAATCGAGACAGTTCTTAACGAAATTTGGGACAGTCACGGGGAAGGCAAATGGAAAGAAAAGATAATGGTGAACGATCGCATCGCTGATAGTATTTTCCAACAAATTCAGACCCGTCCCGATGAGTATTCAATTTTGGCGACGATGAATTTAAACGGGGACTATCTTTCCGATGCGGCGGCAGCGATCGTCGGCGGGTTGGGAATGGGTCCCGGTGCCAATATTGGCGACAATTGTGCCATTTTTGAGGCGACTCACGGCACGGCACCGAAACACGCGGGACTGGATCGCATTAATCCGGGATCGGTTATTCTCTCGGGGGTCATGATGTTGGAATTTATAGGCTGGCAAGAAGCGGCGGATCTGGTTAAAAAAGGATTGGGAGCCGCGATCGCTAATGGTCAGGTAACATACGATCTGGCACGCTTAATGGAGCCGAAAATCGATCCACCGTTGAAGTGTTCTGAGTTTGCTAAGGCAATTATCAGTCATTTTAATGAATAATGACCAGAACTTTTCTGTTCGGTCATTTTTAATTGTTAGAAATAAGGAAAGGAGAAAAGATAAAAATATTCTTTTCTTCTTCCTTTCTCGTTTTACTCATTACTCTTGAGTCTCTATGGATGCTGCACTGCAAAACAAAATTGTTTCGTTCATTTGGTCGATCGCACCCTGTTCCTTAAAAGCCTCAGTCGCCCCCACCGCATCAATCCAACGATAAACATAGAAATTATCATTAAATCGCCCCAGAACCTGACCATTAATCAACACCCCATTGCCATTCTCATCCAACAACTCATATTCCACCCCCAAGAACTTTCTCTCGGAATTTCCCAACCCGAAGCATTAGGAAATGGCGATCGCTTTACCATTCATCCCGATTGGACGATCGAAATATTATCACCCGCACAATCGGCAAACCAAGTTATCGAGAAAATTTTATTTTGCTTGCAAAACGGTTCTCAGTTAGGATGGCTGGTCGATCCTGAAGATCGATCCGTGATGGTTTTTCAAGGCGATCGCTTACCCGTCATCAAATCTGGTGACGATATTGTACCCGTTCTTGACAGTTTGCCAAATTGGCAATTATCAGCAACAAAAATATTTAATTGGTTGGTTTTTTAAGCAAAAGAGTACCAAACCCAAAGATTTTCCCTCGGAGTTACCTAACCAACAGTCACCCCAACCGCTCGGAATGAGTTGTTATAATAGACAAAAAGCTAAAGAGTACCAATGTGATTTTCAATCTTTTTGGAAAAAGAGAGCGTTTTGCGAATTCAATATGAAACTCGTTGATGCGTTGATAACATTACTTTACATCCACTCATATATCCTGAAAAATCCCCATTATTCCAGCAAACGATCGCAATTCTTGACAATAACAGAGGCTGAAATCGCTATAATTTACAGAAAAGTGCATAAAAAAGCAAAATAACTCCAGAGAGAATATTAAGGAGAGCTTTATCTCACTCTGTTGCTAGACTTGGAGGGAATGACCGTGTTTTTAGCAATCTTCCAACTTTGGGACATTTTCGGCAAAAACGATTTCAGCAAAAACAATCCGCTTGGAAACAATCGTTTTTTTCCCAAAGTGAAATTAACCCAACCTCTTGATAACGAGGCTAACGTTACTCAAGAAATTGCACCGCATCAAATCGGACAGGTGCATTATCGTGCGACTTGGTGGCGGGCGCGATGCGAATTGAATGTTACTATCCCAGAAGGAGAAATCGTCCGCGTTATCGGCTACTTGGATAACATGATTGTACTCGTAGAACCTCTTCCTCGCGTCGATTTTTCCTAGTCCTCAAGGTGCGATCCAATCAAGATTCAGGGTGCGATCGCACTTTTCAGTTATCAGCTAATAACCCATTCAAATCTTCAATAAACCTTCTGGGTTCACCGAGTACAGCGATCGCCGTTGCAACCCTTCCTCGTGTAAAATCTCATTGGCTGCTAATAAGCCACTGCTCACTGCTCGTTCCATTAAACCGCAAGGAAAGGGCATTTTTACCCAATCTCCAGCAAACATGAGATTCTCAATCTCTGTTTTAGTTTGGGGGCGATCGCGATAACTATTCGGAGGGTAGCCGGAGAAGTTTTTCTGATTGACTAACTCTTTATGCAAAATCGTTGCCCCTTGCAATTCGGGGACGATTTCCCAGAGTTCTTTTTCAAAGGTTGCCAATAATGCGTTTTGGGTGGGAAATTCTTTCTCTTTATAACAGTAAGCGTGCAACTCTACTACACTATATCCCGTCCGTTGAGACCATTCGATAAACTGCGTTTGAATACGATGATAAAGCGTGATGCTATCGGTTAAATCGTAACCGGATAGGGAAGTAAAATTACTCTGTTCCCAGACAAAATCTCGATCTAACCAAAACCGTCCCACCGCAAAAGGATCGGAAACGGCTAATTGCTGCACCTTATCGTGGATGTCTGCATTCATATCTCCTCGCATCAGATCGAACAAATGTTTTGTTCCGGGAACATCTGCCGCCATAACATAATAGTCTGCCGCGATCGCCATTTCTTCCTCTGTCGCGAGGGGATTTTCTGCCACCAACTGCACGCGATCGCCTTGACGTTGAATAATCTTAAAAGCGGCTAAATCCCGTTGTGCGGGTCCAGTGAGGACTTTTCCTTCTGCATCGTATGTAGCACCGTGACACGGGCAAATAAAGCCGCCTTCAGCTTGTTTGCGGACGCTACACCCTTGGTGAGTGCAGGTGAGGGATAAGGCTTCTGTTGCATTTGCGGCTAAATAAATGCGATCGCCAGCCCCATAATATTCTCCATCTGCCAATAATTCATTGCGATCGACCCAAAATGGAACATCGGTTTGTAAATTTCCCTGTTGATAGAGAAGAGAATCGATTTTTCCCGCTTGACATTGAATCTCTTTCACCGTTGCTTCCGTAACAATTTTGCCGCCATTATTAATAATAAATTGAGCAATAGGTTGCACTAAACTCGTTCCCATATCATCCCGCGTACCATTAAAAGCTAAACCTTCCGGGTTGCCAAAGAAATAGAAGTGAAAAAACTGTAATAATTCTCCCACGCTGAGGCGATCGGGGGCATTTAAACTGGATTTAGCAAAAGGGAGGAAATATAAATCGTATAATCCTTGGGGAAAATCTTCTTTTACCCAGTCGGCAACGCTGAGAGTATCATAATTTTTAAAGGTTTGCGGAATGCGAAATCCCGTAATTGCCCGAAAGACTTGTAAGTGTTTGAGATTAATCAGATTAATTCCCCATTGAAAGCGGTTGGGAGAAGCGATCGCTAAATCGACAATATTCCACGGAAAGGCTGAATGACTGGGGCGAAAAACTTCCGGCTGATATTCTCCATCGCGAAAGAGAACTGAATAAAATTCCAAGGATTGAAAGTGCTTTTCAATGGCTAATTCTTCGACAATATTTTTCAAATTATAATATTGAGGAAAAAAGCCATGAAAGCCATGTTCCATCATAAATTCATCTTCCCCGACGCGAATTTTCCAACTGGCAATTTTTCCGCCCAATTGAGGAGATTTTTCTAATAGAGTCACTGCAAAGCCGCGTTTTGTCAGTTCGTAAGCGCAGGCTAAACCTGCCAATCCGCCACCGACAACACAGACCGTTTTTTGCCCCTCGATATGTCGGGGAAGATCGAGGCGATCGGGTTGGTAAATGGTGGGTTCTGGCTTACGAAAGCGCGAATAGCCCAACCCCGCACCGACAGCACTCACCCCTAAGATTTTTAGAGCAGTTCGACGAGAAACTAATGAGGAGAGATCGGGAAAATAACTCATAAATTAATGCAACAGTGATTAAGGGAGCAATACTCAAGTATCTAGTCAATTATTATCCAATAAATAATTCTTAATTGTCAATAGAAAAAGAATAAAAATAAAGCAAAGAATCTTAGGATTATTTGTTAACAATTAACGCTATAAGCTATAATTATCTATCGTTTCTCTGACTTGATTTAAGGCACTCTTCCAAGTAGAAAAGCGATGAGGGAACATTCTAGCACATTGGCGAGCAATCGTTTCTAAGTTATTATTTTTTTCAATTGCACTGAGAATGAAATGAACGATTTTTCCTTCTTCGTTTAATTGGGGGATATAATCTGGCAATCGCCGCTCTATTGTCTTTGGATTAATCAGTTGTGCATTAAAAGTTGATTGTTTAAAATCTGCTTTGATTTTCCCTTTTGTTAAAACTTTGCAGTTCCATTGCCAGATGTATTCTTCGCCAATTAAATTCGCTTTGATCTCGCAAGTTATCAGATCGTCTGGTGCGATCGCTACAGGTTCGAGCCACGGCAAAAAGGCTTTACCATAAATGAGATCGGGTCGATCGGGGGCGTTAGAAAATTCAATACTTTCTGTTATATTTTCTACTAATATCGAATCAAACCAGAAACAAAGTCCGTGAACCAATCCTTTTTTCTCTGCTTGCCATTCTAGCGTTACTTTGAGGTTTGTTGTAGAAATTTTGGGATAATTTAAGATTGCTAATAATTGTGGTTTGGCTAAGCATTGTTGTGATGAGATCGTGCATTTTTGCCAAGAGTGCAGCAAAAAACGGCGAGCGCTTTCTAAATTAATATGATAGGGAAAATCTTGCCACGGTGAAGAATAAGTGCGATATAATTCCGGGGCATGAACGAGAGTTCCCCATAAGCGATCGCACAAAGGAATCATGATTCCTCCTGCCTTTAAAAAACGCGATCGCGCATCAATAATCGTCGGAATGTGCTGTTGAAAAAAGGGTAAAATCCCGTGTAGATCGGACACGATAATATCAACTTGTTCGGGTAAATTGATATCGGTGGACAGGGCTTGGATAAACTCAATTTTATCTTCACACCCATTATCCTTCGCTGCTAATTTGGCCACGGCGATCGCGGAATTAGCTTCGATCGCATAAATGCGCTCTGCCCCCAATTGACAGGCTAAAATGGCACAAATCCCCGTTCCCGTGCCAATATCCAACACAATCGCCCCCGGTTTAACACAATTTTCCAACGCTTTAACATAGGCATTCATGCGATGGCGATCGGCAATCATATTGCCATAGCCAAATAGACTATACATGAGTTATTTGTTGTTGATTATTATTAACTGATAACTGTTCACTGATTAAAAGTTTTCTGATTCTTTCGGGGCATTAATTTCGGTTCTGCCTTTAGGGTTGAGGAAAAGATTGCCAGCCGCATCATTTTGATAAACGCAATTGATTTTTGGCGATCCTTCCAAACTGCCTGTATAACCAAAAGTATTCATGCGTCGCTTGCAATCGCTCACTTGATCGCCATCAACTAATCTCGCTTGTTCGAGAATCGCCCAGTTATTCGTCCGTAAGACGCATCCGGGCTGCATGATGGGTTGGGTGACATAAACATTAAAAGGGTTGAGGGTCATAAAGACGCGCATATCCGTAACCACTGCACTCGCGCCAAACTTGAGGCAAATTTCCGGACTGGGAGAGCGGCGATCGATGACATCTCGCGAGGCAACATTGACAATATTATCGCTCGGGTTGAGACTTAGACCCATACCCAAAGCAACTCCCCCAATAAATACGGCTCCCATGACCGCCAAGATCGGATAATTGACATTAAAGGGTAAGTTAAACCCACCTAACGGCGATCGCCCCTTGCTCTCGCGGTCTCCTAATGGGTCCGAAGAATAGCGATCGTATTCCCGGTCATTTCTGCGATCGTCGTAACGCTCGTCCCTGCGGTTGTAAGAAGATTTTCGACGTTTCATCGTTCTCTGCTAAAAATACCTATCTCTGAGAGTTTAACAATTGTTTCCCTGCGATCGCCGAGTCATGAGTATAGATACTCGGGAAAATTTTCCGTCCTCCCCCTTCTCTGTTTTAATCAAACCGACAACTTTGAGCGATCGCTTTACTAAAAAGGGCATTATACTCGGTACTACTCACCTCGTATGCTCCAAAGCGAGCTAAATGGGGATTTTGCAATTGTGCGTCAAAGAGAACAAACTTGCGCGATCGCAAATGCTCTACCAGTTTCACCATCGCTACCTTTGACCCATTGGGAATGCGATAAAACATCGACTCGCCAATAAATGCCCCTTGAATGACAATCCCCAAAATTCCCCCGGCTAATTCGTCACCCAACCACGTCTCAAAACTATGAGCGCGTCCGGCGATGTGCAATTCCCAATAGACTTCCTTGAGTTGATCGGAAATCCATGTAGTCTCGCGATCGGCACAGCCTTCGCACACGGCGCGAAAATCGCGATCGATCGCCACAGAAAAGATATTTTGATTGAGGACTGGACGCAAAGACTTAGGGCAATGAAAGCGATTGTCGAGAGGAATGAGGGCGCGTTGGTTGCTGGAATACCACCCTAATTCTCCATTATCATCAGCCATGAGAAAGAAGCCTTGAGTGTAAGCATCAATGAGGGCGGAAATATTAATGACCATACCAAACGGAACTTGTAGCAAGATAACAGTGAAATGTTGAAAAAACTCCACTTTAGTCGATAAACCCAAGAACAACCAGCGACTAGGATTGAGAAATTTTTCTTGAGAAATTTTTCTCTCATCTCGTGCTGGGTAATGCAACCCCTAATCTCAAGCTAACAAAAATATGTACCCGTTGTCGTTATCCGCTCCCCATCATCCATTCTGCGACCAGAGAGGTACTAATTCCCAAAGCTAAACCCATCAAAACTTGAAAAGGGGTATGTCCTAAAAGTTCCTTTAGGCGATCTTCATTGAGTTCTTTTCCGTCTTGGAACATATCATCAAGAATTTGATTGAGGATCTTGGCTTGTTTCCCCACGGCTTGACGGACTCCCGCCGCATCGTACATGACAATCACGGCAAATAGACAGGCGATCGCAAATTCTGAACTTCCCCAGCCTTTCGTTTGTCCCACTCCTGTCGCCAAAGCCGTCACCAAAGCAGAATGAGCGCTCGGCATTCCCCCGGTACTGAATAACCAATGTAAATTAAATTCCCCCTCGCGAACCAAACCGATCGCGAATTTTAAGGCTTGAGCGAGAAAACAAGCCGCGATCGCGATCAGTAAAACATGATTGCCGAAAAGATCCCCAAAATGCTGCATGGTTGTGTGTTAAGTGTTTCTGCGATTACTAATTTTTGCGTGCGGTAATAAAGCCAGCCAAAGCGCGTAAAGGTTCGGCTTTCCTGCCATAATCCCTCAGTTGCGCGATCGCTTCGTCAATTAATTGGTTGGCTTTGTCTTGAGAGGCTTCGAGTCCCAACAAACTCGGATAAGTTGCCTTTTGCGCGGCCACATCTTTCCCGGCGGTTTTCCCCAACTCTTCTCGCGTCGCCGTAATATCTAAAATGTCGTCGATAATCTGAAACGCCAAACCAATATTCTGTGCGTATTTGGTTAACTTCTGTACATCCTCTTCTGTCGCTCCTGCCAACATTGCCCCGCAAACCACGCAAGCAGCCAGTAACGCCCCAGTTTTATGAACGTGAATAAATTCTAACTGTTGCAGGGAAATATCCGGTTTTCCTTCCGATTCTAAATCCATGACTTGACCGCCAACAATTCCCGTTGACCCGGAAGCCTTAGCTAAATACGCAATAACCTGTAAGACTCGTTGCGGCGGCACTTCGGGGGTTTTGGCGGCGATATGCTCGAAAGAGTAGGAGAGCAACCCATCCCCCGCTAAAATCGCAATATCTTCTCCGTACACCTTGTGGTTGGTTAATTTGCCTCGACGATAATCGTCATTATCCATTGCCGGCAGATCGTCGTGAATGAGGGACATGGTGTGAATCATTTCCAAGGCGCAAGCAGTCGGTAGGGCAATATCAATCGTCCCTCCCAGCATTTCGCAAGTTGCCAAACAGAGAATCGGGCGCAAGCGCTTTCCTCCGGCTAACAAGGAATAGCGCATGGCTTCGTAAATTTTGGCAAATTCGGCACTGGGAGGGACAGCGCGATCGAGAGCGGTTTCTACGCGGATTTTCTGTTCTTTGAGATAGCCCGCCAAATCAAAATCCAGCGAAGTTGTTGCGGGGCTTTTTGCGTCTGTCGTCACCATATCCTGCTCGTCCGGGTCGGTAAAACATCCTCATCATACCCCTCTGCGTCCCTTTCTCAATAACTAATAACTGGTGACTTTTCGGTAGGCTCAGTGCATCGCTGTTAACTGGTGACTGGTGACTGTTAACTGTTAACTGGTGACTGTTAACTGAGTTGCACTTTTCTGCCAAAGCGATCGCATCATTCACCAACAAGTCAGACAGATAAAGATAGTTCCATCGAAGCGATCGCGCTTCTATGATAAGAAAGGATCGATTAAAGAAGATATTTTTTCTTTAATCTGTAAGTTTCGGTTATCAAATTGGAGGATATGACCATGACGCAAGAGAAACAGTACAAATTCTTGATCGTTGACGATCACCGCCTCGTTTTAGATGGCACGCTCAATGCACTTCAGAAAGAGTATCCCAATGCGATCGCGTTAACGGCAAAAACTGCCCGAGAAGCCCTCGAAAGAATCAATTGTGAAAAATTCAATTTGGTGATTCTCGACCTTTCGATTCCCGATACCATAGGAAAAGAGGCAGAATTTGAAACAGGAATTCAACTCTTGCAAACGCTGATGAAAAACGATCCCAAACTTAACTTGGTGATTTTAAGCAGTGCCGTTCATAAATTAATCCGCATTAAAGATAATATTGATAATCACGAAGGAGGCTTTGCTGTTGCTCGTAAATCCGATGAAAATCTCTTAGCGCGAGTCAATGGAGCTTTAGAAGGATTTACCCATACTAAAGAAATTCGCGGCGCTCAAAGAGGCTTAGAAGTTAAACCCGAATGGCTGGAAGTTCTCGATTTAGCCTTTAGAGAAGGATTGAAAGATAAAGCGATCGCGAACAAAATGAATGTCGCCGATCGCACGGTGCGGCATTACTGGACAAAAATTTATGATGTTTTGGATATTTATCCTGAAGATAATCGAGAACAAGGGAAAAACCTACGCCTCCTCACGGGCAATCGTGCCAGAAAAGAAGGATTGATTGATTGAGGTTGGGGGACGGTGAATCGAATTCACTGTCTCTCGACCTGTTACGAATTGTTTTGACGCAATTTAAAAAACCTTGCGATGGGAAATCCCATTGTAAATATAGTTTTTGGTGGATGTATTTTCCCCGATAGCGAGGTTTTCGACCTCGTTTTTCATTCCATACCTACAGATCGGACAAAAGACCATGAAGAAATTTTTTTCTCGCACAGAATGGCAAAAGCTGGCACTATTAACCATTGTACCAGAAGCTGTACTCGTTGCGATCATTTGTCTTGCGCGTTTGAGCGGATCTCTACAGTTTTTAGAGTTGTTTTTATTCGATCGCTTTCTGCAATGGCGACCTGCTGAAGCGATCGACGAACGCATTACGATTATTGGGATTGATGAAGAAGATATTCGCGAAATTGGCGATTATCCCATTCCCGATCGCGATTTAGCAGAGCTTCTCAGAAAATTAAACAAATATGAACCGCGTGCGATCGGTCTCGATATTGTCCGCGATCTTCCTGTTGAACCGGGTCATGAAGAATTACAAGCAACTTTTCAAGAAACACCCAATCTCATCGCTATTGAAAAAGCACTAGAACCTACAATTAACACGCCTCCAGTCTTACCTCCCGAACAAATTGGTTTTTCAGATACTCTATCCGATACAGATGGTTATATCAGGCGCAGTTTATTAGGGATGCACAGACCCGGAACAAATGAAAATGAATTTGTTTTTTCCTTTTCTTTTCGGTTAGCAGAAAAATATTTAGCTGAAGAAGGATTTGAGCTAACAAACGGTCAGAAAGATAGATACGCATTTCGCTTTGGACAAACGGAAATATCACGACTTAACAAAGACTCTGGGAGCTATATCAATATCAATAATTTTTACAAATCTGACGTGCAAACATTACTTAATTTTCGTAGTGTTAAAGAACAAGAACGCTTTAATTTTCTTTCCTTTCAAGATATTAAAACCGGAAATTTCGATCCCAAATGGATTCGCGATCGCATTGTTATTATTGGTATGACAGCCGCCAGTGCGAAAGATTATGTCGATACCGTTGCGATCGCTAATTTAAACCCACCGGGTAAAATTCACGGCGTAGAATATCATGCTCATGCAGTTAGTCAAATAATTAGTACCGTTTTAGATGGGCGACCAATGATAAAAGGCTGGTCGGAAACAGGAGAATATTTATGGATTTTGGGTTGGAGTGCTGTGATGATTAGCTTATCTCTATCTATGAAATCATCATTACAAAAGATTGCAGAAATTGGCTTTTTTACGCTCATTTTCTTGAGTTCTGGTTATCTTTTACTGCTTTGGGGCTGGTGGGTTCCAATTCTGCCGATTCTTTTAACAACAATGAGTGTTGTTGTCACCATTACTGTTTCCGATCGCTACTTTCAACACCTCCAATATACAATTGAACAAGAACAAGCATTGAGCCGAGAGCGTAAAAATGCTATCGATCATACCTTCAACCAGATTCATAATGGTCCTTTACAAAGTCTGCATATTCTTGTGACTAACGTTCGCAATGATGCGTTAAACAAAGAAGAATTAATTCAAGAACTCAAGGGAGTCGATCGCAAAATCCGCGAGTTAGATAAAAAATTATCTCGAGCAGCACTCAATGCTAATGAAGTTTTCCTGTTGGGGAATGGAGTGCAAATCAATCTCAATCACCCGCTTCACGAAGTTTTAGCCGAAGTCTATCGAGAAACCATCACGCGGGATTTTCCCAATTTTAAAACCCTGAAGGTGAAAATTCCTCAATTCGAGGCGATCGAAGCGATCGAACTCGGGTTTGAAAATAAACGTAAAATTTGTCAATTTCTCGAAGAAGCATTATGTAATGTTGGCAAGCACGCAAAAAATGCAACTCGCTTGACAGTTATCTGCAAAAAAGAAGGTAGTTTTTACAAGATTCTTGTGCGAGACAATGGAAAACCTTGTAAGACAAGGGTTGACGGCAAAGGTACACGACAAATAAGAGAGATTGCCCGCAAAACAGGCAGTCATTTTAAGCGAATTATCTCACCCTCTGGAACAGATTGTGAGCTATACTGGCGATTAGAAAAAAGAATTTTAGGGCTTGCATCTCTCGGACGAATTCTCAAAATTTCCAAGAGACAAAATCAGTTCACTTCCTATGAAAAAGATTGACTTCTTAGGGAATTACTTCTCTATTTTCCAGCAAACATCAATTTCAGCGTTTCTTTTAGTCGCCTTCTGGCTATTTTCTCCTTTAGCGCTTGCTACCTATAGTCCTGACAGTCCAGAACCTTCCACTACACCGAGGAGAGGTGATGGATTTGGAGGTGGGCGAACGTGTTTGCTTCCAAAGGAACAACCCAAAAAGAAAATTGTCCTTTTTGCTTCCCATTCCTATCTCAATAACACAGCATCGACCCATCCGCAATTTTCTTGGTTTGTCGATATTTACGAACCTACTCAGATTAGGTTTCGTTTGTATGAGGAACAGCAGGATAACACTCTCCGCCAATTCATACCTGAAAAGGAATGGACGGTGAGTGAGCGGGGAATTGTCACCCATACACCAATTCTTCCTAATGAACCCGGCCTTTCGCTCAATAAGCGTTATGTTTGGCAAGTCACGTTATTTTTTTGCGATGCCGATGACCCGGCGGATCTAACTTGGCAAAGTTCTGAGTTTCAAGTTGTCGAGATGCCAATGTCCCTAAGTAAGCATTTGCAGAATACCACCGATCGCCGCGATCGCGTCAATCTCTATGCTCGCTCGGAGTTGTGGTATGAAGCGATCGCCGAAGCTCTCCAATTAGGGGAGCAAAATAAATTGGGAGTTGCGGGAGCAGATTTGCTCGAGGATCTGATTCGCTTGGAGGAAACGCAAATATTATCGGTGGAAGACCCTGAAATCATCCTGAAATGGGTGGAGGATATCCGGGAAATTGCCCGTCATGCTCGCGAAAATTCCACCATTTCTTATGATTAAAGCCAATTGCCAATGGCGATAAAAGCAGCCCAGTGAGAGGGATGAATCTTAAGATCGATCTCTTCTCTCTGGGCTTCTTTCAAAGCAATAATCGGGTTTTTATCCTGTTTCAAATGTTCGTAAAACCGGATAACAAATTTCTTGGTTTGTTCGTCGCGAATTGACCAGAGGGAAGCGACTGTCGTAGGAATACCCGATCGCAGGGAAATTCCGCCCAATCCTAGGGTAAAGCGATCGTCTCCCGTGGCGGTTTGACAGGCTGAGAGAACCAGTAACTCGGGAAGTTTCCTCTTGCGGTTTAATTGTTGAAAGATGTTCTCCAAGCGAGTGAGGGTTAATTTTTGGCCGTCCTGTGGGCGATCGGGGTCGATCGCTCCGGTTACCAGAAAAGTATCCTCGGAAACCGTGCCGAATCGAGCGTGAGTGGCGAGGTGAAGAATAGAATAGGAATGGCGATTGAGTTCTTGTTGCAAGCGATCGGCACTGAAGTCGGTATCAAAAAATCTTCGCTCTTCGGTCGTAATTGCTTCTAATTCTTCCCTGACTGCCTTTAGGCCGTTCACGGCTTCTTCGGTTAACCCAAACGCCAGAATATCAAAATTACGAAAATTTCCCCCTTGGGGTTGGGTGAGGAAGAGTGCAGGAGTCATGGCGATCGCATAATCTTCGACTAAGAATTTTTCGCCGTCGTGGAGTGCGGCCATGGGAACATTATTTAAAATCCCATCTTGAATAAAAACAAGGGTCTCGATCTCAGCTTCCCGAAGCCGAGAGGCAAAAGGTTCAATGATGTAATTGTAAAGTGTTTGCGCCGATAGATGTTTTGGCTTTTCTAAATTGTCCCAAGCGGTAATTTCCTCGCGAAAAGCCAAAATTTTTTGCTGAAAATCCTTGGTATTGAACCATTTCACCTCAAGGGAACGATCGGGAAATTCCACGGCGATCGCAACGTCTTTCTCGAAAAAAATCGAGTAGAAGATGGCAGTATGCTCTTGAATGAGTTCCCCCATCATCTTGTCTTGATGCTGGAAAAGTCTGTATTCTTGACCCAAATAATCCTTTAATTCTGCAATTTGCAAAACTTCCAATTTCTCGCGAACTAAGGCGAAAATTTTGCGGCGCTCCTCTCCTTCTAAGGGTAAGTTTTTTAATAACAAGTGCAGATATTCGCGATAGAGGGGATCGATGCGATCGCGAAAATCAAATTGCCAGTCTCGAGAATAGGGATCGATGCGATGACGAAGTTTGGCCAAGGAGGCGATCGCGCTTTTATAGGCTCTCCGCACTCGATCTTCGCGATTTCCCTGCTCTTGATAAATTCGCCCGACTTGCCATTGCCATAAATATAAACTGTCATCAAAGCCTTGAGCAAAGAGTTTGGCGCGATTAGTATAGTCGAGTGCAAGAGACCAATTTTTCGCGCATTCCTCAATATGACCTAATTCCCCAAGGGCAAAAGATTGCAACCGATCGTTTTTCAGGAATAGGGCAATATTGACGGCTTCTGCGAGCAGTTCTCGCGATTGTTCTTGTCCCAACAAGCGATCGCGACACTCATAGGGGGTTAATACCGGCGGCTCAGCCGCTAAGCGAGCCAAACCAAAGGTAATGGCGAATTTTTGCTCTGAGGGGGGAAGTTGAGGCAAAAGTGTTAGAATTTTCGACCTCGCCTCGGGGGGTTCTTCAAGGGACGAGAGACTGACCAGACGAAGAATTTCGAATAAGGCTTGGATTTGACCGGCGGTATCCTCGCGCAAAGATGCGAGTTGCTCGCTTTGGGTCAGTTTTTCGAGGGCTTTATTGCGATCGCGATCGGCATGTTGGCGAAATTTATCAACAGAGCTTTCCGCTTTCCTCTTTTTAGCCGATTGCGATCTCTGTTCGTAACGTTCTCCTCGATCCGAGTAAGTTTTGCCCGCAATTAAGAAAAGGTTCTGAAACAATACGCATTCTGAATTCTCGACCTCACATTGACTCTGATAAAGTTGCTTAGCTTTTGCTAACCCACTAATTGCCCGATTGTAATTGCTATTGAGTCGATAGATTTCTGCGAGAGATTCCCAAGCCGCCGCCTCTCCCATCACATCGTTAAAGTCTCGAGCGATCGCGATGGAACTATTCTCGGTACAAGAAGGCAATCTATCCCCATCTTCTTTATTTTCCTCCCATTTGCACAACAATGCGATCGCCGTGGGGAATTGGCCGAGATGGTTGTAAGCGTCAGCTTGTTCTCGCTGAAGATGACCGACTTTTTGCCAGTTTCCTCGGTCTCGGTAACAGATAATTGCGCTCTCGAGTAAATTAATAACCGTTCTCCATTGTCCTGTCTCTCGACTATCCCGCAGTTGTCCTTCCCAATTTTCCCTTTCCTCGCACTGTTTTTGTGCTGCTTGTTCTTTTGTTGCCAAAATTCCTCGGGGTGATTTTCTCTCCGCAACAGCGATCGCATTGTTCTCGATTTTGAATGCAGTTTTTGCTGACACTCCAGAGAACAAGAATTGTGAATGACCTAAATTGAGCGCCATTGTCAAGCTCCCGAGAAAGAGAATGAGCAGAAAACGAGAAAGTATTTGCGATTTTTGCATCAGATTAATGATTGAGATACAAGCAGCAGCGATCGCAAACACGAAAGAGAGCATTTTTTACTCAAATTTGTTATTCTCTTCAGTGTTAGGATCTGTAAACTGTCAAAATTGTACAATTTTTTTTCTGAACTTATCGGAAAATTGAGCGATAAAGCTGAAGCTAGATGTGCTTTTAATGTTTTACATTGAAGAGAGAAAAATACAAAAAGCAAGAATCGACCAGCAATAGAGAGGACTTCATTTAATGGCGATTGGCAATTTTGCGTTGGGACTGAGACGTTTTGGACAAAAGTCCGTACTATCTCTAAGCCTTGTGTGCTGCTGCTTTGGGGCAAAAACAAATCTATCGGCTGTCGCGATGACAGTCCCTCCAATTAGCTCAGATTTCAGTGTGGGAACGATAGTAGAACAAAATGGGGAGAACTTCTCAATTCAAGGAGGAACGATTCAGGATAATAGTTTATTTCACAGTTTTGCGGAATTCAACATCCTGTTCGGACAAAGTGCTTATTTTGAAAATCCTGCGGGAGTGACCCAAATTTTTAGTCGAGTTACGGGGGAAAATTGGTCTTATATCAATGGACTTCTCGAAGTAGGAGGGGCTGCCGATCTTTACTTTTCCAATCCTAATGGTATCTTTTTCGGAAAGGATGCAAGCTTGAACATTCCGGGTTCTTTTTTTGCAACTACCGGAGAGCTTTTTAACTTGAAGCCGATCGCAACTAATGCGATCGCGTCTCCCAACTCTTTAATACAAATCAATATCCAGCCGGGGTTACAAGACGCGCCTCCCAACAGTTTTATTATCAGTCGCGGCAATTTATCAGTTGAGGGAGATATTAGTCTTGAAGCGCCATTTATCGACGTGCAAGGGGACATAATCGCAGGAGGCAATATCAACATCTCTGGATGGGATGTTCTGATTAGCGATCGCCTAGATAAACCGACTACTCTTATCGGTGAAAAAATCAATATTAACGGCGATCGTATTCAGATTATGCTTGTCAACCATTCTGATAGCGTCATTTCTGCCAGCGATACAATTTCGATAATCGCAATGCAAGACATTCACATTGAAGGAGAGATCGTTGTAGCCGGAGAAGATGATTTAGAAGCGTTAGATTTAGAGGAACTCAAAGGAATTGACATTGAAAGCAAAGACAGCATTCAATTGAAAAATGCGATCTTGAATGTGTTTCGCGAGTCTAGTTTCGTTATTTTGGCTGCTCCTGTTGTCGAAATTTTAGCAGGTAGTGAAATCTTAGCGAGGGAGATTGAAATTAATGCCAATTCTCTCGAAGTGAGCGAAGAGAGTCAAATCGTCGCGAGCGTTTTTGATGAGGAAAGTCGGGGGGAAATTGGGATTAATGCTGAAGAAGTTACCCTCGATAATTCTCGCCTAATTATAAAAACTCCCCAAGGAGCGATCGTAATTTATGCCAGCGAGCGTATCTTCGTTCAAAATAAAAGTGAGGTTCTCAGTTATACCCGATCTGGCAATACAGAGCCGCAAATGTCTTTCAAAGCCTTGATTCTCCTGCTTGAGAATTCCACGATCGCGGCAAAAAACCCGAGCGCAGAATCGATCGCCGATATTCGCCTCGATATTCCCAAAAGCATCATCCTTCGCGATGGCGCGAATATTGTTGGACAGGGAAATATCGATATTGTGACAGAATCTCTTAGCGTATCCCCAGATAGCGCGATTGCAAGTGTTGCCGGAGAGGTCAATCTTGAAAGTTTACCCATTTCTGGCTCTCCTCAAATGGAAGAGAGTCCTCGTATTGCGATCGCAACTCTCCCAGTTACTTTGCCTGCGATCGGGAATCCCATGACTGAAATTACGCCCCCAGAAGATGTTGAAATCGATCGGCTAGACAACGAAAGCGATCGAGAGTCCTCTACTGAAAATAGCTGCGTAACGAAAGATGATGACACGGGACTCTATATTCTACATCCCCAAGGCATCCCATCGACTCCAGATCGTCCGATCTCGACTCCTATATCGTTTTTCAAAGGAAAAAACGTTCAATCTTCTGTCCGCTCATCTTTACGCAGCCAAAAAGCCGATGGAATTTATGACCTGATCGACGGCGGCCAAATTATCAGTAGTTTATGTTCTCGCTAGTCCAGTAACTTTTCGCTGATTTCTCTTATGCTCTTTAAGTTTGTGCAAAATTGGTTTTTGGTCGGGTTAGTAGCGATCGCGATCGTGGGAATTGCCCCGAAAACTTTGGCTCAATTTGCTCCGGATGGGCGTTCTAACCCTTCCGAGAATCTTCGCGATCCTATCGAAGGAGAAACCTCTCCGGACACCGTCAAAGAACCAATTGTGGACTCAGGCAGGATTATCATACCCGATTGTCCTTTACCTGTCTCAGATGTAGCAGCAAGGGAAAATGGAGCTTGGATCGAAACAATTAGCGTTCGGGGATATACGATCCTAGAGGAAGAAATTACCCGAGAGGTGCGTCTATTCGAGCAAAATTATTTAACTTTTGAGGATTTAGAGTGTTTAACAGAACGAATTACTTTCATCTATAAAAAGAACGGTTATATTACGACGGGTGCATTAATTCTCAAAGATACAGCCCTCTTAAATGGGATTGCGAACATCAAAGTAGTAGAAGGAATCGCAGAAATTAAGATTGAAGGATTGCAACGATTGCAAGAAAGCTACGTGCGGAGTCGCATTCAACAAGGCTTGAGAACTCCTTTTCATTTACCCAGTATGGAAGCCGCTTTACAATCCCTCTTGCGAGAGCCTTTTATCGAAGGGATTAAGGCATCATTAGACTGGATGAGAGAGGGAACCAGTATTCTACGGGTTCGGATTACAGAAGCCCCTGCTTTTCGTCCCTCTGTCTCTTTTGATAATTATCTCTCTCCCAGCACTGGAGCAATAGAAGCGAGTTTTTTGGCACAATACGATAACCTTTGGGGACGAGGCGATCGCGCGATCGCGGGTTATGGATTCTCAGAAGGATTTCATCGTTACGATTTCGGCTACGCACTCCCCCTTAACTCTCTCGATGGTACCCTATCTCTGCGTTACGTTCGCAGTGATAGTCATATCATTGAAGAGGATTTTCGCGATTTTGGCATTCGTGGAGAAGAGGAACTGTTTTCGATTGGATTTCGTCAACCTTTTTATCAAAAACCCCTGTATCAAGGGCAAAATCGCCACCGTGCGATCGGGATAACTGAATTTGCTTTAGGATTAAGTTTCGATCTCCGTCGCAGCCAAACGTTTTTATTTGACGATATCCCATTTTCCTTTGCTCGCGGTGCAGAACGTGGAGAATCTAAAGTCAGTGTCCTGCGATTTTCCCAAGAATGGCTTGCTCGCGACACAAATCGCATCTTTTTTGCTCGCTCTCAGTTTAATTTTGGTTTGGATGCGTTTGATGCAACAGTTAATAATACGGGAACCGATGGGCGCTTTTTTTCTTGGCAAGGAGATTTTATTTGGCGACAGCAACTTTCTTCTCAGCAGCGTTCTTCTCAACAACTTTCTCCTCAATTTAGTTTAATCGCTCGTCTGAGCGTCCAACTCACTCCCAATTCTTTGCTACCTATCGAACGATTTAGCTTGGGAGGAACGAATAATTTAAAAGGATATCGTCCGGGTTTGTTAAGTGGCGATAATGGGATTTGGGCATCCTTTGAAGTACCAATTTCTTTAACCCGCAAGACTGAAGCTAGGCAAAATGAACAAGAAAAAAGAGAAGAATATTTGCAAATCATTCCCTCTTTTGCGATCGGCACAGTTTGGAATAATGATACTCCTAATCCCAATTCTTCCACCTTAGCAAGTTTGGGGTTAGGTTTGCGCTGGCAAGTGGTCGATAATTTATTTGTCCATCTCGATTATGGTATTCCTTTAGTTACGTTAGACAATCGCGGCTCATCTCTACAAGATCGCGGTTTGTTTTTTGCTCTGCGATATAAGTTTTAGATGACAGTTTTCTACAAAGTTTTAGGAGAAAAGTCTTGAAAAGATCGGCAAAAACTGTGAATAAATTTGCTTGATTTGCATGTCTCACAAAAGGGCTTTCTGTTCTATATTAGAAGAGTACAGAGGTCAAGAAAATGAGGGGTATCAAAATGAATGAAACATCAGGAAATTCCGGAAATACTGTCAATCAAAATGTTTCTGCGAGAAGAGATGCAATGGCTATAAATGGTGCGTATCAAGCCAATGCAACGACAACTCAAAACTTTTGGATTTCTATGTCTCTCATTGGTACGATATCAATTGGAACATTAATTGGTACAGCAAGTCTAGCATTATATATGGTTAAAAATCAAAAACCTTTAGAAACAGACTCTAGCTCTCAACCTGCCTTGCTCGATCGCAGTTCTCAAGACCAATAAATTTCCGTAAAATTACTGAAATATTTCACGATTTGACAATTATAGCAGTTCTTAAAATATAACCAGAACTGCTATAGTTCATTTTTTTTTACTTTGCAAACTGCCTCTAGTATACTCTATGTCTGGAAACTTAACCCCAAAGTCCAAACACAAGAAAACGAACATAAATATTGTTTTTAGGGATATTAATATTTCCAAAAATAATAGCGATCCGATTCCGATTCTTTTGATTTTCTGCTTCTTGATATTTCTTGTTTTTGTTTTTGCTATTATTGCAACTTTGCTGTTTTGGATATTACGCGATCGCAATATCGAAGAAACAAGTAATTTAACATTACAAGATTTCAACTTTTTTGTCGAATCGATTGATTTTTTTGAGGAGCAAAATCGGGAAAGTATTTCCTTGTTGAATGAAGGTCACTTTTCTTTGCCGCCATCCGAAAATTTCTCTTTTGATTTTAAAGATTTATTGACTTTTCCACCCTATCATTTGGCCGAGTTGACCCATACTCTATCAAAGATGCGAGATGAGAGCAAAATCGATAACTTTCCTCTGGAAAAGAATCAGGATGATGCAATTAATGCTCTTGACAAATTGATGTTCAATCATTCTGATAGGACAGTTATTTCAGATCGTAATGCGAGCCTGAAGTCATCCAGCGATCGCGCGACAAATCTGCAAGAGTTTTTCCAGTCTTCTCGCCCTCACAATGGGAGCAATATCTCATCAGAGTTTACTCGATTTTCTGCTTTAGAGAACTCGATTGAAAATATCGCAGCCAAAAACTTAGATGAGAGCGATCGCATTGCAATTCAACTGCCCAAGAATATAGACGAATTTTCCACCCATATTGCGATCGCAAATCTCCCCGATCGCTCTTTTTCATCCCCTTGGGAAAAACCTCCTAAAAAAGTGCCGGAACCTGCCAATGGGTTAAGCGCGATCGCGATCTTTATTCTCATGATTTTTCTCGTTTCTCGCCAGAAGAAATAGCGATCGCACCGTCGCGATCGTGTTATAATTCTCTAGATCCTCTATCTTTGCCAGAGTGACCGATGAAATACAAAATCTTGGCTGTATTTTCTCTTCTCGTTTCTTTTGCGATCGCGACTCCCGCCCGAGGAGAAAATCCCGATCATGTCGCTCAGTTAAAGGAAACGAAAATTTGTCAAAATTGCGATCTCAGCGAAGCCGATCTCAGTGGGTTAAATTTGCGTAGTGCGAAGCTACAAGGCGCAAATTTAATTAAAGCCAATTTAAGCGGTACTGATATCAGTCGGGCAGATTTGACCGAGGCTAATTTCACTCTGGCTAATTTAGATGGAGCCGATCTGCGCTTTTCTCTGATCCAGCGAACCATTTTTGCGAAAGCGATTCTCAGTAATGCCGATTTGAGAAATTCCGATTTGAGAATGGCAACACTAACCGCCGCAAAATTAAATAATTCTAATTTTCGTAATGCTAATCTCGCTCAGGCAGATTTGAGTGAAACTGACCTTTCTCAAAGTAATCTTTCTCGGGCAAATCTTATTGAAGCCAACTTGAGAAAAGCCGATTTGACCAATGCAAATTTACAAAATAGTCGGATTAATAATGCTAATTTAAGTTTGACCAATCTCACGCAAGCTAATTTTACTGGTGCCAATCTTCGCTATGCTTCTTTAATTCGCGCGATCGTATTAAGAACGACGTTAACGAATGCGAATTTAGGCGGAGCAAACTTACGCGAAACACAAATGAATGCCGCGAATTTACGCAGTGCGGGGTTAAGACGCGTTAATCTTCGACAAGCAAACATTTGGGACAGCGATCTCAGAAATGCCGATCTTGCTTATGCAGATATGCGGAATGCCAATGTTTTTCAATCAGATTTACGCAATGCCAATTTAACGGCGGTAGAATTGGGAACGGTGATTCTCTGTCGATCGCAAATTCCCAATGCTTATACTTCTGATGGCGGGCGCGGTTCTTCAGTTTCTGACCAAGGATGCGGTCGTCGCGGGGAACAACAGAATGATGGCTGATCTTCATCTTTGAGAAAATGCGATCGCTGAGAAACTATTAACTTTCTGCATTTTGCAACTCTTCGAGAATCTTCGTCACCGCATCCAAATTTTCTTGAGCTTGGGTGTTATCGGGATTGAGTTCTAGTGCTTTAGTTAAAGCGGCCAACGATTCGGGGTATGCTTTCAAAGCGCGATGGGTAATGCCCAAACCCATCCAAGCATTCGCATCATTGGGATTTAACTCTAGGGTTTTTAAATAAGCGTCTAATGCTTTCGTATACTGGCGATTGGACATGAGATTGAGGGCGCGATTGTACCATCCCAAAGCAGAA
>NZ_JCAMRX010000103.1:0-3100 GCF_059821285.1 Spirulina sp. LEGE 11439
GGTTGGATGCCCTTTTCTCAACTTAGTTTTACATACTAAGTTCGGTAGACCCCTTAATCCCATTATCAAAGGATGGTCGAATTATTTCTCATCGGCTTGTAGCAAGAAAGTCTTCAACCGACTTGATAATTTAGTGTACCAGAAATTGACTTGTTGGGCTAAACGCCGACATCCCAATAAATCGTGGAAGTGGATTTCTCGTAAATATTGGAGAACCATTGGTCGCGATCGCTGGTGTTTTGCTACTCACAATCAATCAAACAATCCGCTTAAACTCGCTAACCATGCTGACACGAAAATTGTCCGGCATACGAAGGTTACGGGTTGTGCTTCTCCAATGGATGGGAATTTGATTTACTGGAGTTCCCGCATGGGCAAACATCCCCAAATGCCTCGCTGTAAGGCGTTTCTTCTGAAACGGCAGAAAGGGAAGTGCAATCGATGTGGACTGTATTTTCGCGAAGGAGACCGGTTAGAACTCGACCACATTCTACCTCAATCAAAGGGTGGAACAAATCGAAGAGATAATCTTCAACTCCTGCACCAATACTGTCACCACGAGAAAACCAGAGACGATAAAACTCTGGTCAAGGTGGGTACTCATGACAAGGACTGTATTACTGAGGAGCGGAGTGAATTGAAAGATTCACGCTCCGTTTTGAAGACGAGTCGGGCGAGCGATCGCCCGGCTTAGTTCAACAGCATTGGGCGAAAATATAGAACTTAATTTTTTGCAGCAATTAACCCATGGACCATAAGTTAAAGCTAAGATTAGAATGCTTTAACTCTAGATAATAAAGATGATTGATTTTTTTGCCAAGTTATCTTCATCATCTCCCTCAGCGAAACAAAATTGCTCGTCTCTTTTAATCTTGATCGGACTATTACTTGCTCCTCAATCCACATTCGCATCCACACATATCGAAGCACAACTTTCCGAACAGGCAAATATTACCGAATTGGGAATCTCTAAGACTCCACTTATGGAACGATTTGCTAGCAACAGCATTAACACCAACCCTCAACAAGTGCTAGCCCAAAGCCAACTCGAAAACGAGATTCCCACAGAACCTCCCAGTGAACCAGAACCCCAAGTCCTTGTTACCGAAGTTGTAGTGGAGGGAAGAGGTTTAACTTCAGACCTTGAACAACTCGTTTATGATACCATCAGTACCCAACCGGGACAAACAACCACCCGAGGGCAACTACAAGAAGATGTCAATGCTATTTTTGCCACAGGATTTTTTGCCAATGTCACTCAAGTACAAAAAGATATTCCTTCAGGAGTACAAGTCATCTTTCGGGTGGAAGTCAATCCAGTTTTAAATCGTGTTGTTGTCAAAAACCTACCTCAAGGTATTGACGAACCAGCAATTCCTCAAGAAGCGATTGATGAGATTTTTGCTAAGATATATGGGCAAACTCTTAATCTTCGGAATTTGCAAGAAGGGATTATCGCGTTAAACGAGTGGTATCAACAAAATGGTTACGATCTTGCTCAAGTCGTAGATCGTCCCAATGTGAGCGATGATGGGATTGTCACTCTCGTGTTTGCTGAAGGGGTTATAGAAGAGATTCGCATTCGCTTTTTTGATGAAGAACGGCAAGAAGTTGAAGGTTTGACTCGCTCGTTTGTCGTGACGCGGGAAATGCAGCTCGCACCGGAGACAGTATTTAAACGAGACATAGCTCAAACCGATTTGCAAAACGTATTTAGTTTGGGACTGTTTAAAGATGCTCGTTTTTCTTTTTCTCCCGGAACAAACCCTTCTCAGGTCATTGTGAATGTCGATCTTGAAGAAGGTAATACAGGTTCGATAGCTGGTGGGCTTGGCATTGATAATAATGGAATATATTGGATACTTGATTATCAAGATTCTAATATAAATGGTCTTAATCAAAAAGTATATCTTGGGTTGAATATCGGTGAAAATGGAATTGCCCTTGAAGCATCGTTGACCAATCCGGGATTTCGTAGCAGATTTCCTTACCGAGACCATTTGTCACAAACTGGTATTGCCGCGTTAGATCTTTTTTCTTGGGATACTGGTTCTCCCCTACGAGAACAACTCGAAGAAACTATCTCGAATCCCGATCGATTCTTGGATTCCTTTACCGATCTTTTTAGCTCAAACGAAGAATATTATTCAAATCCAAACTTTCTACACACTTTCCTCGACCCTGAAATTTCAGAGCCTCCATCTCTTGCCGTTGTTAAGTTTTCAGAAGTATTAGAAATTGCTAAGCGAGAAAATCGTCCTGTTGAAGCTGCTTTGACTTTAAATAATTTAGGCAATTTCTATCTAGGAAATCAGGATTATAAACTCGCTGTTGCTGCTTATCAACAAGCCTTGAAAACCTTTCAATCATTAGATAGCCTTGGACTCGAACTTCTAATGTGGATGAGATTGGCTCATGTCTATCGATTGTCTGGCGAACCGGAACAAGCCCTCGATAATTACTATGAAGCCCTTGCAACTATTCAAAAGTTAAAAAATAAAACAAATCCAATCGATATTTTTGGGGAAAACGCCCTGAAAATACTAAGAGTAGAGTGGCAATTTGAAGATGATCGGTTTGACGAACAATTATCTCTATTCTTATCACTCACTGAGTTATCTATATTACTTGATATTGCAACTACATATAGTATTTTAGGTGACTATCAACAAGCTATCTACACGATTAATTCGCCACAGTTAAAGAAGAATGCGGGACTGCTTAGTGCTGAATCTCAAAACGCGATTGCTGCAATACTTGCCAACTTCAACATCGAAACCGAAATCAAGAAAACGAATTTTGACACTTCATTTGATGAAGAACAACGAATTGAGATATCTAATAAAATTATTGAGTTTGTTACTAAAATACAGAATGAGTTTGAATATTTTGCTGAAGACTTTCCAAAACTAACACAATTATTTATCCTCCAATCCATTTACTCTGATATGAAGGATGAAGTGATTGTTTCCAATTTTTATCAAGAGAAACTCGAGCAAGAGTTTGATAACTCAAGAGATCTTATCAAAAAGATCATTAAATATGGTATAGCGTTTCTTGAACATATGAGGTACAATATGAGGGAAGAAAAAAATAGTAC
>NZ_JCAMRX010000023.1:0-90879 GCF_059821285.1 Spirulina sp. LEGE 11439
ATTGGTACACTCATTGCTGCTACTGTACCTCATGAATTAGGGAATTGCTATATAATTGCGAAGGAATTCAATGAAATAATCTCAAAAGAGGAGGAAGAAAAAAGAATCAACAGCATACCGAGATTTACACAATACGTAAAACAAATCAAGCAAATAGAATCTGTCTTTGTTAATGCTAAAGGAGCTAAAGCATAATGTTGTCAAGTCGTATTAATTGGAAATTCGCATTACTCAAAAAGGATCCATTTTCGATAATGCCTCCTCGTAACCCAAAAGACGCTGTTTGGGCTGGATTTAAAGAGCTAAAAAAGCAATTTAATGATTTGTTTAGCGAATCTTTTACGAATGAAACTACACAAGTTGTTTTAAATTGGGGGAGATATGGAAGTGGTAAAACACATTCTGCAGTCTACTTTCGCGATGAAGAGCATTTTGAATTTTTAGGTGAATCAAAAATCAAGAAACCTTTTGTTTTTTATATTCAAACACCCAAAGAGCCTAGTGAATCCGACCTTATTTTATATAGAGATTTTATCGAAGCAATTAAATTTAAAACCTTTAGGAATGTCGTCCGCAACCTTATAAACAAACATGGTAAAGAAGAAACAAAAGAAATACTTCAAGAACTTACTGAAAGCGAAGCTCTTGGAAAAGCAGTATGGTTGCTAGGAATGGAGAATAATCCTTCCTCTACTCAATTATCACTTTTTGACGAAAGCAATAGTTCAAATGAATGGAATAGGCTATTAGAATCTTATTTTGTTTCTTCTACTAAACCCACAAAAAGTGAATTGAAAGAACTTGGATTAAGTCGAGGAGTAGAAACAATACAAGATCGTTTTAAAGTTTTAGGAACTTTACTCCAATGTTTAATCGGATTAGAACCAATAGAGGAAATCGAGCAACATAATAGAGTTATTTTTTGGATTGATGAGCTAGAAACTTTAGTGTATTATCCATCTAAACGATATTATAGCTTTACACAAGGTTTACGTGAGCTAATCGATCGATTACCTCATTATTTTACATTGATGTTGAATATTACTCTCGCTTCTCCAGAAGCGTTTGAAGATGCAGAAATTGCAATGGGTCAAGCTCTTTTAGATCGCGTGACCCATAAACTATATTTACGCGAACCAACTCAAGATGAAGCTTTTGAATATATTAGCGAATTACTCAATATATATCGAACAGAAGATCCTCAAAAATATAATTTACCCAATGTTTATCCTTTTGATGAAGAGTCACTTACTATTTTAATCTCAACCCTACCAAGTTTAACACCAAGAAAGCTCAATCAGCAATGTTCTGCGATTATAAAAAAAGCGATGAGTGAAGGTTTTATTACAGAAGCAAAAGACAAACTTATAGATAAAGAATTTATCGCTAAGATAGAACAAGAACTTCTTGAAGATGAAATCGATTAAAATTCTTTTCAAGAAGAGTTGATAATTAAAGATGACAAACAAAACAAGGCAAAGTTGTGTCTTCTTCATCTAAGACAGATTCTAAAACTTCAGTCAAAGATTGGTTTTGTAATCTTTGTTTCTCTCGATTCATGGCTGTTTCATGTTTTGCAATAATCTCATCTTTCCGTGAAAGTAGCGCTAATAGCGTTTCACCTTCTGTCCAAGTGTAACTTCTTCCATCTTCGTGTTTTTGTTCGTATTCAACCGCTTTAGCAAAGAGATCGGGATGTTCTTGCGCTAACATGACCCATTCGTATTTTCGCTGAAAGAAGCAGAAAAAGCAACCCGATCGCGATCGCCACCGGTAATAATTCGGTAAACCAATGCCGCTATTTTCCAATAACTTCATAATATCTGCTTTAACCAATCCCCATTGCTGAAATGGAAAAACGGGTTTGATATTGGGTTTGGTGGAGATATAACCCTTGCGATTTTCGTCAGCACGAATCGCAATATAACTCACTGTTTCGTCATCCCCGACAAATGCTTCAAGGGGTTTTATTTTCATCTGTCGCGTACACCAACGACTTTGAGGAGAAGGTAAATAACCTCCGTAAACTTTGAGCCAATGATCGAACCCTGTATTCGCACTCAAATACTCGATTTTAATACCCAAATACGCCTCAATTCGCTTGAGATAATCATAAGTTTCGGGTAACTCTTTATGGGTATCGCAGAAAAAATACTCAATATCGAGATTGGGATATTTATCTTTTAATAAGATAGCTAACGCCGTGCTATCCTTACCTCCAGATAACCCTAAAATATGCCTGATTTTCTTTTGTTCTGTCATTTTTATTATTTGTTAATTTAACGAATTTTCACAAACATTTACAAAACTCATTCCCAATATTTTTACAATACGAAATATTTCATTTTGCCTGTTCGATCGCAATCCTATAGCGATCTCCGATCGCTTTCATCTTGTTGCTCATTTGTTTTCTTCTCCTCTATGCAAACGACATTTTCAGCATTACGGAAACCCAACACTCTTTCTGTTAACTTAGCAACAAAAGCCTGCTGTAATTGCCAATTATCCCTTAAAACTGACCTATTTAAGATATCTTCGACCAAATCTTCTAATGTTACCTCTGAATCTAATGGAATCCAAACCATTTGGTTTGTCTCTTTTCCATTGGGACGAGTTAAAGTAATGAGTCGTGCATCAAACCCTTGGTTATTCCCTCGTGCATCCATACTTGCTTTCAATGCTTCTAAGTTCTTAAATTTTCTCGCTAGATCGCTGAGTTTTATCTCAAATGCGGTTACATCTTCATCACTCCAAGATTGAGGTTTTTTTTCCTCAATTATTCTTAAGATTTCCTCTAACCACTCGCGTTCATTCAGTTTCTTATCCATTGCCGCACCCACAAACCGATTTAATAGAGGCTGAATAATTTTTCCCATTAACTTACTGCTGCGAAAATAAAGATCGTCCCGTAAATTGTCCTCATCCTGACGCAATCTAAACGCTTCGTAAAGTAATCCCCGACAAGTCTTTAAATTCTCATCGTAAGCACCCTGTAATTCCCGAAACGATTGTCCGAGGTATTTTCGCAGAGTTTTCGCCATTGTCCCATTATCTGCTTCTCCCATCCCAATTGGCGGCAAATCGCAAGCAACGGGCAATGAATTGAATAATAAGTCATCTGGTTCTCTCGTTTCTTGCAAAGCGCGTAAAATCTTTTGCGATCGCAAACTCACTTTCTGGGTTTTCTGCGTATATTCGGGAAGTTGACGCGCAAATTGTAACAACGGTGTCACCACATTTAACAATGTTGTATTGCGACTTCCTTTGGGATATTTTCGCGGTTGAGAAAGTACCGATTCGAGTTCCTTAAATACTTGCGATCGCAGTCCTGTCACGGCAAAATATTTCACAGCAAACCATGAGGGGTATTTCACCAATAACTCAAAGTGTTCGACTTCTAAAACAGGAATAAATGTGCCTTCTTTATACACAGCTACATCATCTGTATAATGGCTTAAGACCGCCGCCAAAAATACAGAAATTGCTCCACGTTTCATCCCGTAAGGTGTTGCCATTAAATGGCGATCGAGTAAGTCTAAAGTTTGTGGTTTATCGATCGCCGATACACAAAATTTCTCAATTGTTTGCCAAATTTGTAACACTCCCGATGCTTCCGCAGGCCGATAAAATCCCCATTCTCCTTTCAATTGACGATGAATTCCTGTCTCTAATAAAATAGAAGAATACATACTCACTTCAGGTCCGTATCCTTTCAATTCCAAGCGTTCTCGATCTGGATATTTTAACATTGCTTCCAATAATTGTCGCCGCGCCATCGATCCTTGAGAAGTTAACTCGCGACGATTAATTAACTCATTCCAAAGTCGAGGGGTTTGAGAATAAATGCGATCGCAAACCATCGATAATTGAGTTTGTAATCCTCTCACGCTGTTGATTTTTTTCTGTTCTCCTTCAATCCAACAAACTTGCGATCGCATTAACCCAAATGTACGCTTAATACTCTCATTTAATAACTTTTGTGCTTGACTCAAACGATAATTAACTTCTCGCCTTGCTACTCCATCGGTTTGTAATTGAGAAGTACTATTTTTAATTTGTTGTAATGCCGAGAATTCTAACGAATGAATCCGCAATGTTCCCAAATTTAGACCGCAAAGCAAGATTAATGGTTTACCATCTATTGTAAATTTCGGCACATCCTGCGGTAAGTCCTCATCCAACCAATAGAGAATTAAACCATCGCAATCGACATGACAAGATAAATCTCGAACATCTTGAGATGATTCCCAATAGCGTCGTTCAAAATAACGCAAAGTTCCCGTGATATAACTGTGACGCTGTACGACTAAAGGAGAGAGGGGATAAAAGCGATCGAGTAATGTAGAAAGAAGCGATCGCTCTTTTTCAAGAATACTCTCAACTTCCGCATCGACATTAAAATCAGAACCTTGCCAAATTCGCAACTCATCTAAAGTTTTATAACAGGTAATAATCCCTCGCTTCAACAAGCGATCGATGATTTTGTCCCAATGTTCTTTTTCTTCACTATGAGGCGAATCACATAACGCCAATGTTACCAATTTTCGCGTTGCTTTAATCGCATTGGTAGTTCCCAATAAATTAAATGCGCCAATTGTTTTTAAAACTCGCAAACTATCTTCTTCTAAATGACGAGCATCTGCAATTAAACCATAAATTTCTACCCAACGACTTTGATGAGGACGCGAGCCAATTCCTAAACCAACAGCTTCAATAAAATAGTCATAAATACGATCTATTTTTAATGTCGGTATAATGTCATGATTTATTTCTACTTCCTGTAAAAAATTAGCAAAAGAGTAAGGTTCATTGCTAGTCAAAAAAGTGAATAAAGAGCGATCGTTTTGACCATAATATCTACAGAGTAAAGGTAATGCTAAAACTGCAAGGGGATGTAATGGATAAATTGCTGCTAATTCTTCTCGGGTTAAATCTTCTCTAATTTCTGCTAAAATTTCAAACCATTCGTCATTGGCAGTAGGGATGTTAAATTTAACGTCTCTACAGATTGCTTGACTAATTAATCGAACTGTCTGTGAAGGAGAATCAGCAAATGAAATATCTTCAAAGCGATTATTAATCTTAATCCATTCATTTCGTCTAACCGTTGCTAATCTCTGACCGTATTCAGAAAAGGCTTGATGTAAAAGAAATAATAAATAAATAGGAGATTCTGAATTATACGAAGATTCTGCTAATTGTTGTAATAAATATAAATCTTCTGCACCTTCATTATATGCTGCATATTCTAGGTTTTTCCCCAATTCATCGATAATAATAAATATTCCTGTTTTTGCGCTTTTTTGTAAATCTTTAATTAACTTAGTGAGGTTAAGACGATCCGGGGGATTTCCAGACTCAATTCGTTCTTGTAACTCTAATATTTCTTTAGCAGCTTTCGACTTTTTTTTACCTTGCCAAAATTCGTTAATTCCTCGGACAAGAGCGCGAAGAATCGTGTTTGCAATCGGTTCTCTTTTTGCCGTCGCGATCGCACGAATTAATCCTGTTTTGGGAATATTTGACCCAATACGTTCACTAAACTCTGCTCCAGCAACTTCTAATGCTACTCTGCGTAAATCTGTATTTTTTCCAGCAATTAAAGATCCTAAAAAGTGAGCAAACGATGATTTTCCCGTCCCGTAAACGCTGGTTAATATCCATGCACGATTTGCGTCTGGATTGCCCAAACTTGTTAGGATTCTTTGCAATACATCCTGCGATCGCTCGGTTATGATATATCCTTCCAGCATCTCTACGCGATCGAAATCTCGCTCCAAATTGATAGAGCGGGAATAACGACGCTTAACGCTAAAATATTGAGACAGTTTACAAGGCTTCATCGATACGGATTTATTGATAATACTTCTCTAGAATAGCGCTTGCGAGTTCATTTGGATCGTCTTGAAAAGAAAATTGAATAATTCCCGCCGTATCGCTAAGATTGAGCGTTTTTGGCCATGAAGGCAAAATATCCTCGATCGCATTATAAATCGCGCTTTCTGGCAATTTAAAGACTAATCCCGGACTGCCGAGTTCATAGCTTAAACTCGATAAAGAGATTGTTTTTTGTTCTCCCTTATATTTTGTGAACTCCAAGCAAGCAGCGACAATAACTTCACTCGGCAAGCTCATTTTAGCACCAATTTGAAAGCTGTACTGCTGGATTTCTTCTCCTCGTTGAATAAGACCCAATTGAGCAAAAGGACAATCAAGGGAATCTTCTGAAACTGTTGATTCTCCTCTCGATTCTACATACATTCGTAAAATACAAGTTAAATCTTTTTTCAGAGAACTCTCAGCAATATTTTTACCACCCTTTTTGGTATATTCCTGTAATTCCTGAAACAAGTCTTCATTCTTAAATTCAATCCCTCTAAACAAATTAAATGTAAAATACCAAGCAGCAGCCTCACAAGTGGGTTTTAGTAAATACCAGTGTAATAACCATAAAGAAGCCGGATCTTCTAAAAAAGGATCCCACCCTTTGTCATCTAGCAATTTTTCTCCAAAAATACTCGGACGATCTTCTTCCAAAATTTTAAATGCACGACACCAATAACGGATCGATCGCACCATATTTTTTCCCACTCCTAACATGACAGGTGCATTATTTTCTAAAAATATTTTAGGATTTTCTTTGGCTTTATCATAACCTTTTTTCAACCAACCAAAACGCGGATGAAATGTCTCGTGACGTGCAAATACTAAATCGACAGGAGGTAATGGAGGTAGTTGAAGTCCAGAAATTGATGGCGTATTCATTTCTATAATAGTTGTGTTTCCTAGCACAGAGAGAAGGGAAATAAGATCGCTCCTGAATCAGATTTTAAATTATTTTCATTTTGCTAATATAACATATTAAGTTGTATAGGCTTTCTCCAATAGAGCGAGAGGATCGTCCCAACGGCGAACAATCTGTTCGGGAGGAACAGTGCGCCGTTGTTCTACGATCGCTTTGGTTTCCAATTGAGTCACGTACCTTTGTAAAACTTCTGATTCAATGTTGAGAATGGGGCAAAGTCCGTAGGGTTGCGAAAGGATTTTTTCTGTGAGAATGGAAGTGGTTGCCGAGAAATCTCGTTCCCAAAGTCGAGCGAGAAAGTAGCCAATGAGATAAATATTGGGGAGAGTTGTTTGATTGATTTGATATTGATTGGGTTGTACGAGAGAGAGCAATTGACAGCGAGAAAGTGGAGAAGAATTATCTGTATAAGTTCTCATCAGAGTACGAAGAATTGTTTTCACAGTTTTGCTATTTGTTAGCTCAAAATTTGCCTCGCAAGCCTGAAAGAAATCCTCGAGGGTAAAAGTAGAGCGATCGCGCAAAAACTCAAAGATAAAATACGTCCATCCTCCCCATTCTGTAGCACTTTGAGGGGGCATTTGCAAGCCATTTCCGCCAAAACAGAGGTAAAAGTGCATTAACCAAGCCGTAATGGGAGATTCCAGATAGCGATCGCACTGCATGACAATTTTACCCTCTGGACTGAGGTAATTATTGCGGACCAAACCCGAACGAATTGCCCAGCTTTTCATCCGCGAGACCTTGGGACCGCCTAGATTCGTGCGTTGGTATAATTGCTCATTAGAGCATTTTAAACCTTGCGCTTCTCCTGCTGCGTTGAGAACTTTGCTCAAGTCTTCTCCTTTGGGGAGAAAATGTCCGTAAAAGCCGAGTTGTAGTTTGGGCATCATTTTTCTTTGTCCTCAAAGGCGATCGCTGCAATTTAGCTTACAAAAAAATATTACCAATTCGCAATTGCAAATTGGTAATAAGTGCAAGTATGAAAAAATTGGACTGATGAAAACAGAAATCGCTTAATTATCTTTGACAATAACTTCAGCGTGTTCCTCAAAGATAAAATGCTCCTCTCGATTTCCTTTGCTTTTATTCGACCATTTGACCCAATAATGTCGCTCTTCTCGACGAAAATCGAGAACGGGATACTCTCCGGGAGCGATTTCGATTAATGTGTCTGGAGATAATTCCGATGATTGTTCGGTAGAGGGTTTGAGGAGGGTTTTTTGCGTAATTTTTAACGTTCCCGGTTGTACGACCGAGGTATCGTCAGCCTCGCCAATTAAGCCAATTTTAATCGCTTCGGCCATTTTTTCGGCATTGAACAAATTCATGTCTGCTTGAGAATCGATAAAGCAACATTCAATTAAAATGGCGGGCATTGAGGTATGTTTGATGACAAAGAAACCTGTATTTTTGACCCCTCGGTTTTTAAAACCCAGCTTAATAATTTCACTGAGAACCGGTTGAGCGATCGCTTTTGAGGTATTGCTCATCGCATATATTTCCGCTCCCATTGGTTTAGTGGTTTTAAAAGCTGCATTAAAGTGAATAGAAATGAAAAGATCGACTTGGTTGGCATTGGCTTTATTCACTCGTTGTCGGAGAGAATTTCCGACTGATGATGCGGTACTCGGCGTACAATTAATGACGCTGTGACCGGCAGTAGATAGTTTTTGCATTAAATAAGAACCAACGGATTTCGTTAAATCATCTTCTTTTTTTATACCCACTGCACCTGTATCTGGCGAGCAGTTGTGTCCCATATCAATACCAAATTTCATGTTAAGTCTCCTTTTCTAAGAATTTCTGTTAAGGCTATATAAATAATGATTCTAGCGGCTGTAATTTTAATCTGATGGAGCAGGCAAGAAAATTTTACAAATATTTCGGCTCTCATTCGGACTCAAAAACTCACTAAGGCGCAACAAAACAAAGATTTTTTGCGAGTTCATTGCCCAGACTGAACTCTCTCACTTTATTGTTGTTTACCGATCGAAATTTTATATTCTTTTTAATTCCTCATTCCCTTTTGCCCAAAAATTGCGTAGAATTGGGAGCGTTAAAAAATAGCTAAGATAGAGAAAAGCGATCGCCGTTGATGATAACTGATGATAACTATGGTTTTACACTTTCCCGTATTGGGCGCATTTTTCCCCGGATTGGATAGCTTGTTCTCCACGCAGGGCATTATGGTCATGTTACTGGTGGGATATGCTGCTGCCATGTGGATGTTTCTTACGAGCGCCCCGAAAGTTTATACGGTGATGGTTTCAGATTTGCGCGTGGCGAAGGAATTTTACGAGGGATTGTTAAGTTTGCCTGCTGCTGATGTTCCTCTGCATTACTATTATAACTACGAGCAAACAATGGGGGCTGCAAGCATCGATCCGCTTTATATGTCGGCGACACCAACCGCAATGGGATCCCCTGTGGGAGGGAATGGAGGGGAAGGATTATGGTATCAGTTGAAAAAAAATACCCAGTTACATGTTATTTCTGGGGCGAGTTTTGGGCAAAAAAATCGTCAGCGTCACGTTTGTTTCGATCGCGAGTGTTTGGATGCCATTCTTTTACGCATTCAATCTCGTCGCTTGCGGTTTAAAATTCTCAATAAAAAGCCGCTCAATTTTTTAGTCAAAGACATCGAGAATCGCACGATTGAAATCGCAGAAGTTTCTAATTAAAGGGCGTAAGGCATAAATTTTGTTGGATTCTTATTCTCTCAAAGCATTGCTACAAGAGGAGCTATATACAGTCATTGTTTGCAATGAGCTAAAGAGTCAATATACTTTTAAAAACGCATTGACTAATGCAAGTACAGTTCCTGTTTATCGCGTTAAATTATCGTTTCCTATTGTTTATCGTTGTGCGATCGCCAAACAAATTTCTGCCCGATCTGAAGAATTTGCCAGTAGAATTGTTAAGAAATTGAAGGAGAATCAGAGATTTTCTGTAGAGATTGCGCGATCGCCTTGGATTGATTTTCGTTTCAGCGATCGCACTTTGATGAATTGGTTGGATGCTCTCATAAAACTGCATTCTCCCTCCCTGTTACAGTCAGCTTCTTCTCATTTCAATTTATATCAATACGCTCACGCTCGTTGTTTATCTTTGCTATACTCTGCTTCGAGGGATGGCTTAATTAGCTTGCACCCCGCGCAAAAATCTTTATCTTGGCAATGGTGCGAACCGAGATCGATCCCGTGGTTAGGCGCTTGGCAAAGTTGCTGGCAACATCCGGCTGAAATAGCACTGATTGCAGAGTTTATCGATCTTTGCGATCGCACCAAAGGAAATAACGCAGGACGTTGGGAAAAACAGGCATTAAACCTCAGTCAGAAGATTTTAGATTGCGATCGCGCTTGTCAAATTTGGGGACAACCGTTAGACATCGCTAGGGCAAGATTAGGATTAATGGCTGTCGCGCAACGAATCCTTGGTTGGATATTGCAAGAAAAATTAATGGTAACTCCGTGGTTAGAATGCTAATGTTAGAGTTTACAAAAAGAATTTTCGACCGGACAATCACAAATAAGGAATTCTTATTTTGAGTTGACACTACTAAAAATCATAGGTATTCTAAAGCGGTGTGAGGAGCGAACCAGTTAAGAGAACCGAGACGAAACACGGCAAGTCATCGGTTCTCTTTCTGATTGAGGAAAGAGGCGAGAGGGAAGAGATACACGCTGAAAAATCTTCTTGGGGACGATGCTCTCTCGATCGCAACAATTAGAGTAAAAACTTCGCGATCGCGGCAGCAACGCCATCTTTATCCACAGGAGGAGCAACCCATTGAGATACTTTTTGGACTCCGAGTGGAGCATCTCCCATCGCAATCCCTAATCCGACGGCTTTAAGCATTTCTAAATCGTTATAATTATCGCCGATTGCCATAACATTATCGAGAGAATAGCCGAGAATTTCTTCTGTTAAAAAACGCAATGCCGTCCCTTTATTAACGTGGGGATGAGTTGCTTCTAAAAAATAGGGAGAGGACTGGGTTAAATATAATTCTGAAGGCGAATAACGATCTTTGAGTGCGGTTGTAATTTCTTGAATAGCATCGGTATCCGGACTTAACGCTAAAACTTTCGTGGGAGGATTGTTGAGTAATGTTCGTAAATCTCCCGTGACATGGGCTTCAATACCCGAACGGACGCTATATTCAACAGTATGAGGGGTGGATTCTCGCACGTAGAGGCGATCGTCCCAGTAGAAATGAACGTCAAGGCGATCGCGCCATTGGGGGTGTTCGTAATAGTCTAACAATTCCCCCGCAGATTGAAGGGATAAGGGGCTGTGACGGAGAATTTCCCCAGTTGTAGGATTTTGAATCCACGCGCCATTATAGGCAATAATAGGCAGTTGTGCGCCGATCGCTTGGTGGAAGCGCAAAGCCGAACGATACATTCGTCCTGTGGCGATCGCAACCTGAATGCCCCGGTTTTGGGCTGCAGCGATCGCCGTTGTGACTGCTGCGGAGACTTGATTGGATTTCCCCGCGATCGTACCATCAACATCTAAGGCTAGCAAACGAATTCCCATTATTGAGTTCCTAGTGAGCGCCGCATCAATTCTAATTGTAAAGTTTTAAGGATGGTTAAAGACGATCGCGAACGGGATGAATGAAGAAAAAAATGCTTATTTTGTCAGTCGCTTGGTATTGTTGGCGACGTTGTGGTTAATGGGTTTGGTCTTTTGGGTGAAAGTGTCCGTCGGCTGGGAAGCGCAATCCTTGGGACTCTTGGTACAATGCTTGCATACTCTGATTATTTGTTTTAATGCCCTGTTGGGGTTCTTAGCCGTTATTGGTCGCGATCGCCCAGATGGACGGGAAATTTACGGTCATGGGAAAAAAGAAGTGTTGCTGACGTTTGTTTTGGTTGCAGGTTTGGCGATCGCTTCTTTTCTATTTTTCGAGATGTTAATCCCTCAATTTCAGGCAGCGTTAAAACGAGAAACCCTGCCTTTTGCTTTAGAAATTTCAATTCCGGTTCTACAATTTCTCGGTTTTGTTTCTTTACCTATTCTCGGAATTGCTGTTTTTTCTCTCTATCAAGCCAAACGTTTAGAACACGCTATTCTCGCTTTTAATGCCAATCAATTGTTTAAAGAAGCAGGTTTAACCTTATTGGTGTTTGCAGGGCTGTGGGGAGTTTGGTGGGGAGAACCGTTAATCGATTTGTTTTTATCAATTATTATTTATATTTTGGTTTTAGATGAATTTTGGCAGGCGATCGCGTGGAATTTGCCTTTAATGGTCGAACAAAATGCGATTTCCTCGGAAGCGATCGCCGCGATCGCCAAAAGCGTGCGAGGGGTTTCTCATTGTTATCGAGTCCGCGCCCGAGGCATTGTAGGACAATTTGTTTATATTCAAATGCACCTTATTGTAGAACCGCGTTATGAAAAAGCAACCACGGGAATTGCCCGCAAAATTGAAGAAGCCTTGCGGTTGAGATATGGGTCTTTGCAAGTGACTTTTTATATTGATGCAGAAGCAGGGCAATCGGGAGTTTTGCGGTGAAAGATTGTTTCTCATTTATACTAAAATGAATGCTTTTCTGTCATATTATGGTGCAAACTTCTCCTCAAATTGTTTCTCTCAAAGATTTTCTGGCAAGTTCGGAAAGTCACGAATCTTACGAACTCATCGATGGAGAATTAATTGCCAAAATGCCTCCTCAACGCTTTCATTCTAAAACTCAACGGGCTTTATTGCATTATTTGGAAGACTGGGGAGAGTCGCGAGGAGAAATCGGGATTGAGTGGTGTGTCACTTTACAGAGACGGGGACAAGACTGGGTTCCCATTCCCGATTTACTTTTCGTGCATAGCGATCGCCTCTCGCGAGTTTTGGGAGATGAACCTTGTCCGATCCCTCCCGATCTGGCGATCGAAATTATTTCCCCGGGTCAAAGTTTTGGAGGAATGGCAGAAAAGGCAACGGATTATTTAGCCACAGGGGTTTTGCGGGTTTGGGTGGTGGATCCTCAATCTCAAAGTATTACGGTTTTTGCACCGGATAGTTTACCCGTGACTTATCGCGGCGATCGCATTCTTACGGATGAAATCTTACCGGAATTTTCTTTAACGGTGCGATCGCTTTTTGCGAGTGCAGGAATTGGTACTTAGAGTTTAAAAATAATAAAGAACAGTTAACAGAATGGATTCAAGGTATTTATAATGGATGATGTCAAGGTTAAATAAATATATCAGAATGTCCGAACAGACTTTTTCGATCGCGATTGTCTTGTCCGATTCTCAGTTAAAAGATGAGGCGTTACAAAATGCAACGGAAACGCTGCGATCGGATTTACAAGCAGAAGAAGGAGTGGAAGCGGTTGAGTTTATCCCTATTGAGACTGCCGATCCGAACGCAAAAGGCATTGGTGGATTTTTGTTAGGTCAACTGCAAGCTTCCATTACTGTCAAGTCTCTCAAAGCAGTGGTACAGTCTCTCGGAAATAATCTTTGGGGACGCACTGTTGAGATTAAAGCAGAAGGAAATGGGAAAAAACTGGAAGTTAAGCTCAGTCGCCCGGAAGATATCGATAAGGTGCTGCCACAAATTGATGATTTTATCAATAGTTAGGGGACAAACGTGGTTAAGATTGCTTTATTGGTGGGAGTGAGCGAATATCAAAAACCTTTTCATCCTTTGCCCAGTGCGGTGAAGGATGTGGAACAATTGGCGGCGGTTTTACAAGATAAAGATCTGGGCGGTTTTGATGAGGTTACGCCCTTAATTAATCCCGATCGCATGAAGTTTGAAACGGCGATCGATGGACTATTAGCCAATCGTCAGACTGACGATCTGGTCTTGTTTTATTTTTCCGGTCATGGGGTCAAAGATCGCAATCGCAATCTGTATTTTGCTACTCCTCAAACTCAGAAAGAAGCACGACGAGGCATTAATCCGGTTACGGCAGTATCGGCATACTTTTTGCAACAGCAACTAACGGACAGTTCTTCAGAACGAGAGGTGGTCATTTTAGATTGTTGTTATAGTGGGGCGATCGCGAAAGGATTGACGGCAAAAGATGATGGTGAGATAGATATTCAAGCAGAGTTAGGAGGAAGAGGACGAGCTATTTTAACGTCTTCTTCTGCGATGCAGTCGTCTTTTCAACAGGATGAATCTCAACTTTCGATTTACACGCAATATCTCATTGCAGGAATTGTTACGGGAGTTGCTGATATGGATGGAGATGGGAAAATTTCTGCACATGAGTTACATCATTATGCGTTGCAAAAGGTGCAAGAAGCGGCTCCGGCAATGACTCCACAGTTTTATCCTGTCGAACAAGGGTATAGAATTTATATTGCAAAAGCACCGCAAGATGACCCCAAGGTCACTTATCGCAAGCGAGTACAAAATATTGTTAATCAAGAAAAGGATGAGATTGATTGGGAAACGGGAAAGTTAGACGATCTGAGTCGAATGTTTTTAGATGAATGCTGCCGAAAATGGGGAATTTCTTCTGAAGAGGCAAAACAGATCGAACAAGAAATTAAACAGCCGTTACGTCAACGTTTTCAAAAACTTAAGCGTTATGAGTCTGCTTATCGGAAAGCTCTTCAAAGTGCCTTTCCTGTCAAGGAAAAGCATCGTCAGCGACTCAAAGATTTTCAACAATTATTAGAACTGAGAGATGAGGATATTTTACCCATTGAAGACCGATGGACTCCCACTGAAACACTTCCCTCTTTTAATTTTGAAGTGGTAACGGTGAGTGCAAAAGGAGAAATAGTTAATAAGGAAAAGCGATCGCAAAACTATCGTCGAGAAGACTTGGGTAAGGGTATCACTCTTGATATGGTTGCTATTCCTGAAGGAAAATTTCTGATGGGAACCGAAGAAGAGGAAATCAAAAGATTGTGTAAAAATTTCAATTGGGAGGGTTTTCAACGGGAAAGTCCTCAGCACAAAGTTGCGGTACAATCCTTTTTTATGGGAAAGACTCCTATTACCCAAGCACAGTGGCGAGGAGTGGTGACGCAAATAGAAAAGATAGAAAGAGACCTTAATCCCGATCCCTCCAGTTTCAAGGGCGATAATCGACCGGTAGAGAACGTTTCTTTGTTCGATGCGATCGAGTTTTGTGCCAGACTATCGAAGCTGACGGGACAAAACTACAGGCTACCTAGTGAGGCAGAATGGGAATATGCTTGTCGTGCAGGGACGACAACGCCATTTCATTTCGGGGAAACGATAACAACAAACTTGGCTAATTATAATGGCAATTACACTTTTGCTAACGAACCTAAAGGGAAGTATAGAGAAGAAACGACTCCAGTAGATGAATTTGCCTATCCGAATGCCTTTGGTTTGTACGATATGCAAGGAAATGTGTGGGAATGGTGTTTAGACCCGTGGCACGAAAATTATGAAGGAGCGCCAAGGGAGGGGAAAGTGTGGGATGAGAATGAGAATGATTATCAAAACTTGTCTAAAAATCTCAAGAAGTTATTAAACAAAAACATTCGTACCAGTCTGCGGGGCGGTTCGTGGAACTACGATCCTCACTACTGCCGCGCGTCTCTCCGCTTCTATCTCACCCACGATAGCCACTTCAACGATCTCGGGTTTCGCGTTGTGTTTTCCCGCGTTGCAGGACTCTAACCCTCTGCCCTTTTTTCCGTCGTTAGGTGGATCGCGCTAAAATAGAAGAATACAAATATTAAGTTTTGTTACAAATGAAATGAATTAGCCATTTCATGTTAAGAATAAATCCCAAAAAAGCGATCGCAATTTAACTCAACGTTTCGCGATCGCTCTTTTGAGGAATGTATCGAGCGATCGCCTTCAATGTTACGGTGTTTTCTGCAAATCTGAGCGTTCTTCCGGTACAATTGCACCCTCAATGGGGCAAACTTGCAAACAAATCCCACAATCGATACAAGTTTCAAAATCAATCCAAAACCAATCCATCCCTTTAACATTTTTACCGGGTCCAGGGTGAATGCAAGCGACAGGACAAGCATTAACGCAATCCGTCACGCCTTCACAAACTTCTGTAACAATAGTGTGGGGCATTTTTAATTTTAATTTCTCAAAACCGATCTTTAATTATTATTGTAAAGGGAGTTGCGATCGCACCTTAAAAAATTTCTGCCAACTCGAAAACAAATCCCGGTAAGATATCTTCTCCCGATACCGTTTCCGGAGATTCTAAAATTTCTACTTCACCACCAGGTCGATAAATTTCTACGATTTGCCGTTGAGGATCGATTAACCAACCCAATCTCGCCCCATTGTCAATATACTCGCGCATTTTTGCTTGAATGCGATCGAGGCGATCGCTTGGGGATCTCAACTCCAAGACAAAATCGGGACATAAGGGAATAAATCGTTCCTGTTGCTCGGGGAGAAGAGAATGCCATCGTTCTGAAATGACCCAAGAGACATCGGGCGATCGGGTTGCACCATTGGGCAAGATAAAGCCTCCAGAAGAATCAAAAACTTCTCCTAAATGCGTTTGCCTGTTCCAACGAACCACTTGATAGTTAATGCCCGAGTTCCGATTGCTCGTTGTTCCTCCAGTCGGTGACATAATAATAAGCTCTCCCGTTGCACTGCGCTCAAACTGTAAATCTCGATGTTTCTGACAGAGGGCAAAGAACTGCTCGTCACTCATCTCAATTTCTAACTCTAAGGGTGAGGATAATTGAACCATAATCTTTGAACCATTCGCCAACACAATTATTATACCGATCGCCCTCGCAGATCGCGATCGCACCCCCAAAAGCCTTAATCTCCCTGATTTTCCTCATCTCCCCACTCCTCCCAAAGTGGGAAAGCGAAAAACAATTTAACAAAAAGCTAAGAATTATCTTAAGATTAGGGCAGTAAAGAAAATTTTTTGGTAATAGATACCAAATTTAAACCCTCAAACAAAAATTAGGAGGATATTTTATGGCGCTCGTACCCATGCGGCTGCTCTTAGATCACGCGGCTGAAAACGGTTATGGAATTCCGGCTTATAACGTCAACAACATGGAGCAAATCCTCTCCATCATGCAGGCTGCTGAAGAATCCAACAGCCCCGTTATTCTGCAAGCCTCTCGCGGCGCTCGCAAATATGCGGGTGAAAATTTCCTGCGCCACTTAATCCAAGCAGCAGTAGAAACCTATCCTCATATTCCCATTGCCATGCACCAAGACCACGGCAATGCGCCCTCTACTTGCTACACGGCAATGCGCTACGGTTTCACTAGCGTGATGATGGATGGTTCCTTAGAAGCCGATGCAAAAACTCCTGCTAGTTTCGAGTACAATGCTAGCGTTACCGCCGAAGTGGTTAAAGTTGCTCACTCTATTGGAGTCAGCGTTGAAGGCGAACTCGGTTGCTTGGGTTCTCTCGAAACCGGAATGGGCGAAAAAGAAGACGGTCACGGTGCTGAAGGCGTATTGAGCAAAGAACAATTGCTCACAGACCCCGATGAAGCCGTTGAGTTTGTCGAACGCACTCAAGTCGATGCTTTAGCCGTTGCGATCGGTACTAGCCACGGAGCTTACAAGTTTACTCGCAAGCCGACGGGTGAAATCCTTGCCATTAGTCGCATTGAAGAAATTCACAACCGCTTGCCCAACACTCACTTAGTGATGCACGGTTCTTCTTCCGTTCCTTCAGATCTGATTGATATTATCAATGAGTACGGCGGCGCAATTCCTGAAACCTACGGCGTACCAGTTGAAGAAATTCAAAAAGGAATTAAGAGCGGCGTTCGTAAAGTGAATATCGACACCGATAACCGTTTGGCGATCACTGCGGCTATTCGTAAAGCGGCTTTTGCAGATCCCAAGAACTTTGACCCTCGCCACTTCCTTAAGCCTTCCATCACCATGATGAAAGATGTCTGCTTGCAACGTTATGAAGCCTTTGGTACAGCAGGAAATGCAACCAAAATCAAGCAAGTAACTTTGGATGAGTACGCTCGCAAGTATGCTAGCGGTGAATTGGCAGCTACAGTTAAAACGGCTGTTGCAGTTTAACAGTTATCAGTAAACAGTTATCAGTTAAATCCTGTTTACCGATCGCATTAAGTTTAAAAAGAGGCGTTTCTCAACGTCTCTTTTATTGTTTTGGAAGTTGAGCCACATGAGAAATAATGGTCAAGTTCGCCGATATCTTTTTTCTTTCTTGGTATTGGGTTGGATCGGTTTAAGTCTCAAAGCGATCGCGCATCCGGAAAGTTGCGATCGCGAAGTATTTGCCACTCGTTATGTCGAATCTTATTTACAAGCAATGCCTCTAAATGCAAAGGAGGTGGAGGAAGCGATCGCTAATCTAGAAACGCTTTCAGAAGCAGAGTGCCAGCAAAGAGAGGCGATCGCATTGTTAAGCGAAGAAAAGGGAAATCCTATTGGTTATAAAATTGCTGCAACGAGTCAAAAAGTACAGGAGATCGTGGGCAGCGATCGCCCTCTCGTCGGGATTTTACTTGAGGAAATGCTGCTGGAAAATGGGGCAACCATTGCCGTCGCTTCTGGGGGAAATTTAATCTATGAAGTGGATTTTCTGGTTACGGTTGGCGATGAAGGCATTAACGAAGCCAAAACGATCGCTGAAGTGGCGGCCAATCTTAAAAATATTATTCCCTTTATCGAAGTTCCTGATTTAATGTTACCGCGAGGAGCAAGATTATCGGCAGAATTGCTCGTGGCGATGAATGTTGGCGCAAGATGGGGGGTAAAAGGAGAGGAAATTGCGGTGCAAGCAACTCCTGAATTTCTCGAGGCGATCGCCAATATGAAAGTGATGCTAGAAAATGGAGAAGGAGAGATTTTAACTGCAGCACGAGGCCGGGATATTCTCGGACATCCGTTTAATTCTGTTCTCTTTTTGCTGACACAGTTGCGCGATCGCGGACAACGATTAAAAGCAGGGGATGTGATTAGTTTGGGAACTTTTGGACGCTTTCATTTTGCTGCACCGGGAGAAGCGGGAATTGCACGTTATGAAGGATTTCCGGGGGGCGATCGCGAGGTGCGGGTTTTCTTTGAATAGCGAGAGGAAATGCGATCGCGGTGAATTTTGCCTCAAAAAGAAACAAGTGTATTAAAATAAGGTAGATTGAGGAAATTGATCCCCCAAATCTATCATAACCAACAAAGTAAGGTTTCAAGCCTCCCGCTTTAGCAATCGGTACTGTTCATTGATAACTGTTCATTGAAATGACTCTTGCACCTCTTAAATCCCCGATTATTTACCCAGAACCGGACGGAGAACCAATGGCAGAAAGCGATCCCGCTCGCGATTATTTGGTTTATGGTGTTGAAGCACTTAAGTTCTATTTTCGAGATCGGGAAGATGTTTATGTTTCCGGCAATCTTTGGCTTTCCTATAAACAAGGCGTTCCCGATGCAGTAGTTTGCCCTGATGTTTTCGTGGTCTTTGGGGTAGAAAAACGTCAGCGCAGAAGTTACCGAGTTTGGGAGGAGAATGGGAGAACGCCAAATTGGGTGCTAGAGGTGACTTCTGCGAGTACCCACAATAAAGACGAACAAGATAAACCCACCATTTACGCTCAAATGGGGGTTGCGGAATATTTTCAATACGACCCTACGGGAGATTATCTCGATCCTCCTCTCAGGGGACGGCGTTTGGTCGGAAATCGCTATGAACTGCTAACTCCAGAACGCTTAGAGGACGATTTGCTTTCTTTCTCTTCGGAAGTTTTGGGATTGGAAATGCGATCGCTTCGGGATGGTCGGTTGCGGTTTTTCAATCCTCGAACGGGGGAGTATTTGCGGAGTCCGGCTGAGTCAGAACGAGAGAGAATAGAGGAGCGAGAACGAGCAGAACGAGAGCGAGAACGAGCAGAACGAGAGCGAGAACGAGCAGAACGAGAGCGAGAACGAGCAGATCGCTTACAACGCTTGCTCTTAGAGAATGGCATCGATCTTGAAGAAGAATAAGGCAATGGTTTCTCGAACCGAGAGAATAAAAGCGATCGCGATGAATGCGATCGCCCAACAAAATCCATGAATTAACGAGGCAAGAACAGCAAGCGAGTAGATAATTCGCCACCATCGTTATCGCTAATCACCCAATATCCCATTTCCGTTACCGCCAAGCCTTCAACCTTTTCTTCATACCAATTACTATCGGTAAACAGATCGGCGACTAACTCTTTTTCTACCGTTTCTCCCGCTTCTACACCATTGAGAGAGAAACGATAAATGCGTTTAACACGAACATTAGCCGCACCTTTTTCACCGCCTTGGTTATCCCGTTCCACAACGAGAAAACTGCCGTCAGTATCGCGAGAAATTTCGCTCAAACCGACCCAACCGCCGACATTATCTGTATCGAGGGGATAATAGTAAAATTCCCACTCTTTATCGGTAACATCATATTTGGCGATGCGAACCTTATCTTCGCCCTCAAATTCTCGTTGAATGGCGATATAAACTTCACTTCCGTCAGCATTCGTCGTGACACCTTCAAAGCCAAAACGAGTGATTTTCGCGGCTGCATCTTCAGATAAGAAAATTTCTTCCTCGACTTCTCCTCGTGGGTTAACTTTAATGAGAATGTTGGGCTTTTCTTTGCCTTCGCGGTTGTCTCCTTCACTCACCAACCAAAAACCGCCCCGAGGTGCGATCGCAATGCCTTCGAGGTCATAGTTTGCCGGTTCGCCGTCTTTGGTCAAAATAAGAGCATCTTCGACCATTGCCCCTTCCCGTCCAACCTCGAGGCGAAAGATTCGGGAAGGCTGCATGGCGTTATCAGGGACGGCGTATATTTGGCCGGGGGTATTAGGAACAGGAACTAAGCCGCTTAAGGCACTAAAGGGCAAATCTACCCGATAACTCATCACAGTGGGTTCCCAAAGCATTTTCGCCGCAAAAAAATCGATAGTACCGTCATCTTCATTGGCAGTGAGGACGAGGTTGCGCTGAGGCAAAGGAAGAACCCCCTCGGGTGCTTTGCCGGTGGGGAGAAAGCTGATTAATTCTGGATCGCGAACATTAGTGATATCGTAAATCGTGAGAAAGCTGCCTCGTTCGGAAGCAATAAACGCATATTCGCGATCGCCAAATTGGGCAACGGCGGCACCTTCAATCTCAATACCTCGGTTCTCCGATCGCCCTTCGGGATACTGTCCGCGCAAAATGGCTAATTCTTCCAAAGAATCGCCGCTATCATAAACAACATTGCCTTGCACGTCGAGGATCGACCAACCGCGACCCCCACTCCAAATCCCATCGCCAAAGCTATCGAGGGAGGTATCTCCTTCATTGGCGGTGATAATGTAGCGTCCGTCGGCAGTCATGGCGATAGAGTCCGGTTCTCGGCGACCTTCTAAGGGCTGAGAAAAATCAATATCATCATCTTCGACGATATCGGCGCGATCGTGCAGAGATGTCCCCGCAGAAAAGATACTCGTTACCGTTTCGCTGGCAATATCAAGGACGGCGATCGCGTTATTTTCCTGCAAACTAATGGCAACGGTACGGCCATTTTTACTGATGGCGACGTATTCGGGCTGAGGGTCGCTGGCATAATTTACCCCTTCAACCTCGCTTAAATCCAATTCTACGTTGTTCACCTTAGAACTGGCGGGATCGTTGTAGTTAATCGTAACGAAATTCACCGATCCCGGACGCTGACCCGGTAAGTTATCCTCGTCTTCTTCGTCTTCAATGGCAATAATAGCTTTGCGCCCGTCGGGGGTAATATTGAGGTTATCGGGTCCAATGCCAAGAAGGGGAATGCGGGCAGCGATTTCTTGCCGTGCTAAATCGATAAAAACAAGAGTTCCCGGTTGTTGGTCGGCAATTTCTTCGGCTAAATTCAGTACCGTGACCAAGGCATAACGGCTGTTAGGGGTGACGGCGACGGCGGTGGGTTCGCCAATATCCGAGACATCGATATTGCTGAGGGGTTGGGGGTTTTGGGGATTGCGGATATCCAGTAAACCTACTTTAGCATCGTCGGCATTGGTATAAATGAGAGTATTGCCGTCAGGGGTTGCAGAAATGATTTCGGCAACGGCACCATTGACCGCGTAACGGTTAAGGGAAACAAATTCTTTTATGGGGGCGCTATTAGCACTTTCTACACCCAAGAAAAGACTGCTGGAAATCGCAGCAGCACTGAAAAACGTCCGAATGTTAAATTTTTTCATCATTGCGATCGCACTCTAATTTTTTGCTTAAAGGAAGAATAGGCAAACCAGTGGAGACTACCAGAATGAGGTTAAGAGGAGATTATTGCGATCGCGATCGGCGCTTGCTGCAATATGTCTTCGAGCCAATAGGGGCGGGGTCAACATCTACGATCCCGACAAAAAACTACAACAAAAAATATGAGATTAGCGATCGCGATCGATGTATTACGAGAACCGCGATCGCCTGTGTTTCTGTGGGAGACTGGTCAAACTGAGTTAAATTTGCTATTGCTGAATTCTCCGACGCAATGCTCTCAATGCTGGACTTCTCCCGATCGCGATACTCTGTTCTAAGGTTTCGCGAACAATCTCTAATATGGGTAGATTGGGAAAAATTAAACTCGTTGAAACTTGCTGATATTGATCCCATTGCAGAATATAAATATTGAGATGCCCTCGTTCGTAAATCCATAATTCGGGAACTGCCAAACTTAGATAAGCACTCATCTGAGTTCTGGAAGTCACATCAACTTCAATTGCCAGATCTGGGGGAGGATCGATTGCGAGATCGATGCGACGCTTCCCACGCACTCGAGTATGATTTTGAATATAAAAACATTGGTCGGGTTCGATTCCACTGGCCATAGACTGTTGTTTAAAAGTAGTTGAACCGAAGCACTCACAATCTATTTCCAGTTCGTCGAGTAGGATTTTAACAATATCACCGATAATTTCTTTATCGACTTCATGTTCTGGGGTTGGCATTCTTATTTCTAGGATATTATTGCTGTAAGCAATACGGACATTGCGGCGATCGCCGAGTTCGGTCAAAATTGCTTCAAATTCAGACCAATTGAGGTTACGAATCTGCAATCGCTGTCCGGAAGGAATATCGAGTTGCTGAAGTTGAACTGTTACCATAATTAAAACATCACATTAAAATACCATTTCTCAAATATTTTAAGATATTTTTAAGGTAAAAGAGACTTACGAAGCGTTCTCTCTAACTCCTGTTTTTGTTTAGCAAAAAATATTTTATCTGGCTTAAACAAACAATAATGTAACATGATACCATCGATCGCACTAACGAGGGTTCGAGCAAAAGCCCTCGCCTCAATTTCTGGAGAAATTTCTTGCGATCGCTGTCCTTTTTCAATTAATTTTGTATAAGCCGCACTCAATCTCTCGAACCATTTTCCCATTCTCTCCCTCAATCCCAAACTTTCGCACAGTTGCCGAGAACTCCATAATTCAAAATAAACGGGAATGAGTTCCGCACAGTCGTCTATATCTTCAAAAGCAGTGGCTACGCTACTGATTATCTCTTCAATCGGAGCGCGATCGCTTTGCACGCGAGTATAGAGCAATTGTTCGTAATCGAGGAAGAGTTCGTCAAAAACCCCTAAAATAATTTCATCCTTGCTGTTGAAATATTCGTAAATCGTACCTTTACCAATGCCAGCTTCTTGCGCGATATCAATAATTCGCGTCCCTTGATAACCCTTGCATTTAAACACTTGTACGGATGCTTCTACAATATCTTGTCGCTTTTTTTCTTTATCTACAATTTTAGGCATAGATGAGATTTTTAGATTCTAACTCCTTCTATCATAGTTTAAACTGACCAACTGGTCAATAAGCAATTATTCATTATCCATTCCAAATTAAACGCAACCAAAACGGCATTAAGAAAGTGGTCACAATCACCATTAAGACAATCGCGGTTTCTAAAGATTCCGGTAAGACTCCGACTGCGGAACCCACTCCCACAAAAACCAATCCGACTTCCCCTCGAGGGATCATGCTAATACCAATTGCCAAGCGATTGAGTTGCGATTCTTGCCAAACGGTAAAACCGGCAATGAGTTTACCTAAAACAGCCACTAAAATCAAAAAGACTGCCATCAGTAAGCGGCGATCGTTATCGGGATAATTGGGCAAAAGAACGAGAAAGTTAGCTTTCGCACCGATGGTGACGAAAAAGACTGGAATGAGGAGATCTGCAATAGGTGCAATTTGTTTTTGTAAGGTTTGTCCTTGACTGGTTTCTTTAAATACTAATCCTGCGGTAAAGGCTCCGAGAATAGGTTCTAATTCTAAGACTTGAGCAATGTAGGCTAAGATGAGTGCAAAGGTCAAAGTCGGAATAACTAATTGACCGCGAGTGCTGAGGCGATCGGCAAGAGTAACTAAAAGATCGTTAAATAAACGACCCAGTAAAATAGCACCAACTAAAAAGGCCAATGCTCCGCAAATGAGATAGACTAAATGTCCGATTGCAAGATAACCGGTCTTGGCCAAACTGGTAATAACAGCTAAAATTATAATGGCTAAAATATCATCTAAAACCGCAGCACCTAAAATGATTTGTCCTTCTGAAGAATTCAAGGCATTTTCATTGCGATCGCGCAGATTTGATTGAGTCGTATCGCGAAGTTTTAATTCTGACAATACTCGAGAAGTAATACCAATACTGGTTGCGGTGAGGGCAGCACCAGCAAATAATGCTGGAATGAGAGGGACTTGAAATAAAGAGATTAATCCTAATGTTCCTGCTGTAAAAGGTAAGATTACTCCCACAAACGCAACAGTTAGAGATTTAAAACCAACTTTTAATAATTCATTCAAATTGGATTGTAAGCCAATTTCAAATAGGAGAATAATTGCCCCAAAATTTGCTAAAATAGAAATAACCTGACTTTGACCTTGAAAAATGGTTTCTGCAATGGTCGAACTCATGGGAGTTGTTGCCGACAGAAAAGTCATGATTTCTGAAAAAGAATAATTGACTCCACTCTCTGGAAACACTAACAAATGGAGACCGCTACCACCAACAAGAACCCCGCCAATTAGTTCTCCTAATACAGGAGGAAATCCCAACCATTTTGAGAGTTCGCCGCCAATTTTAGCAATTAAATAAATGACAATTAAACTGAGTAGAATTCCGGCTAAGATTAAGGAGTTTTCTGGTTGAGGAATGGTCGAAAGCGGAATGAAGCGATCGGGAATATCGGTTAGGGTAGACCATGTTAAGATTAAGGTTGCTCCCAGTGCTAAGAAAATAGCAGAAATGAGTCCCCATGTTGCTGCTTTTAGAGCTTTAAGACGTTTTTCTTGGTTTAATCCCACTTCGAGTAAATCGATCTGTTGAATTGTCCATTCTCGATTAAAGGCTTCTTGATAGAGAGAATTGGCAACGATAAAGCGATCGCTATCTCGCAATACTAATCCTAACTCAATCAATGGGGTTATTTTGTCTGGCTCTTCGATTACAGTATTCTCTAAAATCTGACGATATAATTGCAAGTTTCCGATCGCTTCTTTTGAGTTAGATAGCCAGCGATCGCGCAATGTTCTCAAAGGTTGGTTAATCTCTTCATGACTCGTTTCCCAGAGTTCGAGAAATTGCGAGCGCACGATCTGATTAATTTGTTCGACGACATCCCCTTTCTCCAATAAATCAGGGTGCAAAAGAACAAATTTACAGAGATTTTGGGTTAAATTAGGTTGTCCGTTGGTCCAAGATAAAATTACTTTGAGAACAATGAGAGGATTGTTGATTTTACCGACTAAACTTTGTGCGATCGCAATGGATTCTTGTTTCGATGCTTCGAGAGCATTTTGAACTTCTTGACGCTCTAAAACTTGACTAGCTGTTAAAAATTGGTAATCGCGATCGCTTAAACTGCGATCGCCAGCCCAAACCAGGGCATCTTGTAAGTGTTTTCCGCGTAAAAGATGGGATGTTTCTTGACAATTCGAGTCTAACCATGCCTCTAATTGTTCGTCATAAGGACAGAGTTGAGCTAAAGTTTGCGTCACCCAATCCAAATTAAAAATAGCCGCGTAAATGAGATTATAAACTTGTAATTTCCCTTCTCGCTCTACTACCAAACCCGATAAGCGCAAATCCAGTTTTTCCGAAGCGCGATCGCTGGAAATTTCTTCTCCTTGTAAAATTTGCCAGTAGAGAGAAACTAAGGTTCTGCTCTGCTTGGGATTGCTCAAGAGACGGCGGCGAATGGTGTTAAAATGCTCTTGTGCGTCTCGAGTGTCCCAGCAATCGATCAGATGAATTTGAATAACGCGATCGATCCATTCTACTTGTTCCTCTTCACTCAATTCCCAACAAGCAATTCCAGCCTGAGCTTGTAATAATCTGCAAAGTTTTTGTGTTAAAAAAGGCTGTCCTCCCGTCCAATTAAGAATTGTTTTCAGGGCAAGATGAGGATAGCGAATAATTTCGACTAAACCACTCGTTAAAAATTTGGCTTCTTCCCATGTAAATCCTTGTAATTCAATCCCATAACCGATATTAAATGGCGTTCGATATCGATCTTGAATGAGATCGGTAGGTTTGGCAACTCCCAGTAAGCAAAATGTTAAGCGATTGTATTCAGGATTATCTGCTCTTTTATTATAACAGGCACGAATAAAAGCAAAAAAATCATCTTTAAAATCTAACCCTAATACATTATCGATCTCATCAATAAAAATAACAATTTGCTGGGAAACTTGCGTCAGTAAAATAGTCTCTAAAAATCGATCTAAACGCTGTACGGGAGGAATAATATCATGTTCGTGCCACCATTCTCCCGCATCAATTTCTAACTCGAACCATCCGATCAAACAGCTTAAAATACCGCCATACCATTCTTCTGAAGTGACTTGTTGCGTACCAATTAAAGTCAGATCGATATCCGCAGAAAGAATGCCTTCTACTGCCAAGCGTTGCATCGTGCGAACGCGCAAACTTGATTTACCCATCTGCCGAGAATTCAAAACATAGCAAAATTCCCCTGCTTTCAGTTGTTCGTAAAGTTGGCTATCTGCGCGACGCAAAACGTAAGTTTTTGCATCATTGGGCAGGGTTCCTCCTACTTGATATTCGTAGTTAAAATTAGCGATCGCATTCATGGATAATTAATAATTGTTAATTGCTCATTTTTAGGGTGTTGGATTGGGATAGCGAGCTTGAATTTCATCAATTTCCATTAAGATCTCTTGACTTAATTCAAGGTTAATGCTATCAATATTTTCTTGTAATTGTTCCATTGTCGTTGCACCAATAATGGTACTGGTGACAAACCATCGCGATCGCACAAACGCTAAAGCCATTTGGACAGGACTCAAATCGTATTTTTGAGCGATTTTGACATAGTTTTGTACGGCTTCAGTCATGTTCGTTTTTTGATAGCGTTCATCAAATTTAGGAAATAAACCCATTCGCGAATGTGCGGGCGCTTCCTGCAAATATTTTCCCGTTAAATGACCAAATGCTAAAGGACTGTAAGCCAATAGACCAATATTATTAAGATGACAGGCTTCAGAGAGATGGATTTCAAAGACGCGATTGGCTAAACTATAAGCATTTTGAAGAGAAATTACTTTCGGTAAGCCCAATTTTCGGGCTAAATGGGAGAACTCGCAAACCCCCCAAGGGGTTTCATTACTCAAACCGAGATAACGAACTTTACCGGCTTTAATTAACTCGGAAAACACTTCTAATTGTGCTTGAATCGAAACTGTTTCGCGTTCGTTAGCAATATCATAATTAGCCCTACCAAATAAAGACACATAGCGATCCGGCCAGTGAATTTGATAGAGATCGATATAGTCAGTTTGTAAGCGTTTTAAACTCTCATCGATCGCGCGTTCGATATTGCTGCGATCGAGATGATTATTCCCAGCACGAATCCAAGAGAGTTGCGGTGCATAACCCGTAACTTTTGTGGCGATAATCAAGCGATCGCGTTGCTGTTTTTTTAACCATTCTCCGACATATTCTTCAGTTTTTCCTTGCGTGTTGGGGTTCATTGGCGTAGGATAACTTTCTGCCGTATCGATAAAGTTAATCCCTCGTTCTATAGCATAATCGAGTTGTTGGTGAGCTTGTTGTATCGTATTTTGCTCGCCATAGGTCATTGTTCCCAAACAGATTTCAGAAACCTTTAACTCGCTAGTCCCGAGGGTGTTATACTTCATGTTTATTGATTATTTGCGATTGATGTTTTGTTCTTGAGTTATTATACCGTTTTTCCCAAAGATAAAGGAGTGGGAAAATTATCGAGATTCAGCGATCGCTGTTCCGAGAAGACTGAAAAATAGTACAATTTAAGTTATCTTCCTCCTTAACTTTTCTGTGGTAGAAACATCCTATCGAAATTGGCTACAACAATTGCAACGCGATCGCATTATTGCCGTGATTCGTTCCCCCGACTGGAAATTGGGGCAACAAATGGCAAGAGCGGCGATCGCGGGAGGGATTGATTTTATTGAGATTGCTTGGAATAGCGATCGCCCAGCGCTTTTAATTGAAAAATTGCGCCATGAATTCCCTCATTGTTCGATCGGAGTTGGTACGATCGTAACACCCCAGCAACTCACTCAAGCAATCAATGTAGGGGTGGAGTTTATCTTTTCTCCTCATACGGATCTCCAGTTAATTAAAACGGCGATCGCTGCGAAAATTCCCATTATACCGGGAGCATTAACGCCAACCGAAATTATTACGGCATGGCAAGCCGGTGCAACTTGCGTGAAAGTGTTTCCCATTCAAACAGTGGGTGGAGCGAATTATATCAAAGCAATTAAAGCACCATTGGCTCAAATTCCCTTGATTCCAACAGGAGGAGTGACCTTCGAAAATGCAGTTAAATTGATTGAAGCGGGAGCAATTGCTGTGGGTTTATCGAGTCAGCTTTTCCCTTCTTCTTTAATTCAAACAGAAGATTGGCCGGCGATCGCACAACGTGCTAAAATGTTAAAACAAAAACTCAATATTTCCAACAATAATTAACTCGTTAAAATTTTAAATCCGAGCCATGTTAACCCACTACTATTGAATAACATAATCGGAACGCACCAAGCCGCGATCGCTTCTGAAAACCCACTAATTTCGATCGTTCCTTTATAGAGAGTGATAATTAAATGAGAACTAATAAAAAGAGTTACAATTGCGATTGCCATTCCACCAAAATGAGTTACCAGTCCGCCGATCGATACTAAAAAACCCAGAGGAATAACTGTTATTCCCGCCAAAAAAACATCTGCGGCAAAATAATTATGAACGTGAAATAAAACGCGCAAAATAAACCCCGATATCGCTAAACTGAACCCAGGAATAAATCCGAGAATTGGCAAGTACCAAAACGGAAAGATAATGAAATCTTGCCAACCTAAATAAACACCACAGATAAACAAAATATTAGCGATCGCACCACAAAATAAGCCCATTGCGATCGCTTCTCCCGACTGTAAACTCAAAAAAGCGTTAGTACCACCATGACTGGGATTAACAATAATCCCAAACCCAGCCCAAACCATGCGCTTAATTAACCCAATTCCCCAACGAAACTCCTTCTGCCAATCTTTTTTGCCAATATGAGAGAGAGTATCCATTGCCAATTGATAGCCACTGCGATCGCTTTGTTCTTGAAATAATTCTGCAGCCCGTTCTAAATCTCGTTTGGCAGGAAAATGCTCTTGTAAATCGTGATTGGCGATGCCGCGATAATAATAAGCTGCCGCAAAATGCGGATCGCAACCGAGGGCGCGATCGTAAGATTCAAGGGATGATTGTACGTAGCCCAACCGATATCGCGATCGCCCTTGATAATAATATGCTTCTGCACAATTGGGAAAAAATTGTAAGATTTGCCGACAATTGCCTAAAACCATGCGATCGTCTTTTAAGGTATAAAAAACCTCCCCTCGCTTTAAATACGCCTCCAGAAAATTAGGATTTAAATTAATTGCTCGATTATAGTTTTCAATTGCACCTTGATAATCTTTTTGAATAGCTTTTTCAATACCTTGAATGTAAAAACTCAATTCATTAGTTGGTTGTTCTCTTTCCTCTTCTTGGTGGATACCTAATTGGCGGTCGTAGCATTGCCGGCGTTCGGGATTCAAGAGAACTTCATAAACCTCGAGAATGCGTTTAAATTGTTCGGCCGATCGAGGATTATTGGGATTTAAATCGGGATGATATTGACGGGCAAGACGGCGAAATGCAATTTTAATTTCTTCGAGGGTGGCGCTTGGAGAAACATTTAAAATTTCGTAATAGCTTGGATTAGTATTCATATTTTTTGAGAAGCTATATTAACCCTGAATTGAAAATATTTTTCTTTAATTACGCGAACGAGCCTGTTCTCCTAACTCGATAAATTTACTGCGCCAGTAACGACTTTCTGGCAAACCATAAGTATCGAGATCGATCAGGATATCTTCCCAACGTCTCGACTTTTTTGCATCCTGCATAGCTCGATAGCGATCTTGAATTTGCCGCCATTGAGTCATTGCGGTTTGGGCCTCGCGATAAGCAGAACTATCCTGTTGAATTGATTGCACCCGAGCGATCGCGCCGGCTAAATCTCCTGCTTCCATTGTTGCCAATGCAGCTTGTAAAATTGTTTGCCCTTCATCCTCTATTGGAGTCGTAGAAGAAGACGCATTTTCAATAAAGGAAGAGGGCTTACATTGCAAGTAATTTTTCGCTACCCATCCTTGAATAGGATTACTAATTTCAACCCAGTTCCCATCTTCAAGTCCGGTTAAAATTGCGCGTTCCCCTTGTACCATTCCTCCGATTTTTTTACCATTCGGTCGCGAGCGAATGTTAAGACCAACTCCAACTCGTACCGTACAAGAATTGGCAGGAATTTCGGCATTAGAAGTCGTTTCTACAACTTGAGAAGAAATTGTTTGTCGGGGCGGAGGTTGTTGGGTGACGACAGGAGTACGGGAGGATTTTTGCAAAAGAATTGTAATCCCAAATGAAAGGGAAAAAATGATCGCGACGGGCAATCCCAAGAAGAGAAGAAAGACTTGCGGATTTTTTGCTTTTGCCTTGCGGGTTTTGGTTTTTTTGAGCCGTCGGCGACGAGGGACAGTTGCTAGAGAATTATTCTCGAAGGGGCGATCGCGAGAAAGTTGACCCTCGCGAACGGGTAGAGGGAAATAAGAAACGGCAGCGATCGGCGGTAATTCGGTATGGGAACGAGGAATATGAAGCTGCTCGATGGTTTTGAGGGCTTCTCGGGCGGATTGATAGCGGTCTTGGAAGCGATAGGCAACCATGCGGCTGAGAACGGCGGCCAAGGCTGGACTGCAAAGATTTTTTTGCCAGAGAATTTCTCCTGTTTGAGAGTCGTACTGAAAAAATTGCGGATGAAATCCCGTTAAAGCTTGAATAACAAGCGCTCCCACTGAATAAATATCGCTGCAAAAGTAACAATTTCCTTGGAATTGTTCGCTGGCTGTATAACCCGGAGTTCCGATGGCAATTTTCTCTATCCCTTTGGCAATAATTGTTACAGGCTGACGAATTTGTTTGATATTGCCAAAATCTACCAACACTAACCGACCGTCCTGCTGGCGGCGGAGAATATTATCGGGTTTAATATCTCGATGAATGACCCCTCGATCGTGTATAAAATCCAGTAGGGGTAAGAGATCCAGAAGAAACTCGATCGCTTGGCTCTCATGCCAGCGATCGCCAATCATTATTTCTTTACTTAAAGGGTGTCCTTCGATATACTCCTGCACTAAAAAAAAATCATCGAAGGCGGCAAAATAGGCCAGCACTTGAGGAATTTGGGGATGAGTTCCCAACTGTTTTAAAATTTCTGCTTCACGAGAGAATGCTTCTTGGGCGATCGCCAGACTTTGCGAGTCGCGACTCGCCGGTTGCAATTGCTTGACCGTACAGGGAGGACGATGAGGGTGGTGCGTGTCTCGTGCCAAGTAGGTGCGACCGAATCCTCCCGATCCTAAAATTGCAATAATTTGATAGCGTTCATTGAGAATCTGGCCTAGCATGAGATTGCGCGATCGCGATGACTGATGATTGATTGTATTATCTTAACGGTCGCATTGTTGAAAATGCTTTGTCGATTATGGCTTGTCCCGATCGGGATTCTCCGGCAAATGTCAGCACATCTATACCGCGATCGCTATGGTAAAAAATTTCTAGTTCTCCTCGGTCATTTATTGCAAATCGCATCGCATTTTGTAGTGCGGTGAGATAGCGGGATTCTTGTTGAGACATTCTTCTCGGACACGCCATTTTTGTTGTGGAAATCGGGAAAATTGTCAAGCGTTCTTCAACGGTTTCATAACTCGCATTGTAACGGTTGCAACCCGCCGATCCGGCGATACGTTCTGCCAAAAACTGTAGGGTAATCGTTGTATTGTTGAGAGGAGGATTTTGCACGCGAGGATTGCCCCAAGAGCGCAATTGCCAAGTCGTTCCGACCAGAGATTTCCTCGGTACGGTTTCTGAGGTAAAGATTAGCATCCCCGAGCCGCGATCGCCTTGGTAAAAAATCTGTAATTGTCCGCGATCGTTAATTTTATACTCTCGAGCCGAGCGCAAATCCTGCAAAAAATTCTCCTCTTGTGCCATAATTTCCCCCGGACAAGCCATACGAGTCGTAGCAACTCGCCGGACGCTGATTCTGTCTTCGCTACTTTGATAAATTGCCGTATAGCCATTGCAACCTGCGGAGCCATTGATGCGATCGCCTTTAAATTTCAACGTCATTGAGGTTCCGGCTAAACGAATGCGGTTATCTCCCCAACCTGAAAATTGCCAAGAAGTCTCTTCTAAAGATAGTGCAGAATCCGGTTCTGCTTCAAGGGCGATTGCAGCAGGAATGCGATCGGCTACAACCCCAGAGAATCCCGCCATCCCTACAACCAAACATAATTCCAACGTTCTCAATACTGCATTATTCATCATCAAGATTAGTTGTTAATTACAAATACTAAAGTTATAATAGCGTTGATTAAATAACAAATATCGACTTCTCTCCCACCCTTCTTAAGAAGAGCGTCAATAACCAATAACCAATAACTAATTATCATGTTGTTAGCATCAGAACAATTATTAAAAATTGGACAAGTTGCGATCGAGAGCAACTTATCTGTTAAAACCATTCGTTATTATGAAGATAGAGGCTTACTGGTTTCTGTTGTGACGCGATCTCCGACAGGCTATCGCCTTTTTAAACCAGAAATTTTTACACGCTTAAACTTTATTAAACGCGCTCGCACTCTCGGGCTGAGTTTGCAAGAAATTGGCGAAATTTTAGCCGTGCGCGATCGGGGTGAAATTCCCTGCGGCATTGTTCAAGAACGGCTCTTACTCAAACTCAAATCAATTCGCGAACAAATCGAATCCTTAGAAATTTTACAATCGGAACTACAAGACATTTTATCGGGATGGCAAGAAGCTCCCGATCGCAGTTCTCTCGATCGCACTATTTGCCCTAACCTTGAACAGTAAATAGTAAACAATTTTTTGATTGGGTTGTCTATTGTTTCTCTAGCTTGATATAGTAAAGGAAAACTCTATTAAATCATGAGTCTTAACTTTCGATTTGCGATCGCTAGCGATCCTCATATTGCTTTAAGTCATACCGTCGATTTTAGCAAACCGCGCTTTCACTTAGTGGAAGCGAGTATTCCTATTTTTGAATGTATTTTAAATCATTTAGAACAACTCGATCTCGATTTTTTACTTCTCCCCGGAGACTTGACTCAAGATGGAGAGCCAGAAAATCATCAATGGTTGCAAAAACGACTTGCTGCACTTCCTTTTCCCAGTTATGTTATTCCGGGAAATCATGATGTTCTCACGCCACTCCCTACAGAAAAAAATATTGGTTGGTCTGAATTTCCTGCCTATTATCGCCAAGCAGGATATAAAAACAGCGAGACACTTTATTATACTGACGAAATTTTACCCAATGTTCAATTAATCGCGCTTAACTCCAATCAATTCGACTCAAATGGAAAACAATTAGGCTATTTAGATGAAGAACAATTAGAATGGTTAGAACAAGTATTATTAGCCGCCAAAGATAAATTTATTTTGGTGATGATCCATCACAATATTATCGAACATTTACCCGGTCAATCCCAACATTTAATGGGTAAACGCTATATGCTTGATAATGCACCAATCTTATTAGAAAAATTACACAAAGCTGGAGTAAAGTTGATTTTTAGCGGTCATCTTCACGTACAAGATATCGCCGAACAAGCAGGTATTTATGACATTACAACTGGATCTACAGTGGGTTATCCTCACCCCTACCGCATTTTGCACCTATCGGAAAGCGATCGCGGCATGAAACAATTAAAAATTGAATCTTTTTACGTCAAGAATATACCGAGTTGGAAAAACATTCCGCAAGTATCTCGAGAGCGCATTAGCAATAATTCTTATCCTTTTATGCACCGATTAGTGACTTTACCACCCCTCAATTTAGCTGGAGAAGAAGCCGAAAATATTGCCCGAGACTTGCGTTATTTTTGGGCAGATGTTTCGGCTGGCGACAATCAATTTAATTTCCCCCATTATCCTCAACCCATCCGCACTTATTTAGAATCCTTTGGCGCAACCAATAAAGAAGGCAAACCCATCCAAATTGACAATCACGCGCTACTCGTTTTGGATAATCGGTAATCTAGTTTATCGTTCACTGATAACTGGTGACTGATAACTGATAACTGATAACTGGTGACTGATAACTGTCCTCAAACCCCAATTCTCAATTCGATCCCCCACAATGGACAATAGAGGTATCGATCTATACACTGGGAAGTTTGCTGAATGTACGTTTATCGCACCACCGCATTTGATGAGCAAGTCACGGAACAAACGGGACTGAGGGATCATGTCGATCGCTTATGCGGGGTATTGGAAAAGATGGGGCTAGAACAGGCTCTCGCACGGTTTGAGCGCGTTTATCCCTACTTAAAGCGCAAAGAAGGCAACCTGCGCTTAATCGCGCGAATAAGACGAATAGGAAGCGATCCCGTACTGTGTTGGTTAAAGGTATTTCGTCGAGGCGATCGCGCTTATGAAGACTTTTTGCGCGATCGCGAAAACTTTGCCCATCACCTCCTCGATAGTCAAATCAAACAAGAGCAACTCTGGCAATGGCTCAATCAGCGCAAAACCGAAAGCGATCGGCAAAATTCCCCCCAACCCCTCAGCGATGAATTGCGACTTTGGCTACAACGTCCCAGTTTGCGAATGGACTTTAATGGAGTCGTTGTTTATGAGAGCGAACAATGGCTAAACGGTTTTGCGACTCCAAATATCCAAGACAAATGGATAATCTTTAATCGAATTCTCACTGAACTTGCCGATGCGTCCTCAGATTTTGGAGAAGAGACGGCTTGGCAGGGAATTAAACTTTATGGAGAAGAAAATTGCTATGTTCTCTACAGTCGGATTCTGACCACAGATACACCATCGAGACAGGTGCTTTTTCTGATTTCACCCTTTTCCCAAAGACCCGATCGCGAACAAATTCAACAAGTTCTTGATTTTACTTGGCCGGAAAACGAAATTTCTCCCTTAAATCCAGAAACGCCAACGACATTAGATGAATTAACCTCTATTGCCTCTCGTGCCTATCCCAGTTATTTATTAGCAGATGAAACGAACTGGTTAGCCATTGAAAATGAAGAAAACGCTAACTTAGCGCTTTCTGCCGAAGAAGAAGCAATTTTACACGATGTTTCTACCACTCGCCCCTCTTTACCTTTATTTTTAAACGGGCAAGCCGGGAGTGGCAAATCGACAATGCTCTTTCATCTTTTTGCCGATTACTGTCACAAACATTTACGCCTTTGCCAAGAAAAAAATATTCCTATTTTAAGCACACCCCATCCTTTATTTTTAGCCTATAACGAACGCTTACTCAAAGTTGCCAAAGAAAGAGTGATTCCCTTATTAGCCTCCCATCATCGTTTTCTCGCCAAACGAGGCATTGCTGAAAACCTACCCGATATCAGTCCTTTTTTCCAATCATTTCGTACCTTTTTACGCAACTTACTCCCCCTCGAGGAACGCGATCGCTTTAACGATGCCAATTATATTTCATTTCATCGCTTCCGCCAACTGATAGAACGAACAACATGGCGAAAATATTCCCCAGAATTATGCTGGCAGGTGATCCGTACCTTTATTAAAGGCTATCATTTAGACGAGCGCGATCGCTATTTAGAGATTGAAGACTATCACGAAATTCCTCGACGGGAACAAACTGTCACGGCAGAAGAATTTAAAGAGATTTATGAGACGGTTTGGAAATGGTACAAGCGCCATACCCAAGAAGCTGAAAAATGGGACGATCAAGATCTAATTCGCCGCGTGCTTCATCTTAAATGTTATAGCCCTGAATACACGGCTATTTTTTGCGATGAAGCACAGGATTTTACCCATATCGAATTGCAATCGATCATGCGTTTATCGGTTTTTTCCGAATACGATCTCGAACATCAGCACGTGGAAAGTTTACCTTTTGCTTTTGCTGGCGATCCTCTGCAAACTCTCAACCCAACAGGATTTCGCTGGGCGAGTTTAAAAGCTGCATTTTACAACGAAGTGATTACCACTCTGTCTCCAACAGGAAAACTCGGTTTAGAGATGAATTTTGCTGAATTAGAATCAAATTATCGTTCAATTCCTTCTATTGTCGGTGTTAATAATCTTATCCAGTTATGGCGTAGCGTTCTTTTCGATCTTCCCGAGCTCAAACCACAAAAAGCGAGAAAACATGGTGATTTTTATCCCCAAAAATTAATTATCGGACAAGATATTGCTGCGGAAGAATTAGAAGAATATTTACAAGATACAATTATTATTATTCCTTGCGATCAAGGAGGAGAAATTGATTATATTCAGAAAGACACGATCTTAGTCAAACTGCAAGAAAAGAGCGAAAGAGAAGGCACAACACTATGGAATGTTTTAAGTGCGATCGCAGCAAAAGGATTAGAATTCAAACAAGTTGTTCTCTATAAATTTGGCGAATCCTGCAATCTCGATGCTTGGCTGCCGATGGACTCTCCTTCTGAGGAAGTTAAATATTTTTTTAATAAACTCTATGTCGCCGCAAGTCGCGCCACAGAACGACTATTTATTGTTGATACAGAAGTGGGAGAAAGAAAACTTTGGAAGCACGCCAGCAATGAATTTGAGTTAGAGAGATTTTTAGCATTATTGCAGCAACAGAAAAGTAAAGTGCAGTGGAAAACACGCATTCAACTCATCAAACGCGGCGATCGCGCCAATGCGATCGGAACTGACGATCTGCCGGAAATTGCCAATACCTTTTTTACGGAAGGGATTAATATGGAAAATGCCGATTTAATCCGACGCGCTCAAAGTGCTTATAAGCGCTTACAAGATGAAAAACAAGTTCAAATCTGTGAAGCATGGGCATTAAAATTTGAAGAAAATTATCTCCAAGCAGGACAATGTTTTCTACAACAGCAAGAATTATCTCTGGCTTGGAATTGTTTCTGGCAAGGAATGTGTTGGGATAATCTCTTAGCTTGGTATGATTTAGAAAGAAATGCAAAAAATAACAAAGATTCGGAAATCTTAGAAGTAAACCCCGTTAAAGTTCGCCCTCTCATTGAATTCATGACCAGTGCAGAGGAAAACCGAGAAAAACTCCAAGAATTTAGTCTGGTTTTAGATCGAAAAATCAATAATAATACCTTAGAAAGATATCGCTTTACTGCCCAATGGAAAACAGCAATTCAGACTTATGGTAAACGGATTGAAACATTAGGAGAAAGGCAAAAATTAGACCTGAGTGCAGCAGAATGGTTGCAATTGGGAACCGTGTTAGAAAAATTAGCCCGAGCCAAATATCAAGGGATGAGCGATCGCGCTGGATTTTGTTTTTATCGCGCCGGAGAATACGATCGCGCAATTTCTTTTTGGGAAGAAGCAAAAACGACTCAAAAAGCTGAATATAACCTCGCCAAAGCCGAAAGTTTGGGCTTTCCTCAAGGATTACCTTATTTAGCCAAAACCGATCGACGCGATCGCGCTATCTTGGCTTGGGAAGAAGCAAAACGCCCCCTCTCTTCTGAGTGGCTCACTCATGTTGCACCTATGCTAGAAACCGAAAAGCGATGGCTAGATGCAGTTCTTTCTTATGAGAGTTTAGGCGATCGCGAAAAAATGAAACTTTGTTTGGAAGCCGCCAAAGAAGCCGAATGCGGTGAAGAAGTATTGCAAAAATTACTCTCTCATTTGTTGGAAGGGAAAAAATGGGATATAGCGATCGAATTGATTGAAACTTATCCATCCACCTTAACCAGTGAAAAAGCCAAAGAATTAAACTTACCTTTTTCTATTGCTCGCGACTTAGCTTACTCGGAACTTTCTCCCCCAGATTTATCGCGAGATCTGCGCTATCGTTACGAAATCTTTTTCAAAGAAAAAATTCTCTTTCATGGTGATTGGCAACAGTTTATTAGTCCATCCCAATTAGGAATTGCTCTAGAAAAGGTGGGATCTTTAGTGGAAACCCTTTCTTTTTACGAACGCTATACCCATGACGAAAATAAAATCTTAGCCGTATTTACTCGTTCTCGTTGGCTGGCAGTTAAGAAGAAACAAGAAGAATATTTCAGCCAACAAGGACAAGTCAAAAAAGCTCTAAAAAGTCGTTCCGAACTGGCAAAAAAATCCAAAGTCTGGGGTATTTCTGCCCAAAAAATTTCTCTTCCTATCCCCGTCCCTCCTGCCAATATTACCGAACCCAAACCCAAAGCACCGAAAAATTCTCCCGAGATTGCCGAGATCGCCGCGATCGCATCTCCTGAAATCATTACGGGTTTGCCCGAGGGAATCAATCTGAAAACATCACCTCAAAGGGATATATTAACCTTTCAACTGCGAAATTTAGAGGTTAGGGTGATGCCTCCTACGCAACAAATTCTTCTGCGCGATCGCTTAAGCGATCGCAGAATTCTCTTTGATGGACAACTGCAGCAAATCTCAATTGATACTATAGTGCTATCTATGCAAGCGCAAAATTCATTTTCCTTTACTGATACTGGAAGCAGTTATAGCGGAACAATTTCACGCGATGGCGATCGCTTTCGGGTAGAATTGCAACTATCTGTTCTCCCCAAGCCAATACAAATCGCATTGTAAAGGCGATCGTGCGATCGCACTTCTAAAACTACCTGAATTCGCAATATAGAACTTAAATATTACTCAAAAAAGATCCAGAATTCAAGTATGAACAATGGTATACTCCAAGAGAAATTTTCAATGGAGCATACTATCAATGTATGAAACCTACGGACCAGCCCCTTGGATTAAAACCGATCGCTATGGAATTACCAAAACCCTTCCCCCCGAAACCTCTGTTATTTGGTACAAAGCATTGCTACTCTGTGCTAATGGAGATGGAGAACTCTCACAACCCGAACGGAATTGGGTAATCGGTCACGCTACAACCTACCATCCTGAAATGAGTGACAGCCAAATTGATGAACTGAAGAACTATAGCGGAAATGGCACAACGGATGATATCGAAAAGCTGGTATTCAGCGATCCTCTAGCAAAAAAAGGACGTTATGTTCTAGTTTATGAGGCAATTCAGGCTTCGGCTGCGGATGGGGACTACAGTGAAGGAGAAAAAGCAACAATTCGTAAAATGGCTAGCAAGCTCGGAATCAATGAAGCCAAAGTGGTAGAACTCGAGGGCTTGTTTGCAGAAGAGCAGGCGCTCAGAGAGAAACGTATTCGGATCTGGCATCCTGAAGGTATCCCGGGAGAAGGCTAGGAATAAACCGCTACAATGGCATCGATCGCTTGTAATGGTTGAATTTTAACGAGTTCAAAGCCTGTTGCACCGAGCAAAGAGGCAAACTCGTCCCGACTTCGTTCTCCAGGTCCTCCACTTTCTCCCGGTGCGCCATGTACCAACAACATCTGTAAGTTTTTGATCCCGATATAAGGGTTGCATACTTGAGGCTCTTCGATCAGTTCAAAAATATATAGCTTGTTGCCTGAGTGCATGGCCTGCCCTACATTTCTAAGAATAGTGTAGGCTTGCTCGTCGGAATAGGAATGCAAAATACGTTTTAGGATTCCATCCCCCGGAATATCGGGTAATGCGATGTGCATATCAACCCCGATCGCATCCAAACGAGGTTGAGAGACGATCCGAGCGATCGTGTCTGGAAAATCAAAAAGTTGCCCCTGAATTCCTTCATACTGCTGTAGGATTTGGGTAATCAATGCACCGTTTCCCCCAGCAATTTCAGTGATATGTTTGCACGTAGAAAAGTCAAACCCTTGCAAAATATCCCGAACTTCGACCCGCGACATGGATTCCATTGCGCGATCGAAAGCGGCAGCTAAATCCTGATGTTCTCTGAGATAATCGTAGAAGAGGCGATCTCGCCCGAGCTGATAAATACTTTGACCGGTTCGTAGCAGTTGCTCCCAAAGAGTTCGCCGTTGCTCGTGTTTTCTCGATTGGGCCAATTGACAGAATTCGTGCCACGGTCTCAGGGAAAATTCTGAGTTCAGGACTAAATGTTGTGAAACTTCAGTGAGAGATATTTTAGTTAGTGAAGGCGTAGGAGCAGGTTCGATTGCAAATAACCCAAAGTGAGCGAGTCCCCGTATACATCGATAGAGCGCTCGTTGATGGGTTCCCGTTTCCTCAGCTAACTCCGACACGGATAAGGAATGGGTTGCCAGACGATCGAACACCCCAAGATGAATGCACGTTTCCGTAAAATGGGAAACGAGGCGATAGTCCAGAAGGCAAAACACTTGTTGGTAGGGAATCATACATCAATTCAAAATTCAAAATTATTAATTCAAAAATGATTATCCTGCGATCGCTTGAGAATATAGGGATTTCATCGAATCCTTGCTTATTGATTTTCCGGTGGGGTCTTTTCTGAAAGACAGAGATTCTGTACCGCCAGAAAATGCCCGATCGCATCCTCATAAGCGGTTGAAAGGGATTCCTCGAGCAATCTGCGGGTATTTTGCAAGACTTGAGGGTGAATTGGCATCAACGCCTCCCGAGCCCCTTGAACAGCCTGTTCTAATGCCGTCGTTTCACAGGCGCGATCGACAATTCCCAACGCGATCGCTTCTTCAACAGAAAACCGAACCCCCGTAAACAACAAGCGACGAGCAACGCCCATTCCGGTATATTTGGCCAATCGGAATACGCCCATTCCGGGTAGATACCCTTCTTTCACTTCTGGGAATTGGAAGTGCGATCGCGCAGTCGAGACCCGATAATCGCAAGCGAGGGCAAGTTGAAAGTGAAACCGAGTACAATCGCCATCGATCGCGGCAATGGATGCCCCCGCAAATCGTTCGAGCCGCCGGAGAAATTTTTCCCATTTGCTACAATCCTCAAATGTCGGCGGTGTCGCGATCTCGGGTTGCTGAGCATTCAATCCCCAAAATACGATTAGTTTGCAAGTATCGTCATCTTCGAGTTCATTCATTAATTGGATTAATTCTGACAAACGGGCTGCATTCAACTGGCTCGGATCTGACCATTGCAAGTGTACGTGGGCGATCGCTTCCTGTCCTAGGAGGTTTTTGGTGAGTTTTAACGTGGTGTATTGCGTCATAATTAAAATTCCCCTAAGCAGCATTCAATGGTCGAACCGGGTCCCATAGTCATCATCATGACCAACTCTCCCTCCCGAGCAACGCCTTCGTGTAACAGTCGTTCGTGGGAGAAGAGAAAAGAAGCTGAGGATAAATTACCATAATTTTGCAGGATATAAGTTGTATGGCGCACATCATGCTCGGTAATATTTAAAGAATATTCGATCGCATCGATCACCTTGCGACCCCCAGAATGAATCACCCAATGTTGAATCTCTCGGCGTTTGCGATCGAAGCGATCGAGCAAGTTATTCACCGGAATCTTAACATTTCGTCCCAATAGATAAGGAATTTGTTTATCCAGATACAAGGCATATTGGGTTTCTTGCCAATCAAGCCGTATCGCGTCGATCGCCTCGGGAATAATGTGGGAACTGAAGCCCAGAATTTTGGGACCAACGGACAACCCCGGAAAAGATCGGCCAGAAACGATCGTTGCGGCTGCACCATCTCCAAATAAGGAATTAACCACAGCCGTACTCAAAGTATCATCGATCGCATACATGGCAGAACACACTTCAACACAAAGAAGGAGGCCGATCGCCTCGGGATAAAGAGTACAAAAATTGACAACAGGTTGAAGACCATTTAACCCTGCGTTGCAGCCCATCCCGACAATATCAATCCGGTGAACGTTCCGACGCATTCCCATCTCTTTGATGTAAAGTGCGCTCAGGCTTGGACAGAGTAAACCCGTGGTGGATACTACACTGATGTAATCAATATCTTGAGGATTCAGTCCAGCTTTTTCTAATGCTTTTTTGATGGCTGACTGTCCAATATCCAGAGCATTCTGTTTATGTTTCTCTAATAAATTCTCTTGGTTTTCTTGCGGCATCTTACCCTCTCGGTTCGGTTTGGGTAAACAAAGGTGACGGGATTTGATATGAGAATTACTAAAAATTTTGCGAATTTTTGCATCGGTGATATCGAAAATTTTTAACACCTCGGCTTGGGTGTATTTTTGCGAGGGAGTTGCAGTCCCGATCTCAATGAGTCTGGGAGAGATAGAAGGAATTCCGAAAGATTGCATGAGTGATTTTAGCCTTACCCTCTAAATGTTGCGATTCCTCTCCCGTTAGAGTCCAGAGGACTTCACGGGAATTCCTAACAATGCCTTTAGCCTGCCTCTATTTTTCGCTGGTAGAGTAGTGCTTGGGCAATCGCTTCGACATTTTTATCTCCCAGACTACCATGAACCGATTGTACTGACAGTTTAGCGAGACGCATCGCAAGAGGATCCCGTCGAGCGACAGTTTCGGCAAGGTGAAGGGTGTCCTCCCATACGCGATCGCTAATTTGAGAAACCAATCCCCACTGTAGCGCCGTGGTACTATCTACCTTTTGCCCAAAAAGCACGATCGCTTTTGCCCGAGCTTCGTTCACCAATTTGGTCAGCCGACGAACTCCTCCAGCCGCAGGAATCAAGCCTAAATCGACTTCTGGTAGCGAGAACCAACTCGAAGGGCTACAGATGCGAAAATCACAAGCAAGAGCCAATTCTAACCCCCCCGCAATGGCTGGTCCTTGAATCGCCGCGATCGTCGGCCAGGGTGCATTGGCCCAATCATCAAAAAGCTGTCGGCTCTGTAAGTTTAATCCATCGGCATAGGAGCGATCGGCCAAACTCGAGATATCTGCACCAGCACAAAAAACTTTTTCTCCGGCTCCAGTCACAATACCTACGCGAAGGTCGCGATCGCTAACCGCTTTTGCGTACTGTTCTGCAAACTGGCGAATCATACCATCATGATAGGCATTTGCTTTTTCTGGGCGATCGAGGACAAAGAGCGCAATATTGTTTCCTTCTCCCACTCGTTTCATTTGCACCGTACCTGAAAGCGTCACCATTGGTTTAAACCTCTCACTGGCCCTCGGGAGACCCGATGAATATCTTCTGCCATCTCTTTTAGAGAAACATGCGAATCTGCGGGATAAGCCGCACGAGACCACTGCACCAAGTATTGGGGACCGATGTTATCATCCACCGAGCTACCCCCGAAGAAGCCCGTACCAATCACCGGTCCCCTCGTCAGGTTCGTGGAAACGCCACTAGAACCTTCAACACCTTGAGTATTCACGGCAATTCGACAGACGGGTAACGCCGCCCCATAACGGGCAACGATGGCCAGATCCTGACTGTGAATCACCGCAGAGTGACCTTTTCCGATCGCCGCCAACATGACCAAAATCCTCTCGATCGCCGCTTCTATTCCCTCTACCTGAATGTACCCCATCACGGGAAACAGTTTTTCTTGGCTGAAGGGTTCGCGATCGCCCACAGTATCGATTTCCACGAGCAAACTTTTAGTATGACTCGGGATGGAAAATCCAACTTGTCGAGCAATCCAAACAGCACTTTTACCCACAGCTTCAGGATTTAATCCGGTCTCCAGAAAGAGATAGTTGCGGAGTTTCTGGGCGGCTTCATCGGTCACAAAATATCCCCCCGATCGCCCTAAAGCGACTTTGAGTGAGGAATCAATGGTGCGATCGGCAAACACAACCGACTCACAGACACAGGGTAGCGCGTGATCGAAACTATTACTGGCAATAATATGTGCAGCAGCCATCTCAATGTCAGCAGACTCATGCACAAAACAAGGGACATTCCCCGGTCCCATGCCCATTGCGGGATTCCCCGAACGATAAGCCGCCCGGACTCGTTTGGGTCCCCCAGTTGCCAGAATCGCGCTAATTTGCGGGGATTCCATTAAATAATTGAGAGCAAGGCGGCTGGGTTGGCGAATCGTCTGAATTGCCCCGGATGGTGCGCCGGCTTGCTCTGCGACTTCTGCCATTAAATCCACAACATGAATCGAGCAATTTTGTGCCGCAGGATGAGGAGAAAAAATAATCGTATTGCGGGTCATCATGCTGATAATGGCCTTGTAATACACCGTCATCACGGGATTGGTACTGGGGATTAAAGCAGCGATCGCCCCTGCGGGTTTGGGAAAGCTAATAATCTTCTTTTCTTCATCGATCGCGGGTTCGATAAAATCAGCAATCCGATATCGGTTCAGCAATCCAACCGAACAATCTAGATTCTTTTTCACATTGTCATCGACATTACCGTAGCCTGTCTCACCGACCAACCATTCCGCATAAAATTCAGCTTTTTCCTTGCCAGCTTGAACCATTGCCTCAACAATTTGTTGAACTTGTTCTGTCCGATAGCAACTAAAAATCCGGGCTGCCTTTTCTGCTTTATCTAATAACAGATTGACTTCCCGTTGAACTCTATCTAATTCTGTCTGATGACTCGTAGTATTCACTACCCTGTCTCCTGATACACAAATAAACTCATCTCCTACATTAATGACCCTCGACCTCTGAGTCGGGTCAGATTACCGCAAATCATGAATCGATGTAAACTCCTTCTTACAAAATACAAGATAAAGAGATGTCCTCTAATTCCCTTCATTTCTGGCGATCGTACCATCTTCTCCCACTTTCTATATCCTGTATTAAAGATTAAAGATATAAGTATTCTCATTTTTGATTTAACTCAAATATAAACCTCGAGTGGCTTAAAAAACAGAATCTTAATAAAATTACATATATAAATCGTTAATTTAATGCGTATTATTGATTTCGAGAATAGTAGTTTTACTGCTTACTAGATTGTTTTAGAGCCATATCCAGAATTTAGTTGTCACTTAAATAAAATACGCATTAATGAGTCATTACTGCCGATCTTTACCAACAACCTATTTTAAAGGAATAGAAAGATGAAAAAATTACATGCCAAATTGACCCTCGATTATGACGCGATCGCGTCGAAGCCCTCGCCGTGTAAAGAGAGCAAGATCGTTGCAACGAGGGCGATCCTTGCCTCCAAATGCCTTCGTTATCGGATGAGGTTTATGTTTTGAACCGGATTGGGAGAACAATCGCAAACATCGCGATCGCTACTTTATTAACCCGAACGCTATCAAGACACGATCCGCGTACAAGTTTCTAAGTCTCCAGAAGAGAGTTATCACCTAATTATGACGCAAATTTTTCCCGTTATCTCAACTGATGATGTCGCTAAACTCACTAAACTCGAAGTAGAACAGCACCATCATCACCATCACCATAATGGTCATACCCATAACCACGGGACGATCGATCCTGAAATCGCCAGCTCGGCTCGAGGCATCTGGGCGGTGAAATGGTCTTTGGTGGGCTTGCTGCTCACGGCGATCTTTCAGGCGGCGGTGTTCTGGCTTTCGGGCAGTGTCGCTCTCCTCGCCGATCTGATTCACAATGTCGGGGATGCCATGACTGCCGTACCCTTGGGTGTGGCGTTTCTCGCATCCCGACGCAAAGCCACAGCCAGATTTGCCTATGGCTTTGCACGATTAGAAGACTTGGCGGGGGTCACGATTGTGGCAATTGTGCTGTTAAGTGCCATTATTACCGCCTATGAGTCTGTAGAACGATTTTACCATCCTCAACCCTTGCATCATTTGGGGGCACTGGCGATCGCAGCTATTGCTGGCTTAATCGGCAATGAAGTGGTGGCGGTGTTCCGCATTCGGGTGGGTCGCGAAATCAATAGTGCAGCCCTGATCGCCGATGGCTACCATGCTATGGCCGATGGTCTGGTCAGTTTGGCAGTATTGCTCAGTGCGATAGGTGTGAGCTTGGGCTATTCTTGGGCCGACCCGGCCATGGGCTTAATCATAACCGTCGTGTTGCTGAAAATCGTCTGGGAGTCGGGGCAGACCATTTTTAGTCGGTTGTTAGATGGCGTGGAACCCGAAGTGCTGCACTCTCTCCACCATGCGATCGATCGCGTGCCTGAAGTAGACGGGGAGGCGATCGCAAACTTACGGAGTCGGTGGCTGGGACATCGCCTCCATGTGGAAATGGACATTATGTTATCGCCGACTTTATCCCTCCAAGAGACCCAAGAGATTACCGATACTGTTGAGGAGCAACTGAAAGCAAACCTACCCTATTTAGGCTTGATTGTGGTTCGAGCCGTACCTCGCTATGTGGAACCCAGAAGTTAGAAAAGTTATTACTTAAATGCGTCCAGAATTGCCATGCAGGAAACAGCTACAAAATTGACGAACTCACAGAGTATACAGTCTGAAATCCCAGTAAAAAAGGACGATCGACCCAAACTACTGATTCGGGTCTTAAAAGAACCATTGCTGCACTTCCTCGTTTTGGGTGCTTTGCTCTTTGGGCTGTATTTTTGGGTGGGTAGTCCTTCGATGACCTCTCCATCCACCAAACAAATTGAAGTATCTGTCCCTATCATTGAGTTTTTGAAAGCAACTTGGCAGTCGCAGTGGGGACGAGAGCCGAATTCCAAACAATTACAAACCTTAGTCGATAATTACGTTCGCGATGAGGTCTTGTATCAAGAAGCTCTAGCCTTGGGGTTAGATAACAGGGACTTAATTGTTAGGCGACGGCTCATTCAAAAAATGCAGTTCTTGGTCAAAGATGTCGTTGGCATCCAAGAGCCTTCAGATGAATCGTTGCAAAGCTATTTAGATGCTCATGGCGATCGCTATACTGTCCCCGGTCGGTTTAGCTTTAATCAAATTTATTTTAGTAGAGAACTGCATGGCGATCGCACGGATACCGATGCCCAAAATCTCCTGACTCAGCTACAGACCGACCCCAACTCGACTCAACTCAGAGGCGATCGCTCTATGTTGCCGACAACTTATACGCTCACCTCGGCTAAAACCCTCAACAATACCTTTGGGGGAACCTTGGCCCGGGAGATAGCAGGAGTTACAGAAAAGGGTTGGCAAGGTCCCTTCCATTCCGTCTATGGCAGTCATCTGGTCAACGTCACGGAAATTGAACCGGGTCATCCCGCAACCTTGGCAGAAGTGAGAAAAAATGTGCGTTTGGACTACCTGCGAGAGCAGAAACAAAAGCAAGACAAACTGTTCTATCAAAAATTGCGCGATCGCTATACAGTCTCTATTGATGAGGAAGCCCTTAACCCAGTACTTCAGGAGGGCAACCCATGAACTGGATACGAAATGGGCTTTATTTGATTCTCTTGGTGGGTATAACCCTGGGATTTTCTCCCACTCCTGCCGAAGCTCATGGCTTTCAAACCGCATACCTAGAACTGCGAGAACAACCCTCGGGCCAGATCGATGTACTTTGGAAAACCCCCCTAGACTTCGGTTCTGGGGATGACGGATATGGGCTGCCGATCGCCATTCGTCCCGTGTTTCCCAAACACTGCACTGCAACCATGACTCCAGAAATCATTCCGACTTCCGCGACTGCTGTTTCTCAATGGACTTTAGATTGCGGTGACAAAGGATTGGCTCAACAAACCATTACCTTCCCCGGACTGGTGAAACGCTTTGTAGAAGTGCTGTTGCGATTGGAATGGGCCGATGGACATTCCCAAACCACCATGCTCCCCACCGGACGAGAAACTTTCGTCATTCCAGAAAAAACGACCGCTTTTGGGGTGGGGCAAACCTACCTCAAACTGGGAGTTGAGCATATTTTTGGCGGTATCGACCATTTACTGTTTGTTTTGGGGCTGGTGTTAATTGTCGGTCCCTCTTGGCATTTGGTCAAAACCATTACTGCCTTTACCTTGGCTCACAGCGTTACCCTAGGGGCGGCAACTTTGGGTTTTGTCAATATCCCCCAAGCCCCCGTAGAAGCAGCGATCGCCCTCAGTATTTTGTTCTTGGCCTCAGAACTGGCTCACAGTCGGATGGGGAAACCGGGACTGACAGAACAATATCCTTGGCTGGTAGCTCTCACTTTTGGGCTACTGCATGGCTTTGGCTTTGCAGGAGCCTTGACCGAGGTAGGTTTGCCGCCCCAAGACATTCCTCCTGCTCTGTTGTTTTTCAATGTCGGGGTGGAATTAGGGCAACTGGCCTTCGTGCTGGCAGTTGTTGGGGTGATGGAGAGCCTGAAACGCTTGGGTTCCCAAAACTATCCTCGCTGGTTGGGATGGGTGCCGACCTACAGTATTGGCACAATGGCATCCTTCTGGTGTATTCAGCGAGTTGCGGCGTTTTGGGGATAAAGCCGATCCGGGCATCTCACAATGGGTTATCTATTCACTGAGTGTAAGTCCAGCAATAGTGCGATCGCTTCATCAAGCCTATGGCTCGCTCCGCGATCGCCAATAAACGCGAACATCAGGACATCTCGTCCGAAGTTCGACAATTCAACAAAAAACGATTCCTACAGGAGTGAATCAACATGAATCGAAGGTTGTCAAAAATCTGCAAACTGTTGCTTACAGGATTGCTAATTTGCTTATTGACAGGGAGTACATTCTCTGTGTCCTCGAATGCTTTCGCTCAGGGATTACCCCCCGGAGAATACGAAGAAATCCCTGAGTTTTTCAGAAATGAATATGGTTACGGCTACTCTCCTTATGCCGGTGGACGAGAGTATCCTCAACAGGTATTGTGGGGTGACACCCATCTGCACACCATCTATTCCTTTGATGCGGGAGCAGCCGGAACGCTTTTAACCCCTGACGCGTCCTACCGATTTGCTCGAGGAGAAGCTGTGAAGACAGATGCTGGAGAACTTGTACAGTTGTCCCGTCCCTTAGATTTTTTGGTGGTTACTGACCACACGGATCAATTAGGGTCTTTTGGACAGTTTATCAGCAGCCCCCCACAAGATTGCGGTGACGATCAGGCGCAGATAGATGAATGGCACGCGGCGATCGAAGAAGGTGGCTCAGCCGCAGCCGAAGCCACGAACGAAATCATCTCAGCCTTTGCTCAAGGAACAGTTCCAGAGTGTATGCTCCAAAGTGAAGAAGAATTCGGTGCAGCTTGGAATGATGAAGTCAATTGGGCTGAAGAATATAACGATCCGGGAGACTTTACAGCAGTCATTGGGTATGAGTGGACTTCCCTTGCTTCGGGAAACAACCTCCATCGTAATGTGATTTTCCGCGATAATGAGGACAAAGCCAAGCAAATAAACCCCAAGACAACAGAAGATGGTACCAATCCAGAATTGCTTTGGAATTGGATGCAGAACTATGAGGACGTAACAGGGGGAAATGTATTGGCTATTCCCCATAATGGCAACATCAGCAACGGACTCATGTTTGCTGACAAAATGTTTGCTGATAATACCAATCCTGATGGCCAGCCTCTCAGTGCCGATTATGCCCAACGGCGACAACTTTGGGAGCCCCTTTATGAAGTGATCCAAATAAAGGGAGCCAGTGAAACTCTTCCGTTTCTCTCTCCTGATGATGAATTTGCCAGTTTTGAGACCGCCGGTTGGGATAACTCCAATTTGGATATGACTGCGCCCAAAACCGATGATATGTACGAGCATGAATATGCCCGTGCTGCCTTAAAAAATGGACTGAAGTTTGAAGAACAATTGGGAGCAAACCCCTTCAAAATTGGTCTCGTGGGTTCCACCGATTCCCATATGGCCTTGACGGCGATCGAGGAAAATAGCTTTATGGGCAAGTTTCCTATTTATACCCCCAGTCCAGATCGGGCAGCGCATCTCTCCAAAGAAAGTTCTTACCCAAACGATGACTATCCGGAGGCTACACAAGTACAGCGATTCGGATGGCAATATGGAGCAGCCGGTCATGTTGGAGTTTGGGCGCAAGAAAACACCCGCGAATCCATCTTTGATGCGATGGAACGACGGGAAGTCTATGCTACCAGTGGACCGCGCATGGTAGTCCGCTTATTTGGCGGTTGGGATTTTACTAATGAAGATTTGGGTCGTAACCCCGGTGATGTAGGCTATGCCAAGGGCGTTCCTATGGGTAGCGATTTGCCCCCATATCCGAGCGACTCGAGTGCCGATCCCGAGATTCAGTCGCCAAGCTTTTTGGTGGCGGCCTTAAAAGATCCCATTCGCGGCAACCTCGATCGCATCCAAATTGTCAAAGGTTGGCTTGATGACAATGGAGAAACCCAAGAGAAAGTCTACGATGTCGTTTGGTCGGACGATCGCCTACCTGATGCCAACGGCAAGATCCCACCCGTAGGCAGTATAGTCAACCCCGATATAACTGACCCAGCCAACGATACGGGTACGGTGAATACCGATACTGCCGAATGGACGAATACCATCGGTGCAGTTGAGTTAGCCCAAGTTTGGGAAGATCCCGACTTCAACCCTGCTGAACGGGCGTTTTACTACGCACGGGTGTTAGAAATTCCTACCCCTCGCTGGACTGACTACGATAAGGCCTTTTTCGGTGATGAGTGGTGCGCTGAAGCTGAACTGGAAGATCCCACAGCTTGCGATAAGATTCCCCTAACCTTGCAGGAACGGGTTTATACCTCTCCTATCTGGTATTCTCCCGCTACGGTGGCGATCGCACCTACATCCTCGCCTGCCCGATCGCTTAAAAAGGTGAGTCGGAAGAATTTCGGTAAATCTTTCAAGAAGTTATTCGATCGATAACGAGTCTGACACCCCGCAATGACTTGGCGATCGATTTAAGTCCAGCAATAGGGAGATCGCTCCTCCTCTGCTCTTCTGGAAACTATTCAGAAGTGCGATCGCCAAGAGGAGAGATTGTCAACAAGGTTGCGATCGCCAAGTCAAAAATGCGAACTTAACAAAATTCAATCTTTTTTCGAACTAAATGACTTTGCGAATTGAATGAGTCGTGTTTATACTGAGCGTGGTTAACGTCAAAAAGAAATAAATTACCAATAAATCTTACTAGGTTTATTAGTTCTAAATTTTTTGACCCTACCTCGAGTAATTTCAAAATTATTTAATTAAAGGATAACTTGTTAATGAAACGAGTTTTAAAATCGGGGATTGCCTTGGCAATTTCCCTGTTACTTCTCATGTCGGGAATACCACCTTGGCTTCCGACCGACCGTGCTTTTGCACAGACAACTAACCCGCCCAATATCTTGGTGATTATGGGAGATGATATCGGCTGGACGAACCTCAGTGCCTACGCAAAAGGCATTGTGGGTTACGACACGCCGAACATCGATCGCATTGCCAACGAAGGCGTGTTATTCACCGACTACTACGGCGAGCAAAGCTGCACCGCCGGTCGCGGAGCATTTATCACCGGACAGAGCGCTCTGCGAACCGGTCTGCTGAAAGTGGGTCTTCCCGGTGCCCCCTACGGCCTTCAAGATGACGATCCCACCTTGGCGGAAATGCTCAAGACCCAAGGCTACGCAACTGGCCAGTTTGGCAAAAATCACTTGGGCGATCGCAACGAGTTTCTGCCCACAGTTCACGGCTTTGATGAATTTTTGGGCAATCTCTACCACTTGAATGCGGAAGAAGAGCCAGAGAACGTAGACTATCCCGATAACCCAGCGTTTTACAACAACTTTGGTCCTCGCGGCGTACTCGATTGCGTCGCATCGGATACTTACTCTACAGAGCCAATTTACGACATCGATGGAAATCCGCTTCAGGATGAAGATCTCAAGGAAATCTATCTCAAGCGCTTCGGCGAATCGGGCTATCAGTTCTGCAAAGATACAGGTCCTCTGAATATCGAACGCATGAAGAACGTCGATCGCGAATTCCTCGATCGCACCAAGGAGTTTATCCAAACAGCCGTGACGAACGACCAACCGTTCTTCACTTGGTTCAACACCACCCGCATGCACTTCTACACCCATCTCAACGATAATGTACCCGAGAGCGGTCAGGATTTCTACGGCGATGGGATGTTGGAACACGACGGTCACGTAGGCGAGTTGCTGAAACTGCTGGATTCTCCCAGTACAGAGAACCCGAATGGATTGGGCATTGCCGACAACACGATCGTCATCTATACCACCGACAACGGACCCCATTACAACGAATGGCCCGATGGCGGTCTCTCTCCCTTCCGAGGCGAGAAAAACACCAACTGGGAAGGCGGCTACCGCGTTCCGGGCTTGGTACGCTGGCCCGGTCACATCCCGGCAGGCGTTGTCTCCCACGAGATTTTCTCCCACTTGGATTGGGTTCCGACGCTAATGGCAGCAGTAGGTGTGGATACTCTCAAGGAAGACCTACTGGGTCCGTGTCCTCTAATTGAGCCTTCCACCAATCTCTGTGCAACTCATCTGGATGGGTACAACCAACTGCCCTATTTACTCGATCCCGAGAATGAAGACGGCCCGCGTCAAGAGTTTTTCTACTTCAATGATGAAGGTCAGTTGGTCGGAACGCGCTATAACGATTGGAAATCCGTTTATGCCGAACAACGGGGCCACGGCTTTGAGGTCTGGCGGGAACCCTTTGTGAAATTGCGGGCACCGAAGCTCTTTAACTTGCGCCGAGATCCTTACGAGCGGGGCGATACGGATGCCAATAACTACGAACGGTGGTGGGTTCAACGGGCCTACTTGGGTGCCCCGGTGGGTGTCATCGTCGAGCAGTTTCTGAACACATTCGAGGCATATCCTCCCAGCCAACCCCCTTTCCGCTTCGATTACGACGCGGCGATCGATGAAATTATGGACAAATTCGATACTGAGGGTAGTAAAGGTTCTCGAATCAGAACCCTACAAGCAATCGATTAGGTTTTTTCTCTAGCGATCGCATTTGCTGAATCCCTTTTCTTTTGAAATTTCCTCGGGCGATCGACTCCCCAAACATCAAGGAGGCGATCGCGCCTCAACTACCTCGATCTCATTTTGGGATGTCCCTCTGCGATCGAGACTTTGTTAACCCTTTTATGAGGTTTTATTTATGTTTTGCAACGGTTTTTTAAACCGGATGAGGAAAGCGATCGCCATGTTTGCGATCGCCACCGCTCTCCTATGGGGCGCGATCGCGCCCCCTGTCTTGGCGCAAGCTACCGATGGCACCGTGCTCCCCTTCCCTCCAGTCCCCTCCGCCAGCGTCGCCAACGAAACCCTGCAAGAGTCCGAAATGAATTGGCGGGAAGAACCCAACTATTTGCCAGAAGATGCCCCCAACATCTTGATCGTCATGTTGGATGATGTGGGCTATGGGCAGGCAGAAATCTTTGGAGGCGATATCCATACGCCCACGATCGATCGCCTGTGGGATGAAGGAATTGCCTACAATGGCTTTCACACCACCTCCATCTGCTCCCCCACCCGTGCCGCCCTTTTGACCGGACGCAATCATCAACGGGTTCACTCCGGTACCATTACCGAACGGGCATCAGACTGGGATGGTTATCTCGGCACGATTCCCAAAACCTCAGCCACGATTCCTGAAGTGCTGCGGGAATACGGTTACGCGACCTCTGCCTTTGGTAAGTGGCACAACACCCCAGCCACTGAGACCACTGCGATGGGGCCGTTCGATCGCTGGCCTGTCGGTCACGGCTTCGACTATTTTTACGGATTTATCGCTGGGGAAACTTCCCAGTATGAGCCGCGCCTTTATGAAAACACGACCCCCGTCGAGCCACCCCACAACGAGACTTATCATCTCAGCGAAGATATGGCGGACAAGGCGATCGCTTGGATGCACCATCATCGCTCCTACGCCCCCGATAAGCCTTTCTTTATGTACTGGACACCCGGTGCAGCCCACGGTCCTCACCATATCTTCAATGAATTAGCAGACGAATATAAGGGTCAATTTGACGATGGCTGGGATGCAGCCCGTCAGCGTGCCTTTGACAAGCAAAAAGAGATCGGCTGGATTCCCCAAGATGCTGTGTGGACCGATCGCCCTGATGATATGCAAGCCTGGGATGATATCCCAGAAGAGGAACGTCCCTTCCAACAAAGATTAATGGAAGTTTATGCCGCCTTTGTAGAACATACAGATGTCCAAGCTGGCAAACTAATTGACGAACTAGATAATCTAGGAATTCGAGATAATACCCTAGTCTTTTACATCTGGGGCGATAACGGTGCCAGTGCTGAAGGTCAGAAAGGCTCCATCAGCGAACTGTTGGCCCAAAACCAGATTCCCAATACCATCACAGAACAGCGTCAAGCCCTAGCAGACCAGTTTGGTACCGATGACGATCCAGAAGGTCTGTTGGCTTTGGGAACTGCCAAAACCGACAATATGTACCATGCAGGCTGGGCTTGGGCTGGAGATGCACCCTTCCGCTATACCAAGCTGATTGCGTCCCACTTCGGCGGCACTGCTAACCCTATGGTGGTTTCTTGGCCCGGTCACATTCCCGCCGATCGCTCAATCCGCTCCCAGTTCCACCATGTCAACGACATTGCCCCCACAATCTACGAGATTTTGGGCATTACTCCACCGGAAGAGGTTTACGGGTTTCATCAGGATCCGATCGACGGTGTCAGCATGGTTTACACCTTTGATGATGCCAACGCGCCGAGTCAAAAAACGATCCAGTACTTTGACAATAACGGCAGTCGAGGCATCTATTTCGACGGTTGGTATGCCTGCACTTTTGGTCCTCTGACTCCTTGGACGACTAGCAATTCAGAAGATTTAGCCGCTTGGGATTCCCGAGAAGATGTGTGGGAGTTATATGACCTGACAACAGACTTCACCCAAAGCAACGATCTCGCAGCCCAAGAGCCGGAAGTGTTGGAACTGATGAAGCAGTTGTTTTTGGAAGAAGCACAAGACAATCTGGTCTTTCCCATTGGTGGAGGTCTCTGGACTCGTCTCCATCCCAAAGATCGCATCAGCACCCCCTATACTCATTGGACGTTTGATACAACCACCACTCGGATGCCAGAGTTTACAGCACCCGGTCTGGGTCGTCAAAGCAATTTGGTGACGATCGATGTCGATCTCAACGGCACAAATTCCGGTGTTCTCTATGCCCTCGGTGGTTCTAGTGGGGGTTTGAGTCTATTCATGGAGAATGGCAAACTTAACTATGAGTACAACATGATGTTGCTCGATCGCTATAAGGCTCAATCTGCAACGATTCCCGCAGGCCACCACACCATTGAAGTAGAAACCCTATTCAAAAATGGAAATCCCTTGGTCCCAGCCTATGTGACCCTGCGAGTCGATGCAGTAGATGCGGACACAACAACTGTTTGCCGCACAGTGCCGGCAGCCTTCACCCCCAGCGAAACCTTTGATGTGGGGGTTGACTTGGGGGCTCCGGTTTCCTTGGACTATGCTGATGATGCTCCTTTTGAATTTGACGGGACAATCAATAAAGTTGAGGTTCAATTGTTAGATCAATTTAGGGTGAAAACGAATTGTATTGAGCCACTCTAGTTCCTTGCTCATGCAGTAACTTTTAAGGTGCGTTCGTTTGAACGCATCTTTCTCGCCTCTAATTTCAGGCAAGACGATGGAGGAGCGATCGCGCGATCGCTCCTCCCGATCGCGTTTTGAGATGCCGCCTGAATTCTGTCAATTCTTGATAAACTACCCCACACGGGCGGTTGGGGTTTTGGCAGAATACTTCGATCGCATTGTCCCGACGGCAGACAACGCCCTTGAGCAAGTGGATGTAGAACCGGCCTTAGACGAGCGGATTCAGAATCTTGCATTCCGCGAAGACACGGTAGACCAATAGTTTCGTAGGGTGCGTTCCAGCGAACGCACTTTTTTACTCAAATTATCGAGATCTCGATAGTTTGTGGGAGTGTGTTGGATCGCCTTCTTTAAGAGTCATTAAATCAATATTATTCTAATCAATCTAAGTGAGCCAATAAAACAATTATTATTTTTTTAGAGTTTAAAAAATAGTAGGTCAAACCCTTGAATAAACTCTGGAAAAAAAATATTAGGATAAAGCAATCTCTTCCAGTATCCCTGATTTATAGCGATCGCAATCTCTTATTTCTAACTTAATTTATACATAACCTAGAGTAGTCAAAAAAATACAACTTAACAAAAATAAATATAAAAGAAACTGGCTTTAGATATATACTCATCTTTAATCAGAGTAGCATCTTTTAATTCTTTCGTTGCTGTAAAATTGCACCTCAAACTTACTGTGAATTAAATACCAAATTAACGAAAAGTAAGTTAGCGATCGCGACATTATTACCCCTATCGAGACTATATAAGAATTGCGTTTTGAAATGCGGTTCGAGTTTCGTTTGTCCTTTTTATGAGGTTTTTAAATGTTTTCTAATCCGAGTTTCGCCCGGATTGGGAGGTCGATCGCAATATTTGCGATCGCCCTTTCCTTCCTGCTGGGCACCGCCGTCCCCCCCGGAATGGCACAAGACCTGCCTCTCCCAGACCCCGAATTTCACGGCAGAATCTCCGACACCTATGTCAACTCAGATCCAGATGAGAACCTTCTTCACCCGCCTGTTAAACCTCCTGAAGGAGCGCCCAACGTTCTGCTAGTGATGCTGGATGACGTGGGTTTTGGTGCTGCGGAAACCTTTGGAGGGCCGATCCACACCCCCACCCTCAACGAGCTTGCGGCAAATGGCTTAAGCTACAACCGCTTCCATACCACCGCCATGTGTTCTCCGACCCGCGCCGCCTTACTAACGGGTCGTAACCATCACTCCGCTGCCTCTGGCATTGTTGCTGACTTTGCAGATGGATACCCGGGTTATAACGGATACATCCCCCAGAGCACGGCCACTATTGGCAAAATTTTGCAAGGCCACGGCTATAGTACAGCTTGGTTGGGCAAAAACCACAACTTACCCGCCGAGCAAAGCTCTAACCTCGGCCCATTCACTAGCTGGCCCAACGACCTTGGCTTCGACTACTTCTACGGCTTCACCGGTGGCGGTGGCGAAACGGATCAATGGTATCCCAGCCTGTATGAAAACCGCAATCCCATCAATCAACCGGCCTACCCTGACAAGGACAACCTTGACGAGAGCTACAACTTGACCCGCGATCTAGCGGATAAGGCCATTAGCTGGGTGCGCTATAACCACTCTTTGTCTCCAGACACTCCCTTCTTTCTCTATTTCGTCCCTGGGGCTGCCCATACTCCCCACCAGCCCCCTCCTTCTTATACCCAGAAGTACCAAGCCGGGGGAGAACATGCCGTTGCAGCAGGAGCAGATGAGGGAATGTTTGTCGATGGTTGGGATGTGCTACAGAAAGAAATCTGTCAGAAGCAGGAAGAGATGGGAATAATTCCTGACGCTAACCAATGTACGGAGCGACCCGCAGAAATTCCCGCTTGGGATGATGCTCAGTTTGATTATCCAAATGAAGGCGACGATGAATACAGGTCCTTGATGGCCTTGCAAATGCAAACCTATGCGGGCTTCTTGGAATACACAGACGAACAAGTTGGCCGGGTGATCGATGCCATCGATGAGTTGGGTGAAAAAGATAACACCCTAATTATCTACATTGTTGGTGATAATGGAGGCAGTGCAGAAGGCAGTTTCTATGGTTCTGCCTGTAATCAATTTGCGACCTATGCCAACCTTGACTACACCATGGAGGAGAACTTGGCTTGCAAAGACAACTTAGGCAATCCTGGAACGGCTCCTCACTTTGCCATTGGTTGGGGTTGGGCTACGAATGCTCCCTTCCTCTGGACTAAACAGGTCGCCTCTTACTTTGGTGGCACTCGCAATCCCATGGTGATTTCTTGGCCGAAGGGTATTGAGAGGACGGCTGAGGGAGAACTACGGGATCAATTTCTCCATGTTATTGATGTTACCCCAACCATTTTGGACGTGGCGGGCATCGATCCTCCCTCTCAGGTCAATGATACTTCGCAAAAGCCGATGGAAGGGGCCAGCTTTGCCAACACCTTCAAATCTGATGGAGCAGACGCAAACCCTCTTCGAGATACCCAGTATTTCGAGATGATGGCCCATCGCGGGATTTACCACGATGGTTGGATGGCATCATCGTTCAATCAGGCTCCTTGGATCAATAACGCAAGTACGATGAGCAAGGACCATCCAGAGCTAGACAATGAATGGGAACTGTTCAATCTGGAAAACGACTTTACCCAGCATGATAATTTATTGGCTCCGGACTATCTAAAGACATTAACGTCGAGGGAGCAACAGGAATTAGAAGACAAATTGGCCGAAATGACTGCTCTGTTCGATAGCGAGGCTAAAAAATACAATGTCTATCCTCTTGACGATCGCTTTAATGAGCGCACAGGGATCGAACGCCCGACGGCTTTAAGCGATGGTCCAAAATTCGAGTTTTATCCCGGTGCGATATTTCTACCCGGAGAAGTTGCCCCCAACTTTGCTCTAACCGACTACACCATTACCGCAGACTTGGATATTAGCAATCCGGAAAAGGTTCAAGGGGTTATCTTAGCCAATGGAGGAGACACTGTGGGCTTTAGCCTCTATGTCAATGAACACCATCATCTGGTTTTCGAGTACAACTATCTGAATCTCGCTCGAACTCAGATCGTTGATGAAAACGAACTACCGGAAGGTGAGGCTCAAGTTGCCTTTGTTTTTGATTACGACGAACACAATGGTGCTTTATGTGAGGAAGCAACGGATAGGACTTCATCTCAAGACTCAGAAGAAGAAGATAGTCGATTCGTAGGCTGTGGTGGCACGGGTTCTCTCTATGTCAATGGCGATCCGGTAGCTTCCGATCAGATTGAGACAACGTTTTTGAGTACCTTTATGGATTCCTTTGATGTGGGGATGGACCTGCGGACTCCAGTGAGCGAGGACTACGAACCTCCATTTGAGTTTACGGGTGGTGAGATTGTGAAAGTGGCGATCGATCTCGATCCATTTGAAGAGGAACGCGCATCCTCAGAGCCAATCGAGATCGATTCATCCTCCGAGGAAATCGCGTCTTCAGAGCAATCTGCGTCTGTGTCCGAACCCGGTCATGAAGAGTTGATCGATCGCGTCATTAAAGAGATCGTTCAACGGCTAGGAAAATAATCCGCATCGTCTTATCGAGAGTGAGATAGTGTAAATCCAATCTTGATTCAGCACTGCCTTAATTCTCAATAACGATCGCATTTCCGGCTTCGGAATTCATCTGACATTGGCGATCGCTCCTCTATTTTCTAGAGGATGCGATCGCCCTCATTGAAAGTATTGATACTCGCGTCCAGACCCATAACCATGATGACAACCCAACTATTTAGGAAATTCGCGCTTCTCTGTTCGTGCTGCCTATTGTGGCTCGGTATTGCAGGTTGTACGACCCAAGCGATCGCCACAGATTCCCCCTCCCGAGAAGCGAGCGACTATCTCATTTCTTGGAATGACACCGAAACGAGGACAGCCATTATCGAGTTTGTGGATGATGTCACCAATTCTAGCAGTGACAATTTCGTGGAAGCGAAGGATCGCATCGCTGTTTTTGACAATGATGGCACCCTCTGGAGTGAATACCCTAACTACGTTCCAATAGTCTTTAGCGATCTCTACGGTTTTGGTATTGACGAAGAGACAGAGAGTTACATCAATGCGGCTGGCGATTTTGTCACCACGCAAAATAACCCCGAGTTCGATAGTCCTTATGTCGATTTGATTTACCAACCGATGGTGGAGTTGCTCGATTATCTGCGTGCTAACGATTTTCAAGTTTATATCTGTTCTGGTGGAGAGATCGACTTCATTCGCGGGTTTGCAGAAGAGTATTATGGAATCCCTCCTCAAAATATTGTGGGTTCGACACTAACAACCACGTATCAAAGCGACCCGCCGATTCTGGTGCGGGCTGAGGAGTTGGTACAGCCTATAAATGACCAAGATGGAAAACCCGTGGGCATCGAGCGCTATATTGGTAAGCGGCCGATTATGGCTGTGGGTAATTCCAATGGCGATTTGCAAATGTTGGAATATACCGATGACGGTCAAGGTCATGACCTTATGCTACTGCTTCGGCACGACGATCTCGAGCGCGAACACTATGCAGAAGTGGAAGATATGGAGGTAGATTGCAGCGATAATGACGTATCAGACGGGCCGGGCTACTATTGTCACGCGGACGAAGCTATAGCCAGAGCCAATGATGAGGACGATTGGTATCTCATCAGTGTAGCCAATGACTTCGACCAGGTTTTTCTGGGGGAAGGGCTTGACTAGCTTCCCCTGCTGGTTTCAGCTTGCCGTTTGTACCAGACGTGCGCTTTTAGTATGGATGCGATCGCCCGCTCTCTTTCGAGTTTTGCCGCGATCGCTTCGATCGTCCAGACCGCACAATAGTAAATACAAAGATTTGATATGATTCTCTCTCGGTTTTGTGGAACGGGCATCCTGCCCGTATTTCGATTAACGATCGCAATGATTAGTTTCATCGCCTCCCTTAGTCTGGCGATCGCGCCTTTCAATGCAGCGATCGCTGCCCCCACCTGTCCCGACGGCATGGCCTTCATCCCCAAAGGCACCTTTAACATCGGTTCCGATACTTACTATCCTGCCGAAGCCTCTGCCAGTGATGTCACGGTAGAGAGTTTTTGCATCGATCGCCACGAAATCACCAACGCCGAATTCCGCCAATTTGTCGAAGCTACAGACTACCAAACCATCGCCGAACGTCCCATCCCCAAAGACCAATTCCCCGACTTAACAGAGGAACAACGACAACCCGGTTCTATCGTCTTCTGGCCGCCCGACTCAACTCAACCGATTGCCTATTTAAGCTGGTGGCATTGGGTCGTCGGCGCAAACTGGCAGCACCCTTATGGTCCGGAGAGTACCCTCGAGGGTTTAGATGACTATCCTGCCGTTCACATTGCCTACGAAGATGCGATCGCCTATGCCAATTGGGTCGGCAAATCCCTCCCCACCGAGGCTCAATGGGAATATGCAGCCCGAGGCGGTCTCAATGCCGATGCGATCGTTCCCCGCGAACAATACGCCCCTACCAAAGCCAACACTTGGCAGGGGATTTTTCCCATTTTTAACACCAAAGAGGATGGCTACCTCGGTTCTGCTCCGATCGAGTCCTTTGAACCCAACGGCTATGGACTTTACGATATGTTGGGTAACGTTTGGGAGTTAACCGCCGATTGGTATCGCGTCGGACACCCCGATAAAGATGGCAGCCTCAATCCTACAGGACCCGATCGCGCCAGCAGTTTAGACCCGAGAAAGCCCGAGGAAGGCGCTTTGCACGTCATTAAAGGAGGATCTTTTCTCTGCGCTCGCAATTATTGCAGCCGCTATCGCCCAGAAGCACGGGAATCGCAAGCCCTCGATACCGGCACCAATCATATTGGCTTTCGCTTAGTGAAAAATCTTTAGTTTGGCGATCGCGGATTTGAAACCAGAAAGTTTATGGTAAGATTGGAGATTGCTGAGTTTTTCAATACCCATCGCAAATTTATGACAATCACACAAGAACGCAAACAACAAATTTTCTCAGAATATCAAGTCCACGAAACCGACACGGGATCCTCAGACGTACAAGTGGCCATCCTAACCGCCAGAATTGAAGGACTCACCCAGCATTTAAAGCAAAACAAAAAAGATCACTCCTCTCGTCGGGGATTGCTCAAGCTCATCGGTCGTCGCAGAAGACTTCTCTCCTACATCCAAGAACACAACTACGAACACTACCAGCAACTCATCCGCCGCTTGGGAATTCGTCGTTAAATACTCCTAACAAAACTCATGCCTTCAGAATCCGATCGCGAACCTTTACCTTTTGAACCCCACCAAAAGAGCAAGAAAAAGAAAAAGGCCAAAGCGACTTCCCCCAAAACTGACTCAGTGTCTGCCCAAAAAACCGATCGCGGAGCGTCTCGGAACAAAAATCGCAATGCGAATTCTACAGCCATCCCCGAAGTTGTCAGTAAACGCATGATCCGGCGCATGGCCTTATTATGCGGCCTGCCAACGGCACTGGGACTCTCGAGTTTTTTCATTTTTTACGGGTTAGTCAGTCAAGGATGGGTAGAAATTCCACCCCAACTGGTCTTTTCTGTCACCTTGGCTTTATTCGGCTTGGGATTTGTCGGCTTGAGTTATGGCGTTCTTTCCACCTCATGGGAAGAGGATCGTCCCGGAGGTTGGGTGGGCTGGCAAGAATTTACCCTCAATGCCGCCAGACTCCTGCAAGGTTGGCGACAGGCCAAACAAGCCGCCAAGGAAGCTAAAGAAAACTAACAATTTTAGGTCGAGGTTTCCCCGACCCTCTAGAATTCACCTAACAGGGCTACGAAGTTATGTAGCATTTTATATAAAGAGGATATTGCCACATGATTGTTGTAATGAAAGTTGGCTCGCCAGAAGCCGAAGTTGCGCGTTTATGCCAAGAATTTGCAGATTGGGGACTCACCCCAGAAAAAATTGTCGGACAGCATAAAGTTATCGTTGGGTTAGTTGGAGATACTGCCAGTCTTGACGAACGCCGAATTGAAGAAAAAAGCCCTTGGATCGAATCCGTCCTGCGCGTAGAGCGCCCTTATAAACGCGCCAGCCGCCAGTTTCGCCACGGCCAGCCCAGCGAAGTTGCCGTCAGCACTCCCGATGGTCCTGTCCTTTTTGGCGAACACCATCCCGTCGTTGTGGTTGCGGGTCCTTGTTCGGTAGAAAACGAAGAGATGATCGTGGAAACGGCACTGCGGGTTAAAAAAGCAGGGGCGAAATTCCTGCGCGGCGGTGCATATAAGCCTCGGACTTCTCCCTATTCTTTCCAAGGTCACGGGGAAAGTGCTTTGGGTTTATTGGCAAAGGCGCGAGAGGCTTCGGGTCTGGGTATCATTACCGAGGTGATGGATACTGCCGATGTGGACAAAGTTGCCGAAGTTGCTGATGTCGTGCAAGTGGGGGCGAGAAATATGCAGAATTTTGCCCTGCTCAAGAAAGTCGGCGCTCAAGATAAGCCCGTTCTTTTGAAGCGGGGAATGTCGGCAACCATTGATGAATGGTTGATGGCGGCGGAATATGTTCTCGCGGCGGGCAATCAAAAGGTGATCCTCTGCGAGCGGGGTTTGCGAACCTTCGATCGCTCCTATACTCGCAATACCTTAGATATTGCCGTCGTTCCCGTCCTGCGCTTGTTAACCCACTTACCGATCATGTTGGATCCCAGTCATGGTACCGGCAAATGGGAATACGTGCCGGCTATGGCGAAAGCCGCGATCGCGGCGGGAACGGATTCGTTAATGATCGAAGTTCACCCCAACCCAGCCAAGGCACTTTCTGACGGTCCTCAGTCTTTGACCCCAGAACGATTTGACGCTTTGATGAAGGAATTATCGGTTATTGGGAAAGCGGTAGAACGCTGGCCGGAACCTGAATTAGCAATGGTTTAAGTGCTAAAACAATCCTCCCGATCGGGGGGATTTTAATTTTAGAGAGCGCGATCGCTTTTTTAAGAAAGTTTCCATCCGATAAAAAAAGATGAAAAACTTGCTATTGAACTGGAAATTGATAGGATTGCAAATCTTATATCTGATAACAATAGCTGTTGATTTCACCAATATATTTCAGTATAATCCCGTAATGTACTGGTTCAATCAATCAATTGCGATCGCAGCCATAATCGGGATGATAATTTTCTGTACTCCAGTAAAACTAAACGAAGAAGATTCACAAGAATAATTTTAATATTGCGGATTCAATTTCCTCTGATACGAAGAAAACAGGAGAAACCCTCAATGAAAAGACTACCTTTAAAAGTACTGACTATCCCTGTCATATTAATGGCATGGCTGGCTTCTCCTGTTGTGGCTTTCAATCAAGAGGATATCGATCGCTTACTCTCAACGAATGCCTGTCCTCTCTGCGATCTGAGCAATGCCAACTTAAGAAATGCTAATTTGAATAGTGCCGATCTCAGAGGAGCAATTTTAACGGATGCCGATCTCAGAGGAGCAGTTTTAATTGATGCCGATCTTCGAGAGACTGACCTGAGAAGGGCGAATTTAGGACGGGCTGAATTGAGTTTTGCGAACTTGAGCGGTGCCGACTTGAGAGACGCAAACTTGAATATGACCGAATTGAGAGAAACCCGTTGGCGAGGGGCTGATTTGAGAAGAGCCAATTTAAGAAGGGCTAACTTCAGAGGAATGATTTTAACCGGTGCAAAGATTTGCCAAACTATTATGCCAAATGGAAGAAAAGATACCCGACATTGCGACGATTTTGGGAATTGAGCGCGATCGCAAATGGAGAGAAATTCAAAAATTGCTATGTCTTTGGGTTTAAAGAAGTGCGATGGCAGGTAAAATTTTTCTGGATTGAACCAAAGTTCGCAAAACGCTGTATAGTAAATGGGCAAAATTCCCTTGAACTTGCATGGCTAAATTGTCAACTGAACTCAATCGTTACTTCTTTGAGGAAGATCGCCAACCTGAGGTTAAGCTGGGAGATATTATCGCGATCGCGGGGGAAAGAACTTTTGGTTTTTTATTTGTTCTCCTTGCGCTTCCTTCCGCTTTACCTATTCCCGCACCGGGTTATTCTGCACCTTTTGGATTTCTCATTTTTCTGTTAGCCGTTCAGTTTATTATCGGCTCGAGACAGCCTTGGTTTCCTGCTAAAATTGCCAATGCTTCGATTAAAGTAGAGACAGCGAGATCCGTTGTTAAAAAAGGGATTCCTTGGTTGCGAAGATTAGAAAATATCACGAAACCTCGCCTCATTTTTGTCTGTAACCGTTTACCAGGCAGAATTATTATTGGTAGTGCGATCGCCTTGATGGCAATTTCTATGATGATTATTATCCCCGGTACGAATACTTTACCGGCAATGGGCATCTTTTTGACTGGATTGGGATTAGTTGAAGATGATGGTGCGATCGCGATCGGAGGAGCATTTTTTTGCGTCTTCATCGCAGTTTTAATGATTTCTGTAATTATTGCCTTTTACTACGGAGGTGCAAGTCTTTTAGAACATATCAAAGATTTAATTAAAGGGTAAGATTATATAGGTATTCTCCGTTTACGATAATGCTAGATAGTGCTTATTTTATCGAGACAGAACCTCTGGGTAAAGCCGGAGAAACAGGCGAAAAAATCGTTTGGGATGCGGTAAAAGAGGCATTTTCTCAGCGAGAATGCCTCGGTTATTGGCGCTATCCTATCTTTTCTCAACAGGGGAAGTATCGCCAAGAACCCGATATTCTTATCGCCGATCGCGAATTGGGTTTAATCGTTATTGAAGTCAAATCAATTACTATCTCGCAAATCCTGAATATTTCCGGACATCAATGGGAATTTCAAAATTATTATACTACAACCGGAAATCCTTATCAACAAGCCGAGCATCAACTTTTTACATTACTAGAATATTGCGATCGCGAACCCATTCTCAAAGAAAAAGTAACCGGACGTGCTTTAATCGCTTTACCTTTAATTTCTGAGGAAGAATGGCAAGTACGGGGTTTTCATCAACTTCCTACAAATCCACCAATTTTATTTAAAAACAATCTCCAAAATAGGCATGGAATTTTCAATGCGATCGCTTCCATCTCTTCTTTGAGAACTGCATTCAAACTCACGCAGGAACAATGGAAACTATTCCTTTCTATTTTAGCAGGAACTCCCATTTATCGCCAGCAAAATCATCCTATTTTTACGAACTCAAAAAGTCGCGGTCAAATACTTGTAAAACTAAGAGAATGGATTTCTGAAGTCGATCTGCAACAAGAAAGAATTGCCAAACAAATTCCTCCCGGATGTCAGCGCATTCGCGGTATTGCTGGCTCGGGAAAAAGTGTTATCTTGTGTCAAAAAGCGGCACATATTCACCTCAAATACCCTGACTGGAAAATTGCTCTCGTTTTCTTTTCTCGCAGTCTCTATCAACCTCTAATCGAACAACTCGATCGCTGGTTGCGTTATTTTAGTCATAATGAAATCGGCTACAATCCGAAAAATCGCAATTTACTCGTTCTTCATGCTTGGGGATCGCGCAAACAACCGGGATTTTACAGTACCTTATCTTGGGAAGCCGGAATTCCCAGTTTAAGCGCCAATCAAACCGAAAGCAAGCAACCCAGTGAAGCCTTAGCCGAAGCCTGCAATCATTTATTAAAAAATGCAGCAATTCCGCAGCTTTTTGATGCCATTTTAATTGATGAAGGACAGGATTTAATGAGCGATCGCTGGAACTTTGCAAACAAACAATCCTTCTATTGGCTCGCTTATCAATCTTTACACCCAACCGATCCAACTCATCCCGAGAAAAGACGACTCATTTGGGCTTATGATGAGATACAAAGTTTAGAAAGTTTGCGGATTCCCAGCGCGAGTAAATTGTTCGGCGAAGAATTGGGACATCTTGTTACGGGACAGTATTTAGGCGGCATTAAAAAGAGCGAAATCCTCTGCAAATGTTATAGAACTCCTCATTTAATCTTAACAGCCGCTCACGCGATCGCAATGGGTTTATTGCGCCCTCAAGGAATGCTGACGGGAATGACGAGAAAAGAAGAATGGCAAGCAATCGGCTATGAAGTTCAAGGCAAATTTTATTCCCAACAAAAGATTACCTTACATCGCCCCCGAGAAAACTCACCCAATCCGATCGCGAAGTTTTGGAAAAAGTCTTATCTCGAGTTACAAATTTTTCGCGATCGCCAGCAAGAACTCTCCCATCTCGCTCGCAATCTCGTGCATAATTTAAGATACGATGGTTTGCGCCCCAGTCCAGAAATTTTAGTCATTGTTTTAGGACAATTTTTTGAAGCAGCTAAATTAGAAACCTACGTTGCTAATTTCTTAATGCAGCAAGGGTTAGATATTTATATTCCCAGCACCTCTGATTGTAATATCCTCAAAAGCGATCGGTATAACTACAACCCCGATCGCTTTTGGTGTGAAGGTGCAATAACAGTTTCTCGAATTCATCGCGCCAAGGGACACGAAGCAGATATGGTCTATATTATCGGTTTAGATGGAATTGCGAAAAACGAAAGTAGTATACAACTCAGAAATCAATTATTTATTGCCTTAACTCGCTCTCGGGCGTGGATTAATTTAAGCGGTATTGGCTCGTATCCTTTTTATGAAGAATTTCGCCATATCTTACACTGCGGTGATACTTTTACTTTTACTTATCAGCGCCCTCCTCAACGGGAACTTCGTGTCACCGATGCCGGAGAATTACTGCAACACTATAGCCTAGGAAGGCGTAATTTTCGTAATGCCCATTTAGAAAATATTCAACTTGCTAATACTTGTTTAAAAAACATAAATTTGATTGGTGCTAATTTATGTGGAGCGAATTTAGAAAATGCGAATTTAGAGGGTGCAAAATTGATTGCTGCTAATTTAACCGGAGCAAATTTAAAAGGAGCAAATTTACGCAAAGCAAAATTAACAGAGGCAATATTAGCTAATGTCGATCTACAAGATGTCGATCTATCTTCAGCCATTCTAGAGATTGATTGAGAGTTTGATATTTATTTTAAAGTGGGACATTTCTTCCGATTGGTACTATTAGTCCAGCTAATATTAGCTGCAAAATCATTATTATTCCGAATAGTATTCTCGATCGCCGGCGCTATATCACTATTAAATTGAACTGTTCCCAAACCGATAAACTCAACCGAGGCTCCATTTTTTTTGCCCAAAAGAAATCCTAAATCGACTCCATTTGCCGGATTAATACTGGTATTGCCAGCAAAACGAGTAATTGTAAATATTCCACCTTGATTGGCTTTTGGTTTGTCAGCATGAGCAATTGAGTCGATCGTAATGCTACTATCTCGAGCCTCTTGAATATAATTATTGAAGAGATTAAGATTGCTAAAAACTTGAGCATTTGAAGAACTATTGTATATCTCAATTCCCGTACCACAAGCATGAGAATTAAAACCAACATTTGAGATGGTATTATTCGCAATTGTGACATTATTCATGTTGCCGCCAAAACTCGGCTTATTATGAATGCCAATATTAATCCCATCATCAGGAATATTGACAATCGTATTATTAGAAATGAAAATATTATTAGCTGTTGCTCCTTCGGCTATAAAAATGTCAATTCCATCAGCAAAATTATTTTCTCCATCGGGAATATCGCGAATAGTATTGCCAGAAATGGTGATATTTTCCAAACGCGAACTACTTATTGCTTCAATACGAATACCATCATTAATAGTGTCGGCAATGAAATTGTCGAGAATTGCTGAATTGACAATTGCTCCGCCATTGAGGACATCGAAAAAGATTCCCTGTCGTGCGGCATCGCTAATAGAATTTCTCAATAGTGTCACGCTAGTGGTCCCGCCATCCCCACGCAGGTGAACTCCGCGATCGCTATTGAAAACTTGATTATCCCGAGCGATCGCCCCGGTTACATTCTCGCCAATAATGCCATTATTGTCATCGGCTTGAATCGTAAAACCCGATAACGTCGAGTGATTGCCTAAAGCAACCATCCCAGTTATTGCACCATCTGTAACAGAAGTTCCGCGAATCGTCGGATATTTACCCGTCCCCGAGAGAGGAATCTGAATATTCCCAAATTGAATCGTCTCGAGAGGCTGTACCGGACCGCGAGAAAGCACTTGAACGCGATCGAGAATACTAAAGCCCGGTATCTTGATATCATCTCCAATCTCGACATAAACAATATGATTGCCGTCAGAAAGGGATGTATTCAAGCCGTCTTGTACGGTGCCAAAAGGACGCTCAAATGTGCCATCTCCCCCCGTCGCGCCTAAAGTCACGTGACGAAAAATCCAAGGTTGTCCCGTTGCCGGATTTTTTGCGAGAACTTCAGTCTCTTGTTCGGTAAAAATCTCGGTTTCCGTGTCTGAAGTGACAGCAATTGTAGGGTTGCGCCGAACCGAATCAGCTAAACGAGGTAAATTCGTTTCGTTCTCCTTTAATTTCCGCTTCCGACGATGGCTGGGAAAACTCACGCCGAATGTAAAGGAAAGATTGGTGCCAAAAAGATCGTCTTGTTGTAAGGATAGGCCCAAATTTAACATCTCGGTTGGGCGTGCTTCCAATCTTGCTCGCCATCCCCATGTCGGAGTAACGCTTTCACCACTGTAGTAATACGCCCCACCATACAAGCGCAGATCCTGACTCGGTGCGCCAAAAGAGAGTAGTTTAACCCCTAATTCCGCGTCAAACCCGCCTAACGCCATCTCGTAAAAACGTGTTTCCCCAAACATCCGAAAAGTGTCGTACATTAAATAGCGATCGCGGAAGTATAGATCGGAATATTGCGTTCCCGTATCGAAAGAATTTGTCGCATATAAATTACGACTTTGCCCGAGGGGAATGTAACCATTAACCCGAAAATCCACATCTCCCAAAGTTTCAAAACCCAAGCCCAATTGATGGAAGACGCTAAAATCCGTCGTCCGCTTGTCATAAGCAACATACCCTCCCCAAAGGCGATCGCCTTTCGAAGCAAAAGTTCGATAGCCTAAAATTGCTGTAATTCCTTCGAGGCGATCGTTATTACCATTATCAAATCGCCAATTTCCTTCCAGAAAAAATAAGTCGTGAGGCGAAGTTTGTATGGGCAAGAATCCTTGAATGCTGGTTAAACTATCATAGCCTCCATCTGATGTCGTATAGCCCGCTCCAATGCGGGGAGTAAATTCGATAGGGTTGGTTTCTGGGGGTGTGGGTTGCGGCAGTGAATTCCGATCCTCTCGAGGCATTTTGCTCTCGCTAAATTCAATGGTGGGTTTTAAAGATTCTAATAGCCAAGGGGCTTCTTCTAAACGCTGCGCGGGAGACGAGTAAAAGCGATCGCGAGGATCTGAGGATTCTGGTGGGGCTGCGATCGCCACGTTTTCCGGTAGGATATTTTCCTCGAGATTATTTTCGCGATCGCTGGTAATTTCTGCTTCCGATTGTTTTGGTATATCTTGCGCTTGGCTTAAATCCGCGATCGTTAAAAGTGGAGTCAAGCTGACTCCCGCAAGAGTAAGAGATTTTAATTGTTTCTGCATAGTCAAAAACCCCGATAATGACATCCGTATTTCCTCTTAGCTCGTTGTGGGGGTGCCATCCGGATAAACTGAATTCAAAAAACAACTTTTTACTTAATCTTTAAATAAAAACTTCCTTTGTGAATTTAAGATGAAGATAGATGAAGATGATAGACACGATTGCAGGAAAAATAAGGATAAACGAACGATATACTTAAGTTCAACGATTAAAGTCAATCAATAATTTGCTTTATTAATATTCTGGGTAAGAGGCAAAAAGATAATAAAGTGGCTCGGTTTTTTGAGCAAGTATTTAAAAAATGCAATCGCATTTTAACATAATGAGAAAAGCAGCCTGACACAAAATATAGACTTATACTTAAGTGACGTCAGTTCGGGATAAGGAAGGATCGCTATGTCTAAGTGAAATAATGACGATACTCATAGCCTTTCATCAAAGTCATTACCGCAACTTCAAAAGTTACTATTTTGAGCATGTATATCAGCAATGGAGTCAGGAATTTCCTACCGAGGCCAAACCTCAATGGGCTGTTTCTATGGCTTGAAACTTCATCTTGTTGTCAGCGAATGCGGAGAACTGCTCAATCTGACAATCACTCCGGGTAATACAGATGACCGCAAGCCCGTGCTTGACCTGCGAGAAACTTTGAATGGGAAAGTCTTTGCAGAGCGAGGCTATGTCAGTCACAAGCTCCCTCGCGAACTCTTTGAAACCTTTAAGATTGAGTTTTTTCCAAACCTCGACGCAACCCAAAAAGCCCAAATTGCAGTTGGAGTGGGCTTTACCCTCTGCTTCTTAACCCGAACTCAGGTTATCCTAGGAATATTGCGATCGCAACTCAATTCATGAGCCATTCTCTGTTAGATGAAGCACTCCTAAACTATAAGGAGGCACTCTCCAATTTAGAGCAATCTGAATCAAATCTCTCGGCTGAATTAGCCCTAACGGTTTTAAAAGCGAGAGATATTTTGCAAGTGCGTCTCGATCGCGAGGATCGGAGTGTTTGGGAGGGCGATCGCGTTTTGGTGGAGTTGGACGATCGACTAAAACTTCAAGCAGGGGCGATCGTAAAGGTTGTCAAGTTGGCGAAGTGGCGACAGAGTTTGCAGATCGACCCGGAAAAGGCGTGGTGGTGGGAGTTAGAAACAGAAGCACCTCCGCATCCTTGGGATCGGTTTGATTGGTTGTGGAAAATGGGAAATGTGCTGGGGTGGACGGCAAATGTGGGGTTATTGTTGGATATCGTGCCGCGCTTTTTAGTGGGAGGGACGGGTTTGGTGGGGGCGATCGCGGTAACTTTTCCCAGTTTGATTGCTCTCCTACAAGCGAGTAATGAATTCACGCAATCCGGTCAAGAAGGCTTTAATAAACTATTAGTAAGATTGAGAATTCCCAAGCATTTTCACGAGGAAATGAAGTTAGTTTCGATCGCGTTGTTTTGCTTCTTTCTAGTCATTTTTCGCGCTAATCTGCCGGTACTATCGGAATGGTATGCCAAGCAAGGAACACAACGCTATCGAGACGGACAGTTAGCGACGGCTGAGGACTATTATAAACAAGCCTTGAATATCGATCCCAATAATATTAAAGTAAACTACAATCTCGGCGTAATTTACGAAGATTTGCAGGAGTTGGAGAAGGCAGAAACGCAATACGCGATCGCGGCAAATGGGGGCTTAGTTTCGGCACAAAATAATCTGGCTCGCTTGTATATTGTAGAAGAGCAAGCAGAATTTGCAATTCCTCTGCTTTGGCAAGGATTGTCAGTGGATGAGAAATTGATATCGGTGCATTACAATCTGCTCAAAAACTTGGGTTGGGCATTTTGGTTGGAAGGGCGACACGATATTGCAGAAAGTTCTTTCCAAGAAGCGATCGCTTTAGCAGAGAAACCAGACGGGATTGAAAAGATTAAAAATCGGGGTGCGGCACATTGTTTGTTAGCGCAAGTTTATCAACAAACAGAACAGAAAGAAGAAGCGATCGCGCAATGGCAATTGTGCTGTCAGCAAGGAACAATCTTCAATCGCGATGAAATTAAATGGTTGAGTTTGGCGCATATAACATTACAGGAAGCCGGGCGATCGTGCAAGATTAACTCACAATAATTTTAACCCTTTTCAATTTCTCGAAAGTATCTGAGTCGAGACAATGCCTAAAACTATTAGTTATCATACAGAACTTATTAAATCTTTAAAAGATCCTTCAGAAGCGGCGATGTATCTTGAAGTGGTTTTAGAGGAAGGCGATCCTAAAATGATTAAAAAAGCCTTTGCCAATGTTATTGAAGCAAAAGGAGGGTTCACTAATTTTTCAGAGAGTTTTCAAGCACAGTTCGATCGCTTCGATCGCAAACTACAAGAAACGGGAGAGATTGAATTCAAACTTTTACAAACATTATTAGAATCTTTAGGCTTAAAAGTTGGGTTGATGGTGACGGTAAGTTAGATTGCATGGGATTGCATCGGATGAACCGAATCTCTGATAATGCGATCGCACTTTTGATACATTTTGAGAGGCGATCGCATAGGCAGAAAAATGGGAAAGCAGTGAGAAAATTAATATAATTGTGTGGTCAGCAGGGAGCAATGTTCGTTAAATCGTTGAATTTGGCTCGCGAAAGTTACAAGAGGAAGGACGATCGTGCGATATAAACCGACAAGAATTCTAATCGTTTTGGGGATGGTGCTGGCGATCGCGATCGCTTGGGCAAAACCCGTCCATTTTTTTAAGGCTTCTCTCAACTCAATTTAAATTTTGTAAGATGCACTAAGTAGCTAAAAATCCAGAATCAATCAAACTCTGGTAAAGGTGATCTAATTCGGATGACAAAATATCTAATGGAGTTATCATCTCAAGCTATTTTGAAGGCAAAAGTATACGAAGTAATGTCTTAGTTTAGCTTCTTCAATTGTAAATAAATTTTCTCAACTCCTTCAAGTTCATCTAATGAACCTGTTAAGTACTGAACTAATTTCTTTTTTTCACTTTGGTTGAGTCGAGCTAAATTTATTTCCATACTTTGAAAATAGGTATCTATAACAGTCTCAAGTTCATCCTTAAGATCGCGATAAATCAATGTTACTTGCTGTTCAAGATGTAAAGCAAAGGATTGCATTTCATTGTTCAAGAAGTTGCTCAGTTCCCCGTTCATTTTTTCTTTTAAATAATTGTAAAATTCCGTCACTTCTTGGTTTTGTAGTTTAGTTGTTCCAATTCCACGAATACCAGCTACTTTCCGTTTGTGTTGTTCGATTTTACTCTTTACATCATCAGAAATAAAGTCATCTACACAACTAATAATATTTTGTTTTTTGTGATTAATTGTATATCGCAAATTATCAAGAGAAGATTGGTATTTAGTATCAAAAAATTTAGTTAGATTTAAAGGTTTGATAGCTTCATCCAAGCTATTATTTTTTTCTATCTTTATAATACTTTTTTGCAATCCATCCAAACCATTTTTAATTTGTTCCAAAACTTTCTCAAATCCATCTGTATATCTCTCTAAAACAACTTGCATTTCAATAAATAACGATTAGCAATTTTGTTTTGTAAATCGCTCAAATCTCCCCAATTCAAATAACGTCTCGTTTTCCAGTGTTTAGCAATATCTTTTTTTTCAAATTCATTTGAAATCACCAACTCTGCATAGGTTAACATAATCTTAATTTTAGCGGTTATGAATTCCCAATCAGAGTTATTCTTATCTTTCAATTGTTGAGCTTTTTCATCTGTAGTTTTACGAAAGATATTCATACTATGTTCGAGTTCTGATGAAATAGTAGTTAATTGTTCTTGAAATCTTTTTTTATCAAAATCTTTAGTAACTGTATCTAAGCGAGTCTGAAAAAGTATTTTGGTTTTTTCATAAACTGTTTCAAAGGATTTGAATAGAGTCTGCTTTGCTCTAACAATACGTTCACTTTTTGCGAGCATTTGCTCTAATTCATTTCTTAACTCATCAATTCCAGCATTTTCTTGCTGATCTTCGTAGTATTGACATGAAATAAAACTAATTTTGATATTATCCAATTGTTCTATGAAAAAATAGCCTTGTTCCTCTGTTATTTCGGAATCCAAAAGTTCATCCAAAGTTTTGTTAATCTGCTCTCGAATACGCTTTTCTTCTATTTCAAGATATTTTGCAAAAGTTGGAATTTCTTCATCGTCATTTTTAGCATCTTTACATGCACAATTAAAAGTCAAATCACATTGAGTTACTATAACTAGCAAATGTTTGATTTTACCTTTTCGTAATTGAGTCGTGATAAATTCTTTATCTGACTTTGAATACGATCCTCCAGATCGTGTTAGAAATAAAATAACATCAACATTTTCTACTAATTCTTCAGTTAATCGAACTCGGTAACGATCAGTATCATTCAGTCCAGGAGTATCAATTAATTTTATTCCGGTTTTTAGTAGCAAAATAGGGACATACACCTCAAGACGATCGACTAAGGAATGTACAGGATCTCGACTAGACGTATATTTTTTAATTTGCTTAGTAAATTCTTTACGGGATTTTGGGTTATTCCAATCAGAACATTCAATAGTTTTTATAATACTGGGGGATGCTATATATTTTTCCTCTAACTCTACTAATGGAATTTCTAACTCACCAGATTTTTCTTTTTTGAAAATCTTACTATAACGAGTATCATCTTTGTATGATGGATCATTTTTAAAAGGTTCTGCCATTTCTTCCCATTTTTCTCTGCTGATCATATGCACTTGTGCATATGCCGTCTCAGCATATTTAAAAATAGCGATCGTGGCTGTTTCTGGTTGAGTATTTACCGATGCAAGTCTTCCTGTATCACATAAAGCATTAACAAAGGATGACTTACCCACTTTGAATGATCCTACTACCGCAACTTTATATTCTTCAGCAATGTTAGAATCAGCCAATGCTTTGTATAAAAGCTCCAAGTTTTCACTTAAAAACTTTTGATATTGATCGTCTTCTTCTTGATATGAAGTAAGAAGATTTACAAGATTTTCATTAATCAAACGTAATTTACTAAGACTTACATTTTTTAGCACGATTGAAAGCTCCTAAAAAATTTATTATTATAGTTTAAAATTTTTGGAAATCGAAAAATTGTATTTTATTGTATCACATTAATCTTTTTTCGTACAATGTCGCCCCAGCATCCTGCATATTGCCACTCACGGCTTTTTCCGCGAAAAACCGCCCTCCAACGACCCCACCGACAACCCCTTACTCTGGTCGGGCTTAGTCCTTGCCGGGATGAAAAGTGAGGGCGGCGCAGAAGACGGACTCCTCACCGCCCTCGAAACCACCGGCTTGAGATTGGCAGGGACTCAATTGGTTGTCCTCTCCGCCTGCGATACGGGTTTAGGCGGTGTAGCGAGAGGCGAAGGCATTTACGGCTTGCGACGCGCCCTCGTCATCGCCGGAGCCGAAAGCCAAGTTATGAGCCTCTGGAAAGTCAGCGATCGCGCCACCCAAGAACTCATGGTCGCCTATTACCAGAAACTTAAAGCCGGAGAGAGCAGAAGTGAGGGACTGAGAGAAATCAAACTGCAAATGTTACAAGGAGAAATGAACCCAGAATACAAACATCCCTATTATTGGGCGAGTTTCATTCCCTCCGGCAATTGGTCCCCCATGCAGTTTTAATTCGCCGTTGACAATAATTGACCGTTCCGAACCGAACCAATATATCGTCTAAACAAAAATTTAAGAATTGTTCCACAGCCGTGATAAGATTTCCCTTGGCTCGAAACGAGCGATCGATTTGGACTGACCCCTAACTCAAAAACGTGAACCCGTCTGACCCATCTCTCAACCCTCAATCAGAAAGAGAAAACCCTAGAGAATCCCCCCCTAAACCGAGGGGAAATTCAATGGCAGAGTATTACCAACTCAAACAAGATTTGTTGATTTGGACTCTTGCCATGACGGGAATTATCTTTTGTCTGGTTTGGTTGAACTATTCCCTCTCTACCGCCCTGAACTATTTGCTCGGAGCCTGCGTGGGTATCGTTTATCTGAGAATGCTGGCCAAGAACGTGGAACGATTGGGCGAGGGAGGAAATCGCGTCAGCGCCAATCGTTTAGCTTTGTTTGCAGGATTAATTATCGTTGCCACTCAGTGGCAGCAACTGCATATCGTGCCTGTATTTTTGGGATTTCTCACCTATAAAGCAGCGATTATCGCCTATACCGTGCAAACGACTTTCTCAGAATTTATGAAAAAGGAGTGAGCAGAGAAATAGCGCGATCGCGTTTGCCGCAGAGAAAGAAAATTTATCTCAAAATTTTCACGAGAAATCCCGTTGATGTTTTTAAGAAATTGGGGAAATAAAGCCCAATGGAATTTTTTGCTGGCTTGAAGGTTTTTACCTTTCTTCCGATAGCATCCCTCGAAGTTGGCGAACATTTTTACTGGAATGTCGGTGGCTGGACGGTACACGGGCAAGTCTTCCTAACCTCTTGGTTTGTGATTGCCTTGTTAGTCATTGCCTCATTAGCCGCCACCCGGAACGCTCAGCGCGTCCCCAGTGGCGTGCAGAACTTCATGGAATTTGCCCTAGAATTCGTGCGAGATCTCGCGAAAAATCAGCTTGGGGAAAAAGAATATCGACCTTGGGTCCCTTTCATTGGCACTCTATTCTTATTCATTTTTGTCTCAAACTGGTCGGGAGCGCTCCTTCCTTGGAAATTACTTCATATTCCAGCCGGAGAACTGGCGGCTCCCACCAACGATATCAACACCACCGTTGCTTTGGCGCTGTTGACCTCACTGGCCTACTTTTTCGCAGGATTTAGAAAACGCGGTTTGAAATATTTTGCTAAATATATCGAACCCACGCCGATTCTCTTGCCTATCAATATTTTGGAAGATTTTACCAAACCCCTCTCCCTGAGCTTCCGTCTTTTCGGAAACATTGTGGCAGATGAATTGGTGGTCGCGGTTCTCGTCTTATTGGTCCCTCTGTTCATTCCCTTACCCGTTATGATGTTGGGACTCTTTACGAGTGCCATCCAAGCTCTCGTTTTTGCCACCCTCGCGGCTGCTTACATTCACGAAGCACTCGAAGGGCATGGCGAAGGAGAGCATGAGTAAGCGGCTCTCGCTTACTGAACTAATATTGCTGCTTTAGGGCAAATATTCACTTGTTGTCGTTGTTAAAAATTACTCAAAGGAAAAAATCATGGATAGTTTAGTCGCTGCTGCTTCCGTTGTTGCTGCTGCTCTCGCTGTTGGTTTGGCTGCAATCGGCCCTGGAATCGGTCAAGGAACCTGCGCGGGTCAAGCCGTTGAAGGGATTGCTCGTCAACCCGAAGCTGAAGGAAAAATTCGCGGAACCTTGTTATTGAGTTTGGCGTTCATGGAATCTCTCACCATTTACGGTTTGGTTGTTTCCTTGGTTCTGCTTTTCGCCAACCCCTTCTCGTAATTCACTGCCCGATCGCGGGACAAAAAAAGGTAGAGAGAGAGTCAATTCAAAATTATCAATTCAAAATTCAAAATGAAGAGATAATTGTTTGAATTCTGAATGCAAAAATAGCTGATTCTTCTCTCTACCCTCCATCCAAAGAGAAAAATTTAGAATCTTCAACAATGATACATTGGAGTTTTTTATTGGCGGCAGAAGCGGCAGAAGCAGGAGGAATGTTTGACTTTGATGCAACATTGCCCTTGATGGCGTTTCAATTTATTGTCTTAGTCATTCTTCTCAATAAAATCTTTTACAAGCCCTTGGGTAATGTTATTGACGAACGTGCCGACTACGTTCGCACTCAAACCCAAGACGCGAAAGGACGCTTAGAACAAGCCAAAGCGATCGCCGCACAATACGAACAAGAATTAGTAGACGTTCGCCGTCAATCCCAAGAAATAATTGCCAAGGCTCGGGAGGAAGCGCAACAAGTTGTGGCCGCCCAAGTCCAAACCGCTCAGCAAGAAGTCCAACAAGAACGCGAAAATGCAGCCCGAGAGATTGAAGCACAAAAATCTCAAGCCTTCAGCACCCTTGAAGGGGATGTCGATGCTTTAAGCTGGCAGATTCTTGAAAAACTATTGGGATCGGAATTGGCAAGATAGTCAAATTTAAGGAAAATAAAGATTGTGTGGACAGTATTTTATCTAGCCACTGAAGCCGAAGGCGGATTCGGATTAAACTTCGATATTTTTGAAGCCAACCTCATCAACCTTGCCTTGCTTCTGGGAATCTTGGTTTATTACGGCGGCCAAGTTGTCGGGAAAATTCTCGACGAACGACGCGCCAAAATTGAGGCAGAAATTCAAGAAGCTGAAGGACGTGCCGCTAAAGCCGCTTCTGAATTAGCCGCAGCGCAACAAAATTTAGCGCAGGCCAAAGAAGAGGCTCAGCAAATTTTAACCACCGCCGGACAGACGGCACAGCGTGCCAAAGAAGAAGTTTTGGCGCAAGGCAAGTCAGAAGTCGAGCGCATGAAAGCCACCGCCGCCGCCGATGTTAGTTCCGAACAGGACAAAGCGATCGCGGAATTGCGCCAGCGTACCGTCGCTCTGGCGATCGAACGGGTGGAAGGACAACTCAAAGATCGATTGGACGACTCGAAACAAGAGCGCCTCATCGATCGCTGTATCGGGCAATTAGGAGGATAACCCATGAAAGGATCTTTAGTTAGTAGCTCCATTGCCGAACCTTACGCGCAGGCATTGATGTCTCTGGCGCGATCGCGAGATCTAGCCGATCGCTTTGGCGAAGATTTCCGCGCCCTAGAACGATTGCTGGAAGACTCCCCAGAGTTACGCGAATTTATCATCAATCCCATTGTTGCGGATGACGATAAAAAAGCCGTTCTTCGTCGCGTCATGGGCGAAGAAACGGACGCTCAACTGATTAATTTTTTAATGCTGCTGGTAGACAAACGGCGCATTGTTTTTCTTGAAGGAGTCGTGGCGCAATACCTCGTGCTTTTACGAGAACTCAATCAAACCGTTTTAGCAGAAGTCACCAGCGCTCGAGAATTGAACGAAGGACAGCGCCAAGCCGTAGAAGACCGCGTGAGAAGACTTGCCAGCGCCCGAGGAGTCGAACTGAAAACGAAAATCGACCCCAATATTATTGGCGGAGTCATCATCAAAGTCGGCTCTCAAGTCCTAGATGCCAGTTTGCGCGGCCAGCTTCGTCGCATTGGCATGAGTTTGAACGCTTAAAAATACCGATTACCCGTTACCGATTACCCATTACCCAAAACAAACTATGGTTAGTATCAGACCGGACGAAATTAGCAATATCATTCGCCAGCAAATCGAATCCTACGATCAAGATGTTCAAGTTTCTAATGTAGGAACCGTCCTCCAAGTTGGAGACGGAATTGCGCGGATTTATGGCTTAGAAAAAGTCATGGCGGGGGAACTCGTCGAATTTGAGGAAGGTACCGTCGGTATTGCCCTGAACCTAGAAGAAGATAACGTCGGGGCGGTATTAATGGGCAGTGGGGTTGGCATCCAAGAAGGAAGCACCGTTAAAGCCACGGGTAAAATCGCACAAATTCCTGTCGGAGAAGCTATTGTCGGTCGTATCGTTGATGCTTTGGCTCGTCCTCTCGATGGTAAGGGCGAGATTCAATCGAGCGAAACCCGTTTAATCGAATCTCCTGCTCCCGGGATTATTGAACGTCGCTCCGTCCACGAACCCATGCAAACTGGGATTACCGCTATTGATGCGATGATTCCCATCGGACGAGGACAGCGCGAGTTAATTATTGGCGATCGCCAAACGGGAAAAACCGCCGTTGCCGTTGATACCATCCTCAACCAAGCCAAAGAAGACGTAATTTGCGTTTACGTCGCGATCGGTCAAAAAGCCTCTACCGTCGCTCAAGTCGTCGGAGAACTGCAAGAGCGCGGAGCTATGAGCTATACCGTTGTTGTTGCTGCCAACGCTAGTGACCCAGCAACCCTACAATATCTCGCTCCCTACACTGGCGCGACGATTGCTGAATACTTTATGTACCAAGGTAAAGCTACCTTGGTGATTTACGATGATTTGTCCAAACAAGCGCAGGCTTATCGGCAAATGTCCTTATTACTGCGTCGTCCCCCCGGTCGTGAGGCATATCCCGGAGACGTTTTCTACGCTCACTCTCGTTTGTTGGAACGGGCGGCAAAACTCAGCGATGATTTAGGCGGCGGCAGCATGACCGCATTGCCCATCATTGAAACCCAAGCTGGTGACGTTTCCGCTTATATTCCCACCAACGTTATTTCCATTACCGACGGTCAGATCTTCTTATCTTCTGACTTATTTAATGCCGGTTTCCGTCCGGCAATCAACGCCGGTATTTCTGTATCTCGCGTAGGTTCTGCCGCACAAATCAAAGCCATGAAACAAGTGGCAGGAAAATTAAAACTGGAATTGGCACAGTTTGCCGAATTGGAAGCCTTTTCTCAGTTTGCTTCTGACTTGGATGCAGCAACGCAAGCACAATTGGCACGAGGTCAGCGCTTGCGGGAAGTTCTCAAACAACCCCAATATTCTCCCCTCGCCGTTTACGAACAAGTTGCCCTCGTTTATGCTGGCTTGAATGGGTATTTGGATGATATCGAGTCCGAAAAAATCGTTGCCTTTACCCAAGGTTTCCGAGAATACCTGAAAACCAGCAAGGCCGACTTTGCTCAATCGATCGCTTCGGAGAAAAAACTCACCGATGCTGGAGAAAGTCTGCTCAAAGGTGCGATTTCTGAGTACAAGAAAACCTTTGCCGTCTCTGCTTAATTGCTAGGGATTTGAGGAAGAAAAAAGTCTTTTTTCTTCCTCTAACTGATAACTGATAACTGATAACTGATAACTGATAACTGAAATGCCCAATCTTAAAGCTATTCGCGATCGCATTAAGTCAGTCAAAAATACTCGCAAAATTACCGAAGCCATGCGCCTCGTGGCGGCGGCTAAAGTGCGTCGCGCTCAAGAACAAGTCACGGCAACCCGTCCTTTTGCTGACTGTTTGGCACAAGTGCTTTATGGCTTGCAAAACCGCCTGCAATTTGAAGATGTCGATCTGCCCTTACTCAAACAACGTCCGGTTCAAACTGTAGGGCTATTAGTCGTTTCTGGCGATCGCGGTCTCTGTGGCGGCTATAACACGAACGTCATCAAAAAAGTAGAAGCGCGGATTAAAGAATTAAAAAAGGAAGGAGTCAACTATAAATTAATTTTAGTGGGTAGGAAGGCAACCCAATATTACGAACGCCGACAAGCCCCCATCGCGCAAAGCTATATCGGACTCAATCAAATTCCTACCGCTTCGGAAGCCTCAAAAGTCGCGGACTATTTACTCTCTCTCTTTCTTTCGGAAAGTGTCGATCGCATCGAGCTAGTTTACACTAAATTTGTTTCTTTAATTAGCTCTCGTCCGGTCATCCAAACGCTTTTACCTTTATCGATCCAAGGTTTAGAAAATGCCGATGATGAAATTTTTCACTTAACGACGGCTGGGGGTTCGTTTAGCGTCGAACGCGAAAAAGTATCGACTCCCATGAGTTCCTTTCCCAAGGATATGATTTTCGAGCAAGATCCCGCGCAAATTCTCGATGCTCTCTTGCCTTTATATCTCAATAACCAATTGCTCCGCGCCCTACAAGAGTCAGCAGCTAGCGAATTAGCGGCTCGCATGACGGCAATGAATAGCGCCAGCGATAATGCCACGGAATTAGTAAAAACTCTGACTCGCTCTTATAACAAGGCACGTCAAGCCTCCATTACTCAAGAAATTTTAGAGGTAGTCGCCGGGGCAAATGCCATCTAAGGCAACAGTAGCTTGTCATATTTTGTAACAATTTATCTGAGGATACTCTATCTTTTGATAAGGCAAATTCACTAATACCAAGCTATGAATTAACGCCCGATAATTCCGGGCGTTTTTCACAATTTATATATTATTGTTTGCATTGGGAAAGCAATGAAAGTCAACAAACTTTTTCGTCAAATCTACGGGATCACCAAAAACGATCGCTTTTTGGTGTTTCTGAAAATTGTTGAAAGTTTAGTGTCCAAAGTGCTTTCCTTGCTAATGGTGGGGGTAATTTTATGGGCGATCTGCGATTTATGTATTTTACTCGTCACCGATCTGTTTATTCAATCATCGCATTCTTTAAAAGATGATATTTTTGATATTTTTGGTCTCTTTTTAAACATTTTAGTTGCCCTAGAAATCTTAGAAAACATTACAGCTTACTTAAAAAAGCACAGCATTCAACTTGAATTAGTAATTGTTACCTCTCTCATTGCTGTTGCTCGAAAAATCATTATTTTTGATTTGGAAACCAAGTCTTCTAGCGATCTGATTGCGATCTCGATCGCGGTCTTGATGCTTTCTATTAGTTATTTTATTATTCGCAGCAAACAAACAGAAGACGAGTAGGTTAATCTATTCTCGGAATATTTTCCTTCTATTCAATAGACATCTCCGATAATTCGGAAAAATGAGGCTGAAACCCTGATTATGCCGTGCAAAAATCAGGTTTCCCGGAGAGGTCTAATCCGCTTCCTCGAAATTTTGCCGTAATCTAACAAATTGTTAAGAAAGCTGCAACAATCCTGTCAGAGATGCTTAACAAAATCTTGTCTGTGTGGGGATTGTGGTAAAAATTTTAATTTAATCTTGCCAATTAAAAAAATATGCCTTAAATTTTAATTCAATTTTGCCAATTAAAAAAATATGCCTTAAATTTTAATAAGCGGGTGAGGAGTGAAATTGCAGGACATGGGGGCATTATGGATAAATCCACTTTTACATCAAGTGCTGGCGGTAAATTCTGGGAAGTTTCCCTAGGAGGCGATCGCGACTGGGCTTTTATTCCAGACAATTTACCAGAATCTTTAGAATTTTCTCAGAATATATGGGTTTTGCTTGTAAAAGCAAGAGCGGAACTGGCAAGATTAGATGGAGTCGGACGATATGTGCCGCCACCTCCTCATGAATTAATTCCTTGCTTAGATGCTTTAGAAAAGTTTATTCATCAAGAAAAAAAGATCGATCCTCTGTTCCCGATCGCTCAAAGGCATTAAAAAAATAATTGTGACTCGATTCCCCAGCAAAGACTAAATTACGAGTAGACCAGCGATCGAGCCATGCGTTGTAAATATCCGCGCTCTCGGGCAAATCTGCGGTCGCGATCGCATTGATAGAACCATACTATAAGCTCCGAACGAAATATTGCCTTGTATTAATCAACAGGGACAAGAGTTAGCGCGATCGCAAGGGAGATCGGCAAGATATGAGAAGTTATGAAGTTCAAGAAGTTCATAAGACATCAATACAAATTTCATATAAAGCCAATAAAAACTTCATACTCAATTGTTACGATTCCCATTTGGTCACCAATAGAATCATAAAAACTTCAATAAAAAACTAACAAACTCCATAAACATTGAAAACAATATTAGATTTAAACCTTAGCATATTAACTGTAAAAATATCATTTAATATTTGATATTTTTCAGTTTTTATTTTAGTTTGATATGCAGTAGGTGTTTGTATTGCTGAGGGAAAAAATGTTGGACACACAATTGAATCTTACTATCAATCGCATGATTCAGGTTTACCTGAATAACTTTCAACAATTTTTGCAAGGTGCGGTTTCCGATCGCCAAGAAAGGATTGGACGACAAGAAACGATCGATCTTTTACTGCGAGCGCAAACCCCGGAATCCATTGCAACTTATATGGTTGATGAAATTTTTCAATGTCTCGATACTCCTCAAAATGGCTTGCTTTTAATTGAAGCAGTCAAACAAAAAATTCCCTGTCTCGATCGTAAAATTGGCGATATAGTCGAGCAACTCGTACAAGGTTTTATTCATACTTTTCAGCAAGCATTGCGAATGGCTGATTCTCATCCAGATGGCACGATCGATCACCATGAATTAATTAATGTTCTTGTGGCAACAAATTGCATGCCGCATCATATTGCCGAGCGCATTACTAATGAAATTCTCTACAATATTGAGATGACGGGAAGCGGACGAATTCCCATTGGGGAAGCATGGGAACAGATCCTTGAAGTCGCCGATCGATGTATTAATGCACGAGCGATCGTCGAACAAATTGTTAAAACATTTACGCACAATTTTAACTATACGGTGCAATTCGATCGCGATCGCGATCGCCAACTAACCCAAGGTGAATTGGTGAAGGCGATCGCGCGATCGTTTAGAAATGCACCGCGTTACTATGCCGAACAAATGGCAAAAGAGATTTTTGTGAGACTCGGACAAAATCGAGATGGAGAGGTCTCTCTGCAAGAAATTTGCGCTCAAATTCCCCAAATGCAATGCCATCTCGTTATCGCTGTCGATTACGTAACCCGCGTTTTGATGGATAATTTTCATACCGTTGTCCGAGAGTCTGCGTGCAATCGTAGTGGCACGATCGAGCGCCGAGAATTGCTCAATTGTTTGATTCGTGCGGGAATGTCACCTTATGATGCCAATTGTACTGCCGATGATATTTTTGCCAGTTTCGATCGCGATCGCCATCAATATTTATCGTTACAAGAAGTGGCGATCGAACTTCCCAACCAAGGATGGCGCTGCATTTATCCTTTACGATAATACGCATCGCACTTTAATCATTTTATTGTTGGGAGAGTCGCTTAATACCTTCTCCACCTAAAAGCCGATCGCATTCTTCTAAAAAGGCGGGAATCTTATCTCGATGGGGACTATTTTGCAAACAATTGCTTAAATCGAATTGGCGAACATTTTTAGCTTTTTTGCCAGCGAACCAATGTCCACCATTTCCTAAGAGATTATAGCGCATTTTACCATATTCAATCAAGTCGTAAGCGATCGCTAAATTTCGCAGCCATAAAACTGTCGGAATATTGATATTACCGGGAGTTTCTTCCGGTTGAGGGAGTCCTTTTTGCCATGTTAAATACCAATCTTTTCCCAAACAATTCATCGCTTCGCGTTCTAATCTTTCTAAAATAGGCGGCAATATTTCCTCAGCGCGATCGAGCAAGTCTAAAACTTGTAAATGTTCGTCAAAATCTGAAGGATGAGAAGCACCGATGGAAAGGGTATTCACTTCTGGGTGAGACAAACAAAACAAACCATTAAAAACCATTGGACTTAATGGCTGACACAATTGAACCAGCTTTTCTGGAGCCTGATAAAGCATCCCACCTTTATTCGACGGACTAATAATAAAGACTCCCATATCTTGACGACGTGCGGCTTCAATTGCCGGCCAATTATTTTGAAAAATATAATACCAATGTAAATTGACATAATCAAATTCTCCCGATTCTATAGCTTGAATAATAATTTCTGTGGGAGCATGGGTAGAAAAACCAATAAAACGGACTTTTCCTTCAGCTTGTAATTTTTTCGCTTCTGCCAAACAGCCTCCCGGTTTGAGGCTATAATGCAAGAGTTCGGCATTATTAATCCCGTGCAACCCCAACAAATCCACATAATCGAGTTTTAAATAGCTCAGAGAGCGATCGAAAGTTGCACGAAACTTTTTTGGATCGGCAACCGGTTCGACTTTAGTTTGGACGATGATTTCATCCCTTGGTAACTTAGGCAAAACTGCCCCTAGCTGCATTTCAGAAGATCCGTATCCTCGTGCGGTTTCAATATGATTAATTCCCAAATCTATAGCACGGCGAATAGTCGCTGCAACATTGTTTTGATTGTCTTGAGGGACATCTTGCCAGTTGATATCTTGCCATTTATATTGATAGCGCATTCCTCCACAGGAAAAAATGGGGATTTGCAGTTCTGTACGACCAAAGCGACGGTATAGCATAGGAGAGAATTTGAGAAAATAGCTGTTTGCTCGGGATTGATTCTCATTCTAAACAATCAAACCAGAATATAGTCTTTTGCTTTCAGAACTAAGATGGTGCTACCGTACATCAAGACAACTCAGTTTTTGCTTGAATTTCTAATAATGAGTAATTGTTAAATTTTTAAAATAAGCGATGGTTTCGGGTTCTGTATATAAGCCAATCGCTCCTTGTAAGGCTTCTCCTTGTTTTAAATCGCTGATAATTAATGCCGGTTCTAAACGCCTATCTAGATATAAATATGCTGTATTATCTTCAACTTCAATCCGCATTTTCGTCCATTTTGCTGGTTGCATGGAAGCATAGGATTCATATAATCCGGGAGAGTTGCGGCGCAAATCGTACCAAGGATAGCCGGGAACGGAAGTATATTGTATGCTATGATTGCGCTGGAGTTGGTCATCCGATTGACTATTGAGCGGCCGAAGATAAATGCCCTCATAAGTCGAGTTTTTAGCATCAATATTGCCATTAGATGAGTAGTTAGCATCAATCCGAAACATAATACCAATAAATCCTCGCGCCCAATCGGGGGCATTTTCGGGTACGGTGCTGGCAACATCGATTTCGATCGCACCATTATGAAACGGTTGCAGAGTGAGAATATTTAAGAACGTGCAGCTATCGCAAGCATCGCTTTGTTCGGCGATCGCTTTGCTGGGATCGATGGTTTGATGCTCGGGAGAAACAGTCACTTGCAAACTGTCAAAACCGCGATAATTTACTGTTTTGACGATAACATCGGCGCGATTATTATTAAAATTCTCGATTTCGTCGATTGAACGGAGGGGAAAATATTCAGTTTGCCGAATATCCGCGATCGCCTCTTGGGAATTTAAGGATAATGCTAAACCTTTGGTTTGGTTCGGATAGCAAAAAAACAGCAATAATGCAATCGCAATTGCTGTTAACCATTTAATCATTAATCATTCCTCAATCAATATTTTGCGATTGTTACTCGATAATATTTCTGTGATTATTCATGATGGCAAAAGAAGGGGATTTTCCCCTCCTCTCTTGCTCGTGTGATTAAGGAGCGTGGGTGATTTTTAAGTTTTTAAAGTGGGCTTCAATCCCGGGTTCCGTATACAATGCGATCGTTCCCATTGCATCGGCACCATGTTTGAGATCTTCGACCACTAAGACAGGTTCGGGGACATTATTCACGTAGAACTTTGCCATTTCTCCAGATACTTCAATGCGGAGTTTTGTCCAAGCTCCGGGTTGAATATCAGCATAGGCCTCATACTTGTTGGGTTCTTCTTCTCGCAGCCTGTACCAAGGATAATCGGGCTTAGAAAAATATTGCGTGGTAAAATTTCGTAGAGGTTCATCAGCGCGACTGAGGTTGGGTCGCAGATAAAACGCTTCAAATTTAGATTTTGTTTTGGGTTGATCTTCATCCAGTTGGACGCGGAAGAAAATGCCAATAAAGCCAAAGGATTCTGGGGGGCCGCTCGCAATATCAACTTCAATTACACCATTATGAAAAGGCCTCGTGCCAATATTAAAAAACGTACAACCGTCGCATCCTCCATCTGCTATTTCTTGCGCTCTTAATTCTGGATCTAGAGGGTTTTTAATATCTTTATGATTGTCTTGGACGACAACTTTGACGGCTTGGTAACCGTGGTACGTGCTATCTGTGACATTAACCGCAACGCGATCCGTTCTCATTCCTTGTAATTCATCTAGCGATCGCAAGGGGAAATATTCGATGACTCCATCCAGAAGGGAAGGTGACATATGTTGAACGTGGCTTGCTGCGACTTCAACAGATTCTGTTTTTTCCGCATTGGCCGTATTGACAGATAGCAATAATGCTGCTAAGCCAACAATTGCACCTTTTAAAAAATTTCGTTTATAGGGAAGCATCAATGACTCCTCAATGTTTCAGTATTTTATTTGTGCCGTGCTGGCTCGCTCGATTTGCGCGGCAACAGTTTGAATTATAGTGGAAAAAGGAAGATTACCAAAATAGAGAATATCAGATCAAAAAATACTTTGCCGATCCCAAAAATATGAGGCGATCGCATCCTCATTAAGAAAGAGATATCTCCAAAATTCCCGATGGATTCTCAACTAAACCCAAATTTAATCTTGTGGCGGCGTATTTTTGCGTTCTCAATCGACTTAGCTTTGCTCGAGTCTCTGAGTCTAATTTTAGGCTGGTTTTTTGGGGATGCTTTCGCGAGTTGGGGGAGATGGGGGAATTTAATTGGTTTTGGTCTGACTGGATTGTATTTTGGTGTTTTCAATAGTTATTGGGGAAAGGGTCAAACTCTTGGTAAACGAATTACGAAAATTAAAGCGATCGCTAAAAATGGTAAAATGCTTCCTCTCTCTCATTCTCTAATCAGAGGGAGCATTTTAGGGGCAATGCTGCTTCCTTTCTCCAAAATTTTCTGGCAACCTCCCCTTTCTCTCATTATCGATTTTTACACCGGCACCGCAATTATTATTACATTGTATTTCATTCTCTTTAATCTCAAAACCAGACAGGGATTTCACGATCTGATTGTCGGGAGTTACGTTGTGAGAAATAAAAGAAAAGTTCTTTTAGAATTACCAACTTTACCTCAAAAATATTTAAGAATTGCTTTGGGATTTGCGATGAGTATTTCCTTGATTTTAACATTGACTTTTTACAGAACACATCTATTATTTCCTAGTTTATTATCCCCAGATAACCGTTTAGCCATCCAACAAGAAGTTCAAGAAAAAAACGAAGAAGTTCGTTCAATTTATTTTAATACTTATTCTTATTCTATTAATCAAAATCCACAAACAAACGTTTTACAAATCAAGATCGATCTCGAACAAAAAAGCAGCGATTTTTCAGTTCTGAGAAAAAATGTTATCGATATTGTTTTCAGACGTTATCCTAATATTACGAATTTTGATACGATCGGTCTGACTACTTACTATGGCTATACAATTGGCCTTGCTATGGGATATCAAAAACAGAACTATCGTTACTGTCCGATCGCGGGAAAATTAGAATTAGATCGCCAATTCGATCGACATTTATTCCTGAAAACCTTTGGATTTTTTGAGTTAGATTGGAATTTAGAAAGTTCTCGTCTTGTCTTTCTAAATTCCCCGTTCTTAACCTATGGTTCAGATCCAAGTAATTTTTCTTCTTTAGCAAGAACTGCAAATTCGCTGGGAACCTGTTCTTTCAAGGAAAAATAAACTATTTTTCTTCTTAATAATTAGGATTCCGTTGACGCAATTTGAAATCCTAATGCCTTCTTTTTCATGGTTTGAAAAATGTTATAAAATCCATTCGCACGAGAAGGGGTTAAACTCATTTTCAAGCCCGTATCTTCAATAAAATCTGGTTTAACTTGGAGGATTTCTTCTGGGGTTAGACCATTGAGTCCTTCAATTAATAGTGCGACTAACCCTTTCACCAATTGAGCATCCGAGTCTCCTTGGTAGATCACTTTCCCTTCTTCGAGATCGGCGGTAATATAAACTTGCGAGACGCATCCCGGTACTTTATTGTCAGGGATTTTTCCCGCATCTGGCATCACCGACAATTTGTTAGCATAGGCGAGTAATTGTCGATAGCGTTGTTTGGGATCGGTACGCCGTTTAAATCGTTCGACAATGCGACTTAAGTTGGTTGGTAAGGAATTAGTAGCAGATGACATAAGGAGTAAAGATTTTCTCTTCGGAAATTTAAGCGAAATTTATAGGTATTGTAACAAACTGCAACAGTCCTCAACCAGTAAAGTTGAAATGCGATCGCAAATTCTGAGATTTTCTTGTACCGGATTTTGCGTTATTGTTAGAGGGTGAACGTTCATCCATTTTCATCAGCCGAGAATTGCCATGTCTCATTTCAGCACGATTAAGGTTCAAATTAAAAACGGCGAAATCCTCAAGGTCGTCTTGCAGGAATTAGGATACGAGGTTGAATGCAATACAGAAATTCGGGGATACCAAAACAAAAGCACCACCGCCGATTATGTCATTCGCCGTCCCAATCGCTATGATATTGGCTTTCGTCAAAATGGAGAAACTTACGATATCGTTGCCGATTTTTGGGGTGTCAATCTCAATCGCCAACAGTTTGTGAATTCTGTCCTGCAAAAATATGCTCACAAAACCTTATTAACGACCGTCCAAAACCAAGGATTTAACTTAGAAGAACAAGAAACCCTCAGCGATGGAACCATGAGAGTTGTCGTGGGACGATGGAATTAATAAAAAGAGAACGCGACACAGGAGTCGGAATATTTTGGGTCGCGTTCCTATTCATTATTATTTGTAAATTTTGAATTGTTTTTCTCAATATCTATGAAATTAAAGAAAACAACTTGGGGATTAGTCATTACCGCTCTTTTTTTAACCACTTTTGTCTATTTATATGAAACGGTTGGCAAATCTCAACAAGAAGTTAACGCCGCCAAACAACGACAAATTTTTGATTTTATAAAAGAGGATATTCAAGGCTTTACCATTGAACGAGAAGAAGAAAAGTTGGAGTTTATTAAAAGCGATCGCGAAACATCTTCTTGGCAAATAGAAGAACCAGAAGAGTCTCCTGCTAGCGATCCCGCAGTTTCGTTTTTACTCGATTTATTGGTCGATGGAGAACGCGATCGCTTAATTCTAGCTCGTTCTGAAGAACTTGAAGAGTATGGTTTATCCGAACCTTTAGCGACAATTTCAATAGACCTGAAAGAGCGCTCTCAACCTTATATTTTAGTATTAGGAGAGGAAAATTTCGATCGGAAATTTCTTTACGCTCGAGTCAACCCAGACGATAATAAAAAAGAAGAATTAGAGATTATTTTAGTCCCCATTGATTTCAAATACGCTGTCGAACGAGATCTCGAAGAATGGCAAATTAAGGAAGAGAAAAAGGAAGAGGAAAGATAAATTTTCTGTTCTTCTCTCCTCTTCCTGAACTGGTGACTGGTGACTGGTGACTGGTGACTGGTGACTGGTGACTGGTGACTGG
>NZ_JCAMRX010000003.1:0-80982 GCF_059821285.1 Spirulina sp. LEGE 11439
GTGACTGGTGACTGGTGACTGGTGACTGGTGACTGGTGACTGGTGACTGGTGACTAGCGATCGACAGATCCTAGAATCACGTCAATACTACCGAGAATGACCACAATATCGGCAACTTTTACCCCTTTCAACAAGCGAGGCAAAATTTGTAAATTGTTAAAATCCGGGGCGCGAATCTTAAATCGCCACGGGAAAATATTATTATTACCAATAATAAAAACGCCCATTTCCCCTTTACCCGTTTCTAGGCGAACATAATGTTCTCCCTCGGGAATTTTAAAAGTCGGGGCAACTTTTTTGGCAATATACTGATAGTCAAAATCATTCCATTTTGATTTTTTCCCTTCCGCCATCCGCTTAGCTTCCAAATTTTCGTAAGGACCGCCGGGGATTCCCGTACAGGCTTGACGGATAATTTTCAAAGATTCGCGCATTTCTCGAACGCGGACGAGATATCGTGCAAAACAATCGCCCCCTGTTTCCCACTGTACATCCCAATCAAAGTCATCATAGCATTCATAATGGTCAACTTTTCGTAAGTCCCACTTGACCCCCGAGGCACGTAGCATCGGTCCTGACAAACTCCAATTAATAGCCTCTTCGCGAGTAATTGTTCCCACACCTTCCACACGACGGCGGAAAATTGGGTTATTTGTGATTAATTTTTCATATTCATCAATCGTAGGATCGAGGTAGTCACAGAAATCTAGGCACTTATCAATCCACCCATAAGGAAGATCGACAGCAACCCCACCAACGCGGAAATAATTGTTATTAATTAAGCGCGATCCTGAAGCTGCTTCCCAAAGATCGTAAATTAATTCTCGTTCTCGGAAGATATAAAAGAAGGGAGTTTGCGCCCCCACATCCGCGAGAAAGGGTCCCAACCAGAGTAAATGGTTGGCAATACGGTTGAGTTCCAGCATAATTACGCGGATGTATTGGGCGCGTTTGGGAACTTCAATATCCGCAAGTTTTTCGGGAGCATTGACGGTAATGGCTTCGTTGAACATTCCGGCTGCATAGTCCCAGCGACTCACATAAGGAACGTACATGACAGTGGTTCGACTCTCAGCGATTTTTTCCATCCCTCGATGGAGGTAGCCGATCACGGGTTCGCAGTCGAGTACGTCTTCGCCATCTAGGGTGACGATCAAGCGCAAAACGCCGTGGGTCGAGGGATGGTGAGGTCCCATGTTCAAGACCATGGGTTCGGTTCTAGTTTCTATCTGTGGCATAGATCGGCAATCTTCCCTCTATTTTCAGTGAATGGGTGCAGTGGCGGTTGGGATGGGGTTGAGGTTGCCCGATCGCGCACCGCTTCTAACGTTTTTTTACAGCTTTCCTGATTATAGGGGAATGGGGGGAATGAGTTGGAGGGGGATTTGAGATTTATTGCGATCGCGTCCTGCAAATCCGTCTAAAAATTAAGTTAATCTAGATTTATTGCCAGACTAAAGACCCGTGAAAATCCTACTTGTAGAAGATGACAATCGCATCGCCAAACCCTTAGCGGAAGAACTCCACCATCAAGGCTATGTTGTCGATTTGGCTGATGATGGAATGGAGGGTTGGGAATGTACTCAAATGGTGGAATACGACCTAATTTTATTGGATTTAATGCTGCCTCGCCTCGATGGGATTAGTTTGTGCAAGCGGTTGCGAAATGTTAGTTATAAAGGTTTTATTCTCATGCTGACTGCTCGGGATACGGTCAGTGATAAAATTATCGGCTTGGATGCTGGTGCCGACGATTACCTGATTAAACCTTTTGAATTAGAAGAATTGGCGGCACGCATTCGCGCTCTTTTGCGTCGTCCTCCAGAAATGCGATCGCCGGCTTTATCTTATGGAAAACTCGAACTCGATCCCCATCTTCATCTTGCCACTTATGCCGGACAGGATTTAACTTTAACTCCGAAAGAATTTTTGTTATTACGATGCTTTTTAGAATATCCCAAACAAGTTTTTACGAGAAGAAAATTATTGGAAAAACTATGGGAAATTGATAGTCTTTCTGGGGAAGGAACAATTAAAACTCATATCAATAATTTGCGTCAAAAAATTGAATCAACTGGTGGCAATCGGAAAATCATTAATACAGTTTATGGTGTCGGCTATCGTTTAGGAAAAGATGAATAATAACAATTCATAATTCAAAAATAATCTTTTGCTGCCAGAACTGCACCACCAAAAATCAATACACAAGCAAAAATAACCGATACGCTAGGTTCTGCTAAATTAAACAAAATTAATAATAAGGTTGAAAATAAAGGAACGCTATAAGACAATGCTCCTAATAGTTTGATATTCCCTTTTTTTACGCCATAATCCCATGTAAAAAATGCCAATCCTACGGGACCTAAGCCCAAGGCGAGAATTGCTAACCACTGTCCTCGAACTGGTAAAATTGTGATTTCAAACAAACCGTGACAGATCCATGCTAGAATTGCTGTTGCGCCGCAAAATCCGCCGACACTATGAGTCGGAATCGAACCAAATAATCGCGATAATACCGAATAAATTGACCAAGTAAAGGCACAAGTTAACGCCGCCAAATAACCGATCGCATATTGAGAATCAAAAGAGAAAGACTTACCTTTCGTGACTAACAATCCTGCTCCAATAAATCCCGCGATCGCACCGACAATATGAAACCATTTTAATTTCTCTCCCGGTAATAATGCTGAAAATAAAACAATCAGTAACGGCCATAAATAATTAATTAAGTTTGCATCAACAACGGGAGCATTTTGTAGAGCAAGGAAATAGAAGAAATGATAGCCAAATAAGCCAAAAATCCCCAAAATCCAAACTTTTAAGGGCAGTTTTAAGGCAGCAATAATATTAATCCCTTGTTTGAGCCAAAATGCCAAGGCGATCGCAAAGGCAACGGTAAAGGACATCGCAGTGAGTTGAAAAGGCGGTATATCGCCGCTTAAAGCCGTTAAAAGGGCAAGCGTTGACCACATTAAAATCGCAGTACAACCGATGAAAGTGGCTCGATCGCGATCGCTTTGTTGCTTAGACATGGTTTTACGGGTAGCCTGTGAGACAATTTAAAAAATTCTTTGTCACGATCGAACTGCAATGGTAACTGTTAACGATAACTATCTCAAACTCAAAGCCGGCTATCTCTTCCCGGAAATTGCCCGACGGGTGAAAGCCTTTGCTGCAGCTAACCCCGACGCACCGATTATTAAATTGGGGATCGGCGATGTCACGGAACCTTTACCCGCAGCCTGTCGCACTGCCATGATAAAAGCAGTGGAAGATATGAGCGATCGCGCTACATTCAAAGGATACGGCCCCGAACAAGGTTACGCTTGGTTGCGGGATAAAATCGCCTCCCACGACTTCCAAGCCCGAGGATGCGATATTGATGGGTCGGAAATTTTCGTTTCTGATGGGGCGAAATGCGATACGGGGAATATTCTCGATATTTTTGGTAAAGACAATGCGATCGCGGTTACGGATCCGGTTTATCCCGTTTATGTCGATACAAATGTAATGGTAGGGAATACGGGACCGGCCAATGATGCAGGGAAATATGAGGGTTTACTTTATCTGCCTATGACGGCGGAAAATAATTTTACCCCCGATCTTCCCACAGAAAAAGTAGACTTAATTTATCTGTGTTTTCCTAATAATCCTACGGGAGCAACGGCAAGTAAAGAAACCTTGAAAAAATGGGTAGATTATGCTAAAGAAAATAACGTGATTATTTTCTTTGATGCTGCCTATGAAGCCTTCATTACCGATGCAGAATTACCGCATTCTATTTATGAAATTGAAGGGGCAAAAGACTGCGCGATCGAGTTTCGTTCTTTCTCAAAAAATGCCGGTTTTACAGGGACTCGCTGTGCTTTTACTGTAGTGCCAAAATCTCTCACGGCTAAGGCATCCGATGGGTCTGATGTAGAGTTGCACAAGCTCTGGAATCGCCGTCAGTCTACGAAGTTTAACGGGGTTTCCTATATCGTACAACGAGGAGCCGAGGCAGTTTATTCCTCAGAAGGGCAGGCACAAATCAAAGGTTTAGTCAGTTTCTATTTAGAAAATGCTGCTATTATCCGGGAGAAATTGACAGCAATGGGTTTACAGGTTTATGGAGGTATTAATGCCCCTTATGTTTGGGTACAAACTCCTTCAGGTGTCACCAGTTGGGATTTCTTCGATAAGTTGTTAAAAGAGGCTTATGTGGTAGGAACTCCGGGTTCTGGTTTTGGGGCTGCGGGGGAAGGTTATTTCCGCATTTCTGCCTTTAATAGTCGGGAAAATGTGGAAGTTGCCATGCAGCGCATTGCGGAGAAATTAAAGGTTTAAATATTGGGTAGGTAGGATGAGTTTTGGCTTGTCCTACTTGCTATTTTAATTAAGCAGAATGCTGCAAAATTTGAAAAGGCTGATTGTTTGTTTCCCATGTACGAATATTGGCATACAGTTGCGTTTTTAGAAAGTAGATCTCTTCGTAAGAAAGCCGTAAAATTGGATCGAGACTCGTTTCTACAATTTTTTGAGTTTCTCTAGAAGCCTTTTTAGAGGTCAAAAGCTGAGCCTTTTGAGAACCAATTACTTCTTTCAGACTATAAAATAAAACTGCCATAAGATCGTGACCGCAGCAAATTTGCCAAGGATCGTAATCATTGCCTTTCTCTTCAATAATTCGGTTCTGTAAATCTTCATTTTTTAGGGCAAAATTTTGAGATTTCTTTTTTACTTCTTCAATTAATTCAATTTCGTTAACTCTCAAATCTTTTTTGATAAATTTACTAAAAGTGATTCCTCTAAAAGTTAAGTTTAAGCGATCGCATTGAGAAATCCAACGCAAATAACCGATCGCTATTCCTGCTTCAAGCAATATTGTTCTCACATCGCGATCGCATTTGGCAATTTTCTCCTCAGATCCAAATTCAGCAACAACTTTATTTAGTGCGGGAGATTCAATCAGCATGGTTTCGAGATCGTGGCTGTCGGTTCGGAGTAAATTGGGGCTATTATGGTAGGAAGGAGCAATGCGATCGAAGTCTGCATCGACAATGGCTAAAATTCCCGTTACTTGTCTTATTTCTAGAATGTTTAAAATTGCAATAACTTGTTCTTTTCCCTGAAAACAACGTATTTCACAAGCCGATTTGTCAATAAAGCGATTGTAGAACTTTTTATCCGAACCGGATTCAACTAAGAGAAATGTACCTGAAAAACTGCTGCGCTGCATTTGAATTGAATTCGCTTCACGATCGCTGTTTATAAACTCTCTCACGCTTTGACTCCTTTCAATTCAACGGTTAAATCCCAGCGATCGTGAATGATATCGGGTGAATGGGTTGCAATTAAAATATCTATATCTACCAGTTTAGTAATTTCTTGTAAGTCTTTTAAAAAATCTACTTGCCATCCTACATGAAGAGAGATTTCAGGTTCATCGATTAAGACTAAAGTATTAGGTTTAACTTTGAAAAGTAGTTCATAAAGTAAAACAATTTCATGTTGTTCACCAGATGAGAGATCGGTTGGAAAAATTTTCTCTGTATTAGTTAATAAAGAATTGCTATGTGTTGTAAATGTAAATCCTTTATTTTTATCAAAAACTATTTGTTTATAAGAATCCATCAGTTTGCTGTTAGTAATTTTTCTAAATACATTTATTTTCTGCCGTATTTCATTGAAAACACTTAGTTTCTGTTCCATGTCTTGAATATAAACTAATAATGTATTTTTGACACCCTCATCTATCGTATGAGGATGAATTTCAATATCTAAATCGTTGTCTTTATCTAATAGACCAATTTCAACAAGATGAGAACGAGTTTGTTCAAGTTTATCTAGTTTTTGAAAAACTTGTTCTTCGGTTAAACTTGGTAAATCAAGCGATTTTTGTCTATCGATTACTCTTGCAGGAAATGTGCGATCGAGAGATTGAGAAAGCTTCGCATAGTTTGTTAAATTATTCTGCATTCGATTGGCAAGATCGTTAGAACAAGCAAAGATACTCGGCAATGTCAAAAGAGATTGCTCTAAAGAAACATTGACTAAACGTTGTGAGTCTATAAAATGAACAGGAACACAATTTCGTAATCTAATTAACCAATCTGCATCTTTTTGCGATCTCATTATATTTGATGAAAACAAATGTTCAAAACGTTCTAAAACATCTTCTAAATCAAGAATTTCTCCTGTAGGAATATAACGCCAGCCTCTGAAAGCTCTAGATTTTTTGTAAGTAAAAGGTTCAAGACCAGGAATAGAATCTATAATATCATCGTCAAAGTCTCTCGTGGGAAAATAATTTCTTTTTTTAGGCTTAAAAATTTTAGGATTGGATTGATCGATAGGGTAAAACTCAAAAATCATATCTATTTTGGATTGTTTCGTATCTAAGATTTCATTTTTCTTTATTATTTCAACGTAACTTCCATTGTCAAATTTAATTTGAAAACTTTTAAAGGGAGTACGCCAGAAAATTGAATATTGAGAATTGAATAGTCCGCCGATCATTTTGAGAATTATTGTTTTCCCAAAACCATTAGGAGCATGAATAATTGTAATTCGCTCATCCATGTTCAATGGGATTGTACGATCAAAAATACCAAATAAGCCAGTGACAGAAATTTCTTTGATTCTCATAACATTTGAGTCCTAATGTGTTAGGATTTTGATCTAATTAGCATAGAAAATTTTCTATTTTCGTTATTTATGGAAATTAAAAGGTTATTTTGATAATGAGAGCCTCTTAGTAGCTTGCGATCCGCCGAGGATTGAAAATCCTCGTCTCATACAAGAAATCCATTGAAATGGATTGAGGATTCGATCGCTCGCAATTCTACTAAAATTTAATTTCACTCCCATTTTCTCATTATACTGGTGTTAGTTCGAGATTCTTCATTATTCATTCTACTTTTTGCCGCGCTACTCGATCGCCTCATCGGAGATCCGTGGAATTTCCCTCATCCTGTCCAAGTGATGGGGGCAATTATTCAATTTGCAACGCAATTTATTTTTAAACTTAATCCCAGCAAAAGCGTTAAACGGGTTTTAGGTATTTTCTTAGGAAGCGGGTTGATTTTTGGAAGCGCGATCGCAGGTTGGGCAATTGTTTTCACGGCTAATTTAATTCAGCCGCTTTTCGGAATTGCGATCGCGAGTATTCTCCTCGGTAGTTGTTTTGCCGGGCGCAGTTTGCGCGATGCCGCAATGGATGTTTTAGAGCCTTTAAGGGCAGGAAATATAGACCTTGCCCGAGAAAAATTAAGCCTGTATGTGGGACGAGAAACCGCTAATTTATCTGTAGTCGAAATTCTCCGCGCTATATTAGAAACTATTGCTGAAAATGCCACTGATGGCGTAACCGCTCCTCTATTTTATGCCATTGTCGGGCTATTCTTTCCCTTCGGTAGCGTTCCTCTCTGCTTGGCTTATAAAGCTGCCAGTACTCTCGATTCAATGATTGGTTATCTCCGAGAACCTTACACCGATATCGGCTGGTTTAGCGCCAAATTAGAAGATATTTTAACATGGCTGCCCTGTCGTTTCACCGTGCTGACGATCGCTCTTTTGTCTGGCAAACCGAGGCGAGTTTTAGCCCTCTGTCGTCGGGATGCACCTCAAGATCCCAGCCCCAATTCTGGCTGGAGTGAATGCGCTTATGCGGCAGCTTTGGGAGTGCAATTGGGAGGAGACAATATTTATCAAGGAATCGTGAAAAATAAACCTTTATTGGGAGAAAGCGATCGCGAAATATCCCCGGAAATAATCTTGGCGGCTTTAAACGTGATGCGAACCTGCTTTTTGTTAGGTTTAGGAGTTGCGATCGCTTTCTATACTTTGGGGCTTGTTCTTTCTGCCCATTCCTAGAACAATAACACTTGGCCTATTTTGAGGACAGACGAAAATGAAAGCATCGGATATTATGACAACAGAGGTTGCCACCATTCGCGGCTCTGCTACCGTCGCAGAAGCCGTGAAAATTATGAAAGAAAAAGGGTTGCGATCGCTAATAGTCTCCCGTCGCACTGACGAGGATGCTTATGGGATGGTAACGGAAACCGATATTGCCTATAAGGTTGCAGCCTATGGCAAAGATCCCAAAAATATTCGGGTTTATGAAATCATGACGAAACCCTGTATCTCCGTCAATCCCGATCTCGGGGTGGAATACGTTGCTCGCTTATTCGCCAATACGGGAATACGTCGCGCTCCCGTCATCAAAGAAAAGTTACTGGGCATTGTCTCGATTACAGATATTATTACCAAAAGTAATTTTGTCGAACAACCCAAAGAATTAACCTTAGAAGAGGAAATTACCAAGGCACGAGATGCCGCGCGATCGGTTTGTGCTGAAAAGGGTGCGACTTCTCCAGAATGCGCCTCTGCTTGGGATATTGTGGAAGAATTACAAGCAGAATTGGCTCATCAACGTGCTAAAAAGCCAGAACAAACCTATTTTGAAGAGTATTGCGAAGAAAATCCCGAAGCCTTCGAAGCCCGAGTTTACGATACTTAAATTCAATATTGAGCGATCGCTTCTCCTCTTTTTCTTAAAGCGATCGCTTTTATTGTTCATTGTTCATTGAAATGACTTCTTCTTTCGCTTTTAAACATTCAATACCAATTAAAATCGGGTAATCGAGAAAATCTTGCCAAAATTCTCTTCCTTTTTCCTCAATTCCTTCTGGAGAGACGATAATTTGATGCCATTGAATTTCCGCAAACCCCACTTCTTGTAAAACTTCTTCGTAAGTTGCACGACTGAAATAGTAATTATCAAAGTGAACATTTTTGCCATCATCAGCCGTTTTTAAAGTAAAAGCGATCGCATCTCCTTCATGCAGGAAAAGAGGACATCGCCAAGACAATCCGTACTTTTTTAAGCGCGAACACCCTTCGCGAATAAAACGATCGTTGGTATTGATACTAACAAAACGCCCATCCGGTTTGAGATTGATAAATATTGTCTGACACATTTGTAATAGTTGCGATCGCGTTTGTGCGTAGGCTAATAAATAGGAAGAAACAACGCGATCGAATTCTCCAATTTTACCCAGTTTAAGCGCATCCTTAACGAGATACTCAATCCCCAAAGGATGCTCTTTTTCCCGTTCTCGTGCCAGTTCGATCATTTTGGCGGAAATATCTACTCCGATTACCCGATAAGCTCCTCTTGCTTTAAATTGTCGGGTATACAGCCCATCCCCACAAGCCAGATCGAGCACCGATCGCCCAGTAATATCCCCAAGGATTTGTAAAAAGTTATATTCTTCAATATGAAAACGGTAGGGATTAGCTTGGGTTTTCACGTACAATTTAGCAATGCGATCGTAATGAGCAGGCATTTCAAAGAGCAATTAACAATTAATAATTAACAATTAACATACCTCTGATTTTTAGAAAAAATGTTAATTGCTGCTCTAAATTGCTGAATTTGCCCAATCTTTTGCCCAATTTAAAGTTTTCTTGACTCTCGCATCATCTGCTGCTTCGCAATAAAGCCGCAAAACCGGTTCTGTGCCGCTAAATCGTACCAGTAACCAACTTCCATCCGCTAAACGGAATTTGTAGCCATCAATGGTCAAACAATCGGTTACTGCTTGTCCGGCAACTTCTTTGGGGGTATCAGTTTGCAGGAGTGCGATGAGTTTTCCGCGTTCTTCCATACTGGCGAGGGGGAGATCGATGCGATCGTATGTCGAGTTAAAATTCGCCCGTGCCTGTAAGTCTGCATATATATTCTCAATGTCCCGCCCGGATTCCACCACTGCTTCAAGGACGTAAAGCGCCGATAGTAAAGCATCTCGTTCGGGAATGTGGGTGCCGTAACCGATTCCTCCCGACTCTTCCCCTCCGAGGAGAACTTCGGCCGATAGCATTCGATCGGCAATATATTTATACCCGATCGCAGTCTCGTACAAGGGAATATTATAAGATTCTGCTAAGCGAGGAATCAGATCGGAACCGCTAATCGTTTTAACGATCTCTCCTTTAAATCCTTTGCGCTGGGATAAGTGTTCGATGAGAATGGGAATGAGAATTTGCGAACTGTGAAAATTGCCCGCCCCATCGACTGCGGCAATGCGATCGCTATCCCCATCAAAGACAAATCCCACGCGAATCTCGTCTTTTCCTTCCCGTGCTGCCTCGCGAATAACACCGAAGAGTTTCGGGATATATTTGGGGAGAGGTTCCGGTGCGCCCCCCGCAAAGAGGGGATCGCGATCGCCATTAATTTCCTCAATTTCTACCCCTAACAACCGCTTCAATCCTGTCGCTGCCGCACCGTGCATGACATCGGCAAAAACGCGGATTTTGCCGGAAGCGATGGCATTCGCGATTTTAGCAATATTGACCTTGGCGCGTAATTCCGTACAATAACTCTCCCACGGATCGAAATATGTCAATTTTCCCGATGTTTTCCCCACTACAAAACCGCGAGGAATTAAATCCTCAATTTTTTGAGTGATCTCTTTTGTAACCGAGCCCCCAAATGCTCCTTTTACTTTTAATCCCAAATAGCCCGCCGGATTGTGACTGGCCGTGAGAACTAATGCGCCTAAAGCATTTTGTTGTTTCGCTGCCCATGATAACGCGGGGGTAGGAGCGTAATTATCGGCGAGGAGGACATCAAAACCCGCTTCTCGTACTGCTTCTGCTACAGCTTTAGCAAAAGATTCTGCCATAAAACGGCGATCGTAGCCCACAGCAATTAAGTTACTGCCCGTTGTCTTGCCGAAATTTTCAGCCAAAACTTCCGCCGCAATTGGAGCGACTAAAGTGACTCGCTCAAAAGTGAAATCGGCAGCAATTAAACCGCGCCAGCCGTCGGTTCCAAAGGTAATGGGTTTGGGGGTAAAAGGCATGGGAATTTTGCGATCGCAGCTATTTTTTCTGCCCTCGATTGTAACCCAAACCGGGAGTGAACTCACGGTAAATTCCGTATGAGGACGAATTTCTGGCGGATGAAACGCTAAAACTCTATTCCGTGAAAATTCTTTCTCATCAGGTTGATTCTCCTAATACTTCCTCAAAGGCAAAATCTGGGGCGGCGAGAACGAATAGAGTGGTCGGGAGTCCGGTAACGCCAGCTTGTAATTTCTCATAATAAGTGGTAAAAGAATTATCTTTTGGGGTTGCCATGCCTAACAAGACGAGATCGGCATTAATAGAAGAACTGTGAAGAATTTCGTTAAAAGAGCGCCCTTCCGCAATCAGAACTTGGGGTAAAGCCGCAATGCGTAATTTAGCAATTAACTCTTCTAAATTAGTTTGTGCGGCTTCGGCGGCGGCGCGATCGGGAACGACTAAATTCAAATAAATTTTCGCTTTGCGCCAACTAATATTTTTACATAATAAATAAGCCAGTAAAAGCATTAAACTCCCATTAGCCTGCAATCCTCCCCACCAAATATCGATGCGCGATCGCTCGCCAAATCCGCGATCGCCATTTTCTCGTAAAATGACAATACTGCGTTTGGCTCTGTGAATATCGCGAATCATCTGACAGTAGCGATCGCGAATGTCCGCATTTTCACTATCTCCCAAAACAATTGTATTAGGAACGATGGCACCCAGCCCATAAGTCTCGACCAAGCGATACGCCCCTTCAAATGTATTGGCTGCAGTGACCACCCGGACTAATGCCTGTACCCCACGACGTTCGAGATAATCAACTAACGTGCGCTCTAATTCTGTTTGTTGTGCGAGATCTCGCGATCCGCTAGGTAGAACGCTGGAAACGGTTATTAATCCTCGGTTGTGGGTAAATCCGTCGGCGAGTTCGATCAACGACCAACGCTTGCGTGGAATGCCGGAAAGCACGAGAATGTGAGGTCGCCAGTTTTTCGTATCTTCTTCGTGGCGAATTTGCAAAATCCCGATCCTCAGCAACTCCATCCACAGCCCTCGCCGCACATCTCCCCATGTTGTTACCAATTCTCGCTGTTGTAGCCAAAAATAGATGCTCAAGACGATCGCAGCAGCGATAACCGTTGCCACGGCATTAATGAGAAACATGACGGCTAAACACCCCGCCGCCCCGAGGAGAGAAAGGCTCCAATGGACGCGGAAGGTAGGGCGAAAAGAAGGGCTTTGCAAGAGTCCTTCGATGCCGGCAGAAACATTTAAGACTAGGTAAGTGGTGAGAAAAAACATGGTTAATATCGGGGCAATTAAATTGAGATCCCCGAGACAAACTGCCGCGATCGCCACCCCGAGAGTCACGGCGGTACCGATGCGCGGTTCGTCTTCTTTGCCGCTTCCTTGTCCCAAAATGTTCATCCAAGGAGGCAAAACCCCATCTCGTGCCAAAGCCTGCAATACTCGCGGCGCACCTAAAATACTGCCGAGGGCGCTACTCAACGTTGCCCCCCAAACTCCCCATAAAATCGTCGGACTCCAAAATGCCATCTGTTTCATAATCAAGGAATCTGCAATCAGAGTGGCGGCATCGGCACGGGTTGCGAGGATGAGAGGTAAGCCCATATAAATGAGATAACCCGTACCTACGGCGGCTAAGGTGCCGATGGGAATAGATTTGGTGGGATCTCGCAAATCTCCCGATAAAGAAACTCCTGCCATAATGCCCGTAACGGCGGGGAAAAAGACGGCAAACACGACCCAGAATGATTCCCCCTCTCCATTCCACCATTCGATCGCCGTGGGTTCTACGGGTTGGCCGAAGAAAAGCGAGATGAGAGAGAGGACGATCGCCGCCATGATGAAATATTGGGCGCGAATGGCGAGACTGGCGGAGGTAAACGCTAAAAAGGCGACGAAAATCGTCGTGATCAGGGCGACGTAGGTTTGATTGAGGGCGGGAAAGGTTTTGACGATACTTTCGGCAAAGCCGATGGTATAAAGGGCGACGGATAAGGCTTGGGCAAAATAAAGGGGAATGCCCACCGCACCACCTGTTTCAATGCCTAGCGATCGACTGATCATGTAATAAGCCCCTCCCACTCTGACCACGCGATCGGTGGCGATCGCGCTCACGGAAAGGGCGGTGAGCAAAGTAATTGAGGTCGAAAGCGTGACGATCGCGAGAGTTCCTAATAACCCCACATTGCCCACGACCCAGCCGAAGCGCAGGTACATGATCACCCCTAAAATGGTCAAGATGGAGGGGGTATAGACTCCTCCAAAAGTTCCCAAGCCTGTCTGTTTTGCTTCGGTCATTTCAATGAACAATGAGCAATGAACAATGAGCAATCAGTAATTATTCATTCTCGATTACCCATCTCATTGAATTTTAGGGCATTAATGGGTAATTTATAGCAACGAAAAATAAACCTTTCAGCAGAGCTTCAGGATAAGCAATTATTGATGAGCAATGAGCAATCTAGCTTAATTTTAGGGCATTAACGGGAACATCATCCCAAGATTCTACTGTTCGCAAGCGGGCCAGCCAGCCTTCTGATTTTTGTTGTTGAGAAAGATTGCTGGCAAAAGATTCGTGACAGGCTTTTGCTTGCTCTTCATTGCAACAAGCAATACAAGCATGAATCATACCTGATGGATCGATTTGTTCGTTTACCCAAATTGTCATTGCAGTTATCAGTTATCAGTTATCAGTTATCAGTTCCGACCGCTAAAGCGGGAGGCTTGAGACCTTATTATTTTTGTCATTTCAGCGAACAGCGAACAGTGAATAAGATATCTAAATTAGAATTTCTTGTAGGGCAGATTTAACCGTAGAATATTGATAGTTAAATTCTAAGGCTTCCACGGCTTTCGGTTGGACTTGCTGACCTTCCAAAACGACGATCGCGCCGTCTCCTAAGAGCGTTTCAATGGCAAAACTGGGAACGGGAAGCCAAGAAGGACGGTTCAAGACTTCTCCGAATGTTTGGCAAAATTCTTCCATGCGAACGGGATTTGGGGCTGTGGCATTATAAACGCCGACAATTTCAGGCTGCGAGATCGCTTCTACAATGAGATTAACCACATCTTCTCGATGAATCCAAGAAAACCACTGTTTGCCTGTGCCAATGGGGCCCCCCATAAAGAGTTTAAAAGGGGTTAACATTTTAGCGATCGCGCCACCATTGCCTAAAACAATTCCCAATCTCAGGATAACCAAACGGACATTATTTTCCTTAACTTTTTCGGCTTCCGCTTCCCATTTTTGGCAAATTTCGGAGAGAAAATCATCTCCCGATGGGCTATTTTCGTCAAATTTTTCAGTTTCGCTGGTCCCATAATACCCAATTGCTGAAGCATTAATTAAAACTTGAGGCTTGGGATTAGCTTTCGCGATCGCTTCGACAATTTTTTGCGTCCCGATCTGGCGACTTTCTAACATTTCTCGCTTGCGATCGCTCGTCCATCGCCCTTCCGCAAGAGATTCTCCCGCTAAATTGACGACCGCATCGCAGCCAGCAATTTTCTCTTGCCAATCTCCCGATTGTTTGGGCGTATAAGTCACAACTTCGAGATTAGGAAAAACAGCAGTAGGAAACATTTTCTTTGCACGTTCTTCATTGCGCGTCAAAATCAGAATATTTTCCTTTTTCTCCTTTAGTTTTTCTACCAAACGACTGCCCACAAATCCCGTTCCACCTGTAATTGCAATTTTCATAATTAAGAATTATTAATTGTTCGTGTTTACTGTTTACTGTTCGCTGTCCTGATAACCCATATCATTTGCTTCAGCATAGCGATTGAGAAAGCGCATTAATCGTTCCCAATGATCGTCGCGATCGATGTCGATTTGACATTCTACCCCCATGAGATCGTCGCCATCATCGCCACCGTAGCGAATTTTAACCGAACTGGGAGTCACATTAATTTCGCCTTCAGAATCCACCAATCTTAATGTTCCAGTCGCTTTTTTGGTATAACTATTTAATACATCTAAAGCCTGCAATTGACGAAAAAACATTAAAACATTACGAATACCTGTTTCTTTGCCTTGTCGTAATCTAACATTCGTTAATTCTTCAGAAATCCCTTGGAAAAATTCTATGGATGGTTTTATGTCAGACATGGTTGATAATATAGGTTGATAATATGGGAATAAATATTGAGAAAGGGAAGGAACGATCGATAATATATTTCAGAAATATATTTTTCGCTCTTCCGTTCCCATTGGCAACAGTTTAATTTTATTCTCCACCTTGGAGTTTAAGGATAAAAAATCCTAAAACCAAACCCACAAGAATGAGAGAAAATGATAGTAAACCAGCATTGATCATTAGATCGTTAGCAGTCATTCGTGATTCTCCTTAAGCGATCGCAAAATTTTTAATCAATCAAAGAGTATTGTAAAACACGGAAGTCTCAAAACCAAATTAAACCGTGGAATTCAAACCCTCTCTCGCTATTACCCTAGGAGACCCTGCCGGAATTGGCACGGAGGTCGTGCTGAAAGCCTTAGCAGACCCTGCAATTTATGAAAAATATCAAATTTGTCTGATTGGGACAAAGACGCTATTAAACTCTACTTATCGACATTTGCGGGCAGTAGGCGTGGAAGAGTTAGCCGATCCGGAAGGATTTCCGCTCCTTGAAGTGCCTTGCGATCGCGCTCTCATCAAATGGGGTCAAGGCAATGTTGCAAGCGGTGCCGCCAGTTTTGCCTATTTAGAAACCGCCATCGATCGCACTCTTGCCGGAGAATTTCAAGGCATTGTCACGGCTCCCATTGCCAAATCTCTTTGGCAAGCAGCAGGATATAATTATCCGGGGCAAACTGAAGTACTGGCAGCAAAAGCCGGATGCGATCGCTACGGGATGTTATTTGCAGCACGATCGCCCCACAGCCATTATTCATTAATCGTACTTTTAGCCACCACTCACATTCCTTTGTGCCAAGTCCCCACAGCCTTGAACTCAGAGTTACTGCACTGGAAGTTAGATTTATTAATTGATTGTCTTAAAATTGACTTTGGTATTGACAATCCTTGTATTGCCATCTCTGGATTAAATCCTCATAGTGGCGAATCCGGACAATTGGGAACAGAAGAGCAAGATTGGCTCATCCCTTGGCTGGAAAAAGAGCGACGCGATCGCCCTCAAATTCAACTAATCGGACCAGTTCCTCCCGATACCCTTTGGGTGCAACCCGGGCGATCGTGGTATAGCGGTGCCACGAGTTCAATTGATGCTTATCTGGCGTTGTATCACGATCAAGGACTCATCCCCGTGAAATTAATGGCCTTCGATCGCGCCATTAATACAACCATTGGCTTACCCTTTATTCGTACCTCTCCCGATCACGGCACCGCCTTTGATATTGCTGGCAAAGGGATCGCCGATGCAACCAGTATGAAAGCCGCGATCGCCCTAGCGGCAGAACTAGCAACCCAAAGAAAGAATGCCCAGAGATAATGATATTCTAACTTCAACCCTCCCCCTTAAAGCGCAGGGAGGTTCTATTCATTGCTCATTGTTCATTGAAATGACTTCTCCCGAAAAGAATATAGACGAAAAAGAAGAATCCAGCCCCTCACAACCGACCCATTGGCGCAAATTGCTTTGGGAAAACCTGCAAGTTATCGCGATCGCCTTAATCCTCGTTGTAATCATTCGCACCTTTATCGCCGAACCCCGCTACATTCCCTCAGATTCCATGTATCCGACCCTGCACGTCGGCGATCGCGTCGTGGTAGAAAAGCTCTCGCATTATTTTCGCCCCATTCAACGGGGAGATATTCTCGTGTTTAGCCCTCCCGCTTTCCTACAAAAACAAGGGTATACCGTCGATCAAGCCTTTATTAAACGAACGATCGCCACACCCCAAGAAAAAGTCGAAATTCACGACGGCCTCGTCTACATCGACGATCGCCCCTTACAAGAAGATTACATTGCCGCTCCCCCTCATTATCGCCTACTACCCGCACAAGTTCCCGATCGCGCCCTATTTATGATGGGAGACAACCGCAACAATAGCAATGATTCCCACATTTGGGGCTTTTTGCCAGAAAATAACGAGATCGGTCGTGCTGTATTCCGGTTTTGGCCGCCCGATCGCATCGGTTTATTATGACGGGAATACCGAGGATGGGAACACGGACAAGGAGAAAATCGTCGTGTTTTTGGGACTTGCTCTACCAATATCACGAATCTCTTAATCTCAAAAGTGTCTTTCTACTTTTGACTTAAAAAAGGGTTTTCCAGCCTCTACCCGAACCCGAGTTCATTGTTCGTTGTTCATTGCAATGACTCATTATTTTTTATTCCCAAACTCACGATCTTAAACCCATGAGCAATTCAACTTCAATTCTCAAAGGAATCGGCTTTTCCCTCACGACTCTTGCTCTGTTAATGAGTGGCAACGCCTTCGCTTTTTCTTCTGTCGTCGGAGAATCCCCAGAAGTTCCCTTTCTGCAAATTGCTGAACTCGACTCCGCAGAAACCGACTCCGAAGAAACCGCAGAAGATTCTTCCTCAGATACGGAAGAAGAAGCGGTTAGCACGGATAACTCCCCTCGGTTTGCTTGTGAAATGAATGAAGGCGCACCGACAGTCATGTACTCCCCCAAAGAGCAAGAAGATTCTTATCCTTGGGCAGTTCCTCAAGCTTTGGGAGGGGGATGGACTCCGCAAAAACGGTGCGAGGTTATTGCCCAACGTCTCGAACAATATCGCCCCGATGGGTTGGTGGAATTGCAAAACTCCACGGAAAATAACTATGATGTTGTTTGCGTCACCACAGAAAAAGATCCCTCCTGTCGCATTGTCTTAACCGTACCTCCCGGACAAAGTTCCGAGATCGTGCGCGATCGCGTTTTTGAAAATCTTACCCTTGCCGATGGTGGAGAATCGACTCAAGGAGTGGCCACATTTGCAGAAGGCAATTCTCCCAACGATATTCTCGAACAATTGGGGCAACTGGGAAATATTTTGAACACGGGAAATACATCTTCTAGTGGCAATATTCGCTTGACTTCTCCTGGGGCAATTAATTTAAAACCTTTTCTCGCCCCTTCTGATGGGGGGACGGGTTCGAGTTTGCATCGTTTGGGCAATCATCGCCCCGGGCGATCGCTCAATCCCGATCGCTTCCGTTAAAAGCAGAGGAAAATTAAAAATTTGAACCGTAGGGGTATTGCGAAAATACCCCTACATTTTTTTTGAGGTCTGAGATCCCCACTGTGTCTCGCTTTGCCAAGATCGCAAAAAAGTTTTTCCCAAAAAGTGCATAATCTCCACACAATCCACCCCAGAGAAAATATACCCATCTGAATGGAGCGCAAACTCGCTACTATCCGTAAGAATATTTATTGTCAAGATCGTTTGAGATCGGTATAGATACCGATCTCAAACGATCTTAAAAGTCGTGAAATATCTGGCAAGCTGATAATCAGAGTTAAGAAATGAATGCAGCGCATCTCAACTTATGAATCTCGCGTTGCAGAAGCATCTTTAGCATTTGTCGATGAGGTCATTAAAATTGCCTTTTGACAGTCGGACGAAATCGTTTGACGGTCAAGACTGTGCTGTCTTGATGAACCCGATCGCTTTTGCTTTTGTCCTCCTATCAGATCTCCGTCATGAATTTCTTGCAGCGTATTTGGCAAAACCTACAGCAACAATTTTTCAGTCAGTCCCAACAAGCTCGAAAGTTTAAAATCTTGATTCTCGAACCCATTTTAACCCCCAGTTATCTATTCGGCTTGGATTTTGGCAGCGATAGCGATTTTGGACGCGATCGCCATTTTCAAGGAGAAATCGAGAGAGACTATCTCGATAATCGCGATCTCGAAGACTGCGATTTTGCTGAATATCCGATGTTAGGGACGGAATTCGATAAGAGCGAAGCTGCCACTTCCGAGTTTTTAGCGGGGTTCTTCACGGTGGACGATACTGGGGAAATCAAGATCGATTTTCTTTTTGATGGCGGCACCTACCAAGGAGAAGTGGCGCTCTTTAGTTTGGATGGGATGGATGAGTTTATTTTGGGATCTCAAGCCTTTATTCAAGCAGCGGCCTTGCGTGGTGCGAGTCAATCGCAATTTGGCTATACTCTGACTCACGATCGCTTGAAAACTGCCTCGGAAGATATCGAGAGGGGCACGCAAACTTTAACCCTGCAACCCGGCGATCGCTTTGGTCTCATGTTCGTTCCCAAGGGGACAGTCGAAGATATTCTCACCGATCCTCAACTGGAAAACACATCGCGTCCCTTATTCTCCCTCGCAACGGAGAATCTGCACTGGGGCCAAATCATCGATCTGACGGGAGAGGGAGATACGTTTATGCTGCAAAACTTGCAACTCGAGGGCGAATTGGAGGGAGATTTAATTTTTAAAGTGTGCGGGGCAATGGGAAAAGCCCCGACAATGGATGAGTTGCTCGATTCAATGTCTTAATATCAATAAGGTATAGGTAAAAAAGACAAATCGATGCAAGTTAACTGTCACAATGCGAATGTCAAAATCTCGTTACCACCATGCTTACAACCGGGAGATTTACTGAGGATTGTCTCTCCCAGTGGAAATTTGAAAGAGCGCGATCGCTTTCAACTCGGCGTGGATATTTGGCGCGATCGCGGCTATCGTCTGGAATATACCAAACATTGGAATCATTGCTACGGTTATCTTGCTGGAACAGACGAACAACGCCGTCACAGCCTTGCCGAGTCATGGTTCGATCCAGAATGCAAGGGAATTCTCTGTTCTCGTGGAGGTTATGGGAGCATGCGCTTATTAGAACACTGGAATTGGCATCATTATCAGTCACCAGTCACCAGTCACCAGTCACCAGTTAGCAAGTGGTTAATTGGGTTTTCGGATATTACCGGACTATTGTGGAGTTTAATGCGAGAACAGATGGGCGGTGGGGTTCATGCTCCTGTATTAACGACTTTAGCCGCAGAGCCGGATTGGTCGCAAAAAAGACTCTTCGATCTTTTGGAAGGTCGCCCCATTGACCCGATCGCAGGACAAGGGTGGGGAGGTGGAAAAACTCGCGGGATATTGTTACCCGCTAATCTAACCGTCGCGACGCATTTATTGGGAACAAATTGCCAACCCGTGTTAGAGAATGTAATTTTGGCTTTAGAAGATGTGGCAGAATCCCCCTATCGTCTCGATCGCATGCTCACTCAATGGCGACTTCTCGGTGTATTTCAAGGGGTTGTCGGCATTGCTTTGGGTCGTTTCTCTCAGTGTGAAGGCAATCCGGGAGATTGGACCGTAGAAGAGATGTTGCGCGATCGCCTTGCAGATTTGGGCATTCCGATTGTTTCCGATTTGCCTTTCGGTCACGATGGTGTTAATGCTGCTCTCCCCGTGGGAGTAATGGCAGAATTAGACGGCGATCGCGGCATGCTTACAATTATCAGTTAACAGTTATTAGAGCGTGCATCAGTTAAGCCAAATAACAAAAGCAGCTTGGATTGCTTAAATCTAGCTCTCTTGAATCTCTCAAATGTCATCACAAAAACGAGATTCCCAGTGTTTGAAATCTTATTGCCAAAATGAGATTGCTGGGTTTTTTGGTCAGAACTTGTGCGCGTGCAGTACCTCCATCACGTCACAGAGATAGGCGATGCCCGAATAATTGTCGAAAAACTGCGCTGCGACCTCATCCGAAATCTTCACGGCCATCTCCCGATTGGGAGTAAGCACCTCGAACTTTATATTTGCGTAGGTTTCGGAAACGGTGGGTTGTCCCGACGAGCGAACGTTACGACTACCTTTACCACCAGCATCCACCACCGTATAACCGGTAGCCCCGGCTTCGTCGATGATCTTGGCGATCTTTTTCAGCAGCAACTTTTCTGTGACGATGACGAGCTTGCTGGCTTGCTGGGTCATATGGATTACCTCTTGATGCGTTTTGTTACGACAATTCAAGGCAAGACTCTATAGTTTTGCCCTTGAATCACATCTTTAAGTTTATGCCAAAGATCGGCGAATCCACTACCCTCTGTTGAGAAAGATTGACTCAGATTAACGGAAGTGTTTCATAAAAAAAACTTATCTTTGCTCAGCCGTTATCTCCGCGCCAGTTATCAAAAGCTCAGCTTATCAATCGGTTTAGATAATATATGATGATGAACTTTAGAGCTATAGCAAATTTAAGTATAAACTTAAGAATATCGTTCAGGGCAAAAGCATAGATTTTTGTCTATGGATTGACGGGTTGACTCGCTGCTCACCCGGATACGTGCAGCCAGCCATCCAAGATTCGAGGCCATGCTTGCCTGTCGTCCTGACCCCTAATATCTAATCAAGGAGGATTTACTACGTGGATTTTTTGTCCGATTTCTTGACACTCTTCCTCGCGAAGTTGCAATCCCCGACACTCGGCTTTCTGATTGGTGGTATGGTCGTTGCTGCCGTCAATAGCAGACTGGCAATTCCAGATGCGATCTATAAGTTCATCGTCTTCATGCTGCTCTTAAAAGTTGGCCTGAGCGGCGGCATTGCGATCCGCAATGCTAATCTGGCAGAGATGCTGTTGCCTGCGGTGTTCGCCATGATAACGGGGATTCTGATCGTGTTCATCGGGCGCTACACGTTGGCCAAGCTGCCGAAAGTCAAAACAGTGGATGCCATTGCGACTGCGGGCTTGTTTGGTGCCGTGAGTGGTTCTACCCTCGCCGCCGCCCTGACGCTACTGGAAACGGAAGGCGTTGAATACGAAGCCTGGGCCGCCGCACTCTATCCCTTCATGGACATCCCAGCCCTCGTGACGGCGATCGTCTTGGCCAGTGTTTATATCAGCAAGCAACGCGATACCGCAGACGAGGATCTCAGCAAGCAGGAGTATTTCGGCGAGCAGGGTATTACCGCACGCGGGTATCCCAAGCGCGATACCGCAGGCAAGCGGGTCAAAATATGGCCCATTGTGAAGGAAAGCCTCCAAGGATCTGCCCTATCGGCACTGCTGCTCGGCCTCGCTCTAGGCGTGCTGACCCGGCCGGAAAGTGTCTATGAGAGCTTCTTCAATCCCCTCTTCCGTGGCCTGCTTTCAATACTGATGCTGGTAATGGGTATGGAAGCCACCGCAAGGCTTGGCGAGCTGCGCAAGGTGGGTCAGTGGTACGCTCTATATGCTGCGGTGGGGCCACTGCTGCATGGGCTTATAGCCTTCGGTTTCGGCATGATTGCCCACGTCACCACGGGATTCAGCCCTGGCGGCGTTGTGCTCCTAGCCGTCATCGCCGCCTCCAGTTCAGATATCTCAGGGCCGCCCACTTTACGAGCTGGTATCCCGTCGGCCAATCCTTCCGCCTACATCGGCTCATCCACAGCCGTCGGCACGCCGGTTGCACTTGCCATCGGAATACCGCTCTTCATCGGCCTCGCCCAGGCGCTGATGGGCAGATGATCCCAGACAGGTCGCGATCTGCCGGTACTCCCCTGGCCCGGCAACCAACGCGGTGGCTATTTGACGTTCTCCTCCGCCTGTAGGCAGGAGGATTCATCGTTCGACGAGTCGCCGTTAGCCAACAGGGTTTCCCCAACCAAGAGGGCATCTCTCTCGATGCGTTTGTCTTGGTCAAAAAATAGCCTTAATCCGAACTAACGTTAGTTATAAGTTTTGACATTGCTCGAGGAGATACTCGAGAAATGTTTGCGCGATCGCTGAAAGCTGTTTGCTGCCGAGATAAGCGACATACCAATAGCGTTCGATGGGAAATTCGCGAACGTCTAAGATGGTTAATTCTCGTTGTAACTCATCGGGAAAAAGAGAGTGTTGGGAAAGAACAGAAATTCCCAATCCTCCTGCGATCGCCTGTTTAATCGCCTCATTACTGCCCAATTCCAACCGCACGCGCACGGAAACTTTATGCTTGCCAAATAACTCCTGCACTGCCCGTCTCGTACCCGATCCCGCCTCGCGAGAAATAAAAGGTTCTCCGTTCAATTGCTCAATGGGAATATTCTGCTTTTTGGCAAGAGGATGCTCTAATTTTGCCACCACCACTAAAGGATTGGGGAGAAACTTTTGCACTTGTAAGTCGATATCTTCCGGAGGATGGCTGAGGATGTAGAGATCGTCCTCGTTATGCGCCATACGTTGAATAATATGTTGATGGTTTGTGACTTGCAAAGAAATATCAATTTCGGGATAAGTGCCGCAGAATGCCCCCAACAATCTCGGGACAAAATATTTGGTGGTTGTCACGGCCGCCAAACGCAACTTTCCTCGCTTCATGCCCTTGAGATCCGCCACCTGCATCTCAAAATTATCGAGGCGATCGAACACATCCTTGCACGTTTCCACCAACGCTTCCCCTGCTTCAGTTAAATACAACTGTTTGCCAATTTGCTCGAATAAAGGCAACCCTACTGCCTTCGCTAAATGCTTAACCTGACTCGATACTGTCGGTTGCGTGATATTCAACTCATCCGCAGCCCGCGTGAAACTGCTGTGCCGTGCTACCGTAGCAAAAACCTTTAATTGATGTAGTGTTGCCTGCATGGATGACCTCCAACGCTTTATCTATAAGTCAATCTTGAAAATTAGACTAATTTTTTTAATTTAAACTTGAGTGTTATTGAGCGATCGCTGTTATGCTAATCATAGACTTAAATCAATGAATTTTCAAAAAACAATAATTTTTTCTCAATGTGATGTCCACATTAAACATTACCAATCAGATTCACTTTCGCAATATACGAGGCGACCTCTTCGGCGGACTCACCGCCGCCATTATCTCTCTGCCCATGGCTCTCGCCTTCGGGGTTGCCTCTGGAGCAGGTCCCGAGGCGGGACTGTGGGGAGCCGTTTGCGTGGGCTTCTTTGCTGCCTTGTTTGGCGGCACTCCCACTCTCATTTCCGAACCCACCGGACCCATGACCGTGGTGATGACTGCCGTAGTTGCCACCATGCAAGCCAATAATCCCGAAAACGGCCTAGCCATGGCCTTTACCGTCGTGATGCTGGCGGGACTTTTTCAAATTATTTTCGGGGCATTGCGGTTGGGGAAATATGTCACCCTCATGCCTTATACCGTCATTTCCGGGTTTATGTCCGGGATCGGGTTAATCCTCATCATTTTGCAAATCGCTCCTTTTCTCGGACAGGCAGGTCCAAAAGGTGGGGTTTTGGGTGCCATAACTGGGCTTCCAGACTTATTAGCCAATTTCAATCCGATCGAAACTATTTTAGGGGTTTTGACGGTTGCACTAATTTTCTTCACGCCTTCTCGCTTAAAAAAAATCTGTCCGCCGCAATTACTGGCCTTAGTCTTGGGAACAGTTGTTTCTCTTGTTTTCTTCAATGATGTAGAAATTCGTCGCATTGGGGAAATTGCGATGGGACTGCCTCAACTGCAACTCCCAACTTTTAGCATTGACCAGATCAATATCATGATTGTCGATGGTGTCGTTTTGGGGATGTTGGGTTGTATTGACTCTCTTTTAACGTCGGTAATTGCTGATAGTTTGACCCAAACTCAACACAATTCTGATAAAGAATTAATCGGTCAAGGAATTGGTAATATTGTTTCGGGTTTATGCGGTGGTTTACCCGGTGCCGGGGCGACAATGGGAACTGTTGTTAATATTCAAACTGGTGGACGCTCGGCATTATCGGGACTGACTCGTGCGGGAATTTTATTTATCGCTGTCATGGGAGCCGGTACTTTAACTCGCCAAATTCCTCTCGCTGTTTTGGCAGGAATTGCCTTAAAAGTGGGCATCGATATTATTGATTGGAAATTCCTCCGCCGCGCCCACAAACTCTCCATACGTGCTGCTGCAATCATGTATGCCGTCATGTTATTAACTGTCTTTGTGGACTTAATTATGGCAGTGGGTTTGGGAGTTTTCGTTGCCAATATGCTCACGATTAAGCGCTTGGCAGATATTCAAGCCGACCGGGTTAAATCAATTGATGCACCTACCGGAGAAGTTCTCGCCGATCCCGAAGCCAAACAGCTATTTCGAGCTGCAAAAGGCAAAATTTTGTTAATGCACCTCGGTGGTCCGATGAGTTTTGGGGCAGCCAAAGCAATTACTCAACGGCAGTCTATTCTCGATAATTATGAAGTGCTGTTGATTGATTTAATCGATGTTCCTTTGTTGGGGGTAACGGCAACCCTTGCCTTAGAAAAAACCGTTGATGCTGCTTACGATAAAGCCCTGGATGTTTTTGTGGTTGGGGCAGAAGGAAAGGTTCAGAAACGCTTGCAACGATTCAATATTTTAGACCGCATTCCTCGGGAAAACCACGTGGCTACGCGAGTCGAAGCCTTGCGAATCGCCTTGGCAAAACTGGAGGCCAATCATCCCGATCTTGCCAACCAAATTCACACCTCAGAAATTGACCCTTTAGATTCTGAAGAATCTGAAGATCCTGCGATCGCTAAAATAGGCAAAGAATAACTCATTTCACAAAATCAGCGATCGCTAAAATCTAAAAATGAGCATATAACGTTATATGCTCATTTTTACTTATCGTTACAACTATGGAAAACTTCCTCGCTCTCGTTCCCGATACACCTATTGTTGCCTATACCGTTTTATTGTTAATTATTTTAACCATTCCGCCAATTTTTGAGCGTTTGAGATTACCCGGATTAGTGGGACTTTTGGTTGCGGGCATCGCGATCGGACCGAGTGGATTAAACTTTCTCGATCCCGATCAAGAGATCATGCAATTGCTTTCGGATGCAGGCAAAATTTATCTCATGTTTGTCGCCGGATTAGAAATCGATCTCAATGAATTTCGTAAAACGAAGAACCGATCGCTAGGATTTGGCTTAGCAACTTTTTTATTCCCTCTGATTATCGGTACACTCGTGGGTCGTACTTTTGGGATGGGTTGGAATGCGTCGATTCTTATCGGTTCTTTGTTCGCGTCTCATACTCTTTTGGGCTATCCCATTGTCGATCGCTTGGGAGTGATTCGCAATCAAGCTGTCACCGTCACCATTGGGGCAACAATTTTTACAGATATTGCTGCACTTTTAGTGTTGGCCATTTGCGTTTCTATACACCAAGGAGAATTTTCTCCGACTTCTCTGTTTTTACAATTAGGAGCATTAGCAATTTATTCACTTATCGTTTTATTGGGGTTTGGTTGGGCAGGAAAAGAATTTTTTCGCCGCACGGGAGACGATCGCAATAATCAATTTCTCTTCATTTTACTCGCTGTTTTTTTGGCTGCTGTCGGCGCACAAATTATTAATATCGATAAAATTGTGGGCGCGTTTTTAGTGGGTTTAGCCGTTAATGACGTGGTGGGTCACAGTCCTGTTAAAGAAAGAGTAGAATTTGTGGGAGCAACCTTATTTATTCCCTTTTTCTTTGTTGATATGGGGCTGCTTTTAGATATGCAGGCTTTTGTCAAGACTCTCACGACGCAATTGGGAATCACTTTGGCGATCGTCGTTGGAACGATCGCGGGCAAATTTCTCGCTGCTTTGGTTGCAAAATGGCTCTATCGCTATAGTTGGGATGAAAGCTTCACGATGTGGTCTTTATCTTTGCCCCAAGTTGCGGCAACTTTAGCGGCAGCTTTAGTCGGGTTACAGGTGGGATTAATTTCTGATTCGATTTTTAATGCCGTCATCGTTTTAATGTTAGTCACGGCGATTCTCGGACCGGTTTTAACATCGCGGTTTGCTCCCAATTTGCCCTTACCCGAGTTAACGATCGAAGAAGAACCCGAAACAGAGTCTAAATTACCCGTATGGTTGGATATGCGCTATCCTTTTACGGTTTTAGTTCCTATTGCCAATCCTTTTACAAGAGGGTATTTAATCGAGATGGGCGCTTTACTGGCTCGTCACGAGGAAGGGAAACTCGTCGCTCTCTCGATCGCTAAGGCACACGCTCGCTTAGACGATCCCGAGGTATCCCGATCTATCGAACGTTGCGATCGCCTTTTATCTCAAGCCATAGAAATTAGTAAAATGTTTGAGGTGGAAGCCGTGCCAAAAGTTCGCATTGATGATGATATTCCTGAAGGCATTGCTCGCAGTGCGAGGGAGCAAAATGCCAGTATCATTATTATGGGGTGGGGTCAAACAACTGGGCTGCGAGCGCGACTATTTGGTAATTTTCTCGATAGTGTTTTGTGGTCGGCACATTGCCCGGTGGCGGCGATCCGCTTGCTTGACGAACCTGTAGATATTCATCGCATTCTAATTCCGATCAAAGATCTTTTGCCTCAAACTTTACAAGCCGTGCGCTTTGCCCGTTTGTTTGCCGATAGTAATCAAGGCCAGATTACCTTTTTACATGTTTGCGATCGCCAAATGCCTTTAGAACAAATCGATTTATTTAAATCGTTGTTGTCTGAATTTTTAGAACAAACCGAACCTAAAGTTCCTTTTACAATTCAAACCTCTCGGAATGACAATATTGCCGAACTGATTTTGAAAACATCGCGATCGTTCGATTTGGTAATTCTGCGATCGCTTCGCCGTCGCACGGCTGGAGGCTTAGCGGTCAGCGATACGACAACGCGGGTAATTTCCAAGTTGAATTGTTCTCTTGTTTTAATCGGCGAACCTGCTTCGGCGAATAGTTAGATAAATTAATCAGCGAAAATTCTCTCGATTATTCTGTTATTGGCAATAATAAAGCTAACTGTTCGGCAAATGCTTGAAATTTTTGGGAAATTTCGCGATCGGGATGCTGAATGGAAAAAATCCCCTGACTGCCAAAGAATTCTTCAGAATGGGGCAATGCGCCCAAAACATCGGCTTTATAAGTTTTCTCGCAGTTTTCTTTGAGGGTATTAATGGCAATAAAACTGGGAATGAGATTGAGCAGGAGAATGCTCTCTACTCCGAGGCGATCGCGCGTAATATCGAGCATGACGGCGGTGCCTTGAAAATCTTGTTCGTCTGGACGCAAAACAATCAACAGCAGATCGGTAATGGAAATGAGTAGTAGAGTTTCTTCATGCAGTCCGGGATGGGTATCAATAAATAAATAGTCCAGATCGAAGGCTTCGATAAATTGATAACACCCATCCACTAATTTTTCTATAGAAAATCCCTCTTTAGCAATTGTAATGACATCGATTTCTCGCGGCGATGCCGGTACGAAATAAAGATTTTCTACCGAACTGGTTTTAATGGTATCCACTATCGCGCATTCTCCTCTGAGATAATCGTTCAGAGTCGGGGCGATCGCCTCGGTCGATAGCTCGAAAAGAATATGAGCGCCAGGACTGTTGAGATCGGTATCGATTAAACCCACGCGTTTCCCTTGACAGGCTAAATTTGCTGCAATATTAACTGCAATGTTTGATTTTCCCGTACCGCCGCGATAAGAATGAATAGTAACGATCTTGCTCATGAACTCACACTCAATTTAAATTGATTGTAAACTAGCAAACAAGCAAAAGAAATAAGCAAACCCACTTAGTGTTAATTCAAGTTTGACCAAAAAGAAGCGGTCTCAAGCCTTCCTCTGAAGCGGTCGGTATTATTCATTGCTCATTGAAATGCCCCGATCTCGTTAAATTATCGAGCAAGCGCAAGCGATCCAAACGATTGACGATGCGGGCGATTAATTCTGGTTCCGTGACAGGCTTGCAGATATAGTCATCTCCCCCGACTTGATAGATGCGATGAATGGTTTCGCGATCGCGATTGGCGGAGAGAAATAAAATGGGAATCCCCTTCCATTTCGGATCGTTGCGAATGACTTGACAGAGTTCGATGCCGTTGATGTAGGGCATTTCTACATCTAAAATCAATAAATCCGGCGCGATCGCGTTTAAGGTTTCCCAGAATAAACGAGGATCGGCAAGGGTATGAAAATTATAATGTCCCGAGGCGAGAAACTGTTCTAGTCTTGCTAAGAGCAGGGGATCGTCATCGACGGCGAGAATAGTTGTTTGAGCAAAAGATTGACGTTCGAGGACTTCTGTTACTTTTTCTAAGACGCGGGTGGAAGAGAGAGGTTTGGTCAAAAAGCCTTTCCCACCCAAACGAGCAACAGCAACTCTTTCGTTGAAACCTTCGCGTCCGGTTAAAACCAATACGGGCAGATCGGGATGACATTCATTTAATTCTTTTAATAAAACTAACCCTTCTCGGGGGGATTCGGGAAAGCCCAAATCCAACAAGACTAAATCCGGTTGCGTTTTAGCGATCGCTTCTCGGCCTCGAGGGACATCTCCAGCAACTTCCATGCGAATGTTCCATTTTAAGGCTTCTTGTTGCAAGTCTTGCGTTAAAAACGGATCGTCATCTATCAGCAAAACGAGTTGTTTGAGGGAGTGGGGAGTGGGGAGTGGGGAGTGAGGAGTGGGGAGTGGGGAGTGGGGAATGGGGAGTGGGGAGTGAGATGTTTGAGTATTAGATTCAATTTCTCGGCGTAATTGATGGATGAGGGTTTGCAATTGTTGGACTTTAACTCGATTTACCGTTCTCTCTTGGGTTTTACCAATTTCGATAAATGCCACTTCTAATTCTCGTGCCCAATCCGATCCTTGGGATAACCCGTACATTCCTAAAGAGCCAATGAGCTTGTGTGCCTGTCTCTCGGCATTGATTCGCGAAGTTTCGCTGAGAGTTTTGGCAGAAAGTGCCGCGATCGCTGTTTCTATCTCCTCAATTCGTTCTAAAAATGAACCTTTAAATTGTTCCCAAATCTGGGCGACAGCATCTAAAGTGGTTTCTGTTTTGTGTTGTTCTTGTTTCACTTTCTCTTCTTCTCTTCTTTGCCTCTCTTGGTGGTCATTTATACCCTTCTTCTGCATCCCTTCTAGAGAAATTGCAGTCTCACCGCTCTTTTTTTCTTCTTCTGTCTCAATTTCTCTGAGGCGATATCCCATACCATAGACGGTTTCAATGGGATCGAGGGCGTGAGCCATTTTCAGTTTGCGGCGCAGTCCTTTAATATGCGCTCGCACGGTTTCTTCCCCCGGAGGATCTTCAAAGGACCAGAGATGCTCGAGAATCGAACTTTTACTAAAAATCCGCTTGGGATTGCGTAAAAATAATTCTAATAACCCGTATTCTTTCGGAGACAACGGTAAAAGTCCATTTTGCCAACTCGCTTCGCAACTGCTCGGATCCAAACATAACTCTCCCCATTCCAAGATGGGTGCGCCAGAACTGTTCAAGCGACGTAATAGGGCGCGAATGCGGGCAAAAAGCTCTTGGACGGTGCAGGGTTTAACCACATAATCATCGGCTCCCGCATCTAATCCTGCGACTTTATCCTCACTCGCATTTTTAGCCGTGAGTAACAAAATTGGATTGTGGTAATTTTCACTTCGCAAGCGCCGACATAAGGAAATGCCATCCAATTTGGGCAAACTCACGTCGAGCAGCATGAGATCGTAAGTAAACGATCGCGCATAATCCCATCCTTCTTCGCCATCCTTGGCCACATCAACGACGTAGTTGTGTTCGACTAAAGCCGTACTGAGGGTTTGAGCGAGGATTTCGTCATCTTCAACAAGGAGAAATCGCATTGGCAGCAGGATGGGGAATAAAAGTGCTACATTCGCCGACTGACGAAGGATGATTCCTTAAAGGATCTCGATCTGGATGCTTTTCAGCCATTTGCGGCTTTTCTATTGTAGCGCGATGAGCAACCCGAGGCAGAGGAATCTCAATAATAAATTCCGTACCGCGATCGCTTTGAGAGTGACATTTAAGGCTACCGTGATGTTTGTCAACGATAATTTGATAGCTAATCGAACTCCCCAAACCCGTCCCTTTCCCGACGGGTTTGGTTGTAAAGAAGGGATTGAATAGTTGAGTGCGGGTTTTTTCACTCATGCCGCAGCCGTTGTCGAGGATGCGGATTTCTACTGAATTGGGCTGGGAAGCGTTCGGTTTTGTTTTCAGGTGCGTCTGAATCTGAATTTCGGGGGTCAGATTCGGGGTTGTTTGCAATTTTTCCTCAATGGCATCGATCGCATTGGCGAAAAGGTTCATAAAGACTTGATTGAGTTGACCGGGATGGCATTCTATTTTGGGCAGTTGGCCGTACTGTTTGTTGATTTTGATTTCCGGTCGCCGTCCGTTGGCTTTGAAGCGATTGTGTAAAATCATTAAGGTGGAGTCAATGCCTTCATGGAGGTTGGCGGCTTTCATTTCAGCTTCGTCCAAGCGCGAGAAATTACGCAAAGATTTAACGATCTTGCGAATGCGATCGGTTCCGACGGTCATGGACGTGACAATTCTCGGTAAATCTTCTTGGAGAAATTCCAGATCGGCTTCTTCAATGGCTTCTTGCAAAGAACTGGAGTTTTTGAGATTGCCCTCTTGGTAAAGTGCGATGATATTCAGTAAATTCTTGATGGAGGGTTGCAAGTATTCGAGATTGCCATGAATAAAATTCACAGGATTGTTAATTTCGTGGGCTATCCCGGCCACCATCTGCCCTAAACCCGCCATTTTTTCGCTCTGAATTAGTTGTGCCTGGGTCGATCTAAGTTCTTTAAGGGTGGCTTCGAGTTGTTGATTCTGCTCGATTAGCTGCATTTTCGATCGCCGCAGGGCCATTTCAACTTCTTTGCGATCGCGAATTTCTGCTTGTAATTGTTGTAGGGTGTTTTGTAATTGAGCCGTTCGTTCTTCGATGCGATTTTCTAATTCTTCGTTGAGTTTTTTTAGGGCAATTTGGGCTTGTTTGCGCTCGTTGACTTCATTTTGCAGGACTTGATTGATCAGGGCGAGGCGATCGCTGCTGGGAAGGGTGAGAAGTTTGGGGAAGAGAGGGAGGAGTCTAGACAAAACGATGACACTTAAAATTGCTGTTATCCCGTGGCTGGCGATTAAAAGTCCCGATGATGTTGAGGTGGAGAAGACTTTCATTCCCGTTAGCAGATAGGACGTTCCGTTGGCGATCGCAAATGCTAATAATAGAAAAGTTAGGATATTGCAAGGAACGGAGCGGCGCTTGGTAACAAAATAAACAAGAATTAAAGGCAGAATATAATAAGCGATCGCGAGAGTAAAATCGGCAGTCCCTTGCAAGCTTGTGCTAAAATTAGTTGAGAGTATTCCTAAATGGGTCGGGAAACAATTGGAGAGCATTACAGAATTTATAAATGCCAGCATTTTTAAATCGTCCTCAACTTCTCTAAAAATTCTGCGAGGTGCAGAATACTTGTTTTAATGTTATGCACTTATTATGAATTGTAATTGTGAAAATCTTGTGAAAGTACCGATCTCAAAATGAAACTTAACTTAAGTTGTTTTTCCTTAACAGATCGGGTCAGTGAGGGCATTTCAAATGTAACGGAAATGCAAAAAAGTATTGCTATTAACACTTTTTCACGCTGTTTGGTTGAGGTGCAGCCAATCGAGAATAATATCAACGCGATAGTCCTCAATTAACTGACTGAGGCGATCGCGCAAAATAGTTTCTGTGGCGGGGATTTGTGCGATCAGCGATCTCATGTTCTCGTAATTGATTTCCAGACAAGCGAGATCGAGTTTTTCTTGCCAATCTATCGGCATGATTTGTAATTGTTCTCGATTTAAACTCAGCGCGGAGGAGTCTGAACTTTCGTCAGAATTCGGCTCTATTGGGCGGTGCAGATCGGGTAAATGTAAATACAATGCTAGTTTTTCCCAGAAAATTTTCTCTTCGAGAGGTTTGTTGATAATATCATCGCATCCGGCTGCAAAAATTGCCGTTCGATCTTCATCAAATACGCTCGCTGTAATGGCAATGATGGGGATAGAGGTATTCTCAATTTCTTTTTCGCGATCGCGAATTTGTTGAGTGGCTTCGCAACCATCCATAATCGGCATCCGAATATCCATCAAAATTAAATGGGGTTGCCATGTTTGCCAAAGTTTTACGGCATCCGAACCATTGTCGGCGGTACGAGTGAGAAATCCTACATTTTGCAATAGTTGCAGGAGTAATTGAGAGCTTTCCGTAATATCTTCTACCACTAAAATCCGATAGGGTTCCGAGTCGTGCAGGATAGTCGATAAAGAATCTCGCAGTTCGGCGATCGCTTCTTGGCTTTGAGATTGTCGAATAACCGGATTGTCTTCGATCGGGCTAACAGGAATATCAAAAGCAAAAGTGGAACCGCGATCGCGATCGCTACTCACTGTAATATCACCCCCCATCAAGCGCACGAATTCCCGACTAATGGACAATCCTAACCCCGTCCCTTCAATTTTGCTGCGTTGAGTTTTTGCTTGTTCAAAAGGATTAAAAAGTAACTCCAAATCTTCTGGGGAAATTCCGCATCCCGTATCTTTAACTTCAAAGTGTATTTGTTGTTGACAAACTGGTGACGGGTGACGGGTGACGGGTGACTGACGAACTGGTGACTGACTAATTAGTGACGGGTGACTGACTAACTGGTGAGGAATATTGACCCTTAAAGTAACGAATCCGGAGTTGGTAAATTTAATGCCATTACCCACAAGATTGATGAGAATTTGGCGCAATTTTCCTTCATCAATTTGCACGTATTGAGGAACATTAGCCGCACATTCAATTCTGAGTTCTACATTTTTCGTTTGTGCTTTAATAGCTAACATATCGCGAATAGATTCAAGGAGGTAATGAAGATCGCAACGTTCTTCATTTAAACTGACTCGACCGGCTTCAATTTTTGACATCGATAAAATATCGTTAATCAATGTGAGCAAATGTGCGCCACTGCGATTGATAATATCGAGATATTCTTGTTGTTGAGAGGTTAACGAATCACCTTGGGCGAGAACTTGCGTAAAACCCAGAACGGCATTTAAAGGAGTTCGTAATTCATGACTCATGGAAGCCAAAAAATCGCTTTTTGCTCGATTGGCCTGTTCTGCTTCTTCTTTAGCTTGTTGCAGTGCCATTTCCGTTTGTTTGCGATCGCTAATATCTGTATGAGTTCCTACCATTTGCCACGCATTTCCTTGCTCATCCCCGATGGTTCTCCCATAACAAAGAATCCAGCGCAAGGAACCATCTTTATGTAACATTCGATACTCGTCGATATATTCGGGATTTTCTCCGGCAAAATAGGCCGTCATTGCCGCTTTAGAACTGGCGCGATCGTCGGGATGAATATGTTCGATCCAGACTTTGGGATCGTTGGCAAATTCTTCATCGCGATAACCCAATACAGCTTTAATCGTTGGATCGATATATAAATCCCCATTTTGGAGGTTGCATTCCCAAACGCCCACTCCTGCGGCTCGGGTGGCGCGTTCGTACCGATCTTCACTCTTTTGTAAGGCAACTTCCGATCGCTTGCGAACGATAATGAGAGCAGCCAAACGCCCAATCGATTCTACAATTGTAATTTCTTGAGGATTCGGCGATCGCGTTTCGGTAAAATAGAAAGCGAAAGTTCCCAACATTTTCCCCGTATCGGAGACAATCGGTTCCGACCAACAAGCGCGATAACCGTGAGGGAGAATGAGTTGTTTGAAGGGTTGCCAAAAGGGATGGGTTTCGATATCCTCAACAATTACGCGTTTGTTAAAGTAGGCCGCCGTCCCGCAACCGCCGGAATTGGGACCGATGGGAAAAGGATCGATTTCTTGTAAGTATTCTGGGGGCAGTCGGGAGGCTATACAGGAATGTAAATAGGTGCCATCTTCCGAGAGGAACATGATAGAGGTCGTTAAATAGGGCATGAGGCGATCGATCTGAGTCACGAATGTGGTTAAAACATCCACTAAACTTTGACCGCGAGCCAGCATTCTTAAAACTGTATTTTGCGTGCTTTCTAGGAGTTCTCGCTGTTGGCGTTCGGTGATATCTGTTGCAATAGATGCGATGCCGATAACTGTCCCATTCTCATCAATGAGAGAAATATTGTACCATTCACAAACGATATTTCTACCGGCTTTGGTAATATTGTTATTAATACTGTAACGACCGCCGCGATTGGCTAAAAGGTTCTCAAAGATTTTTCTCACTCTCGCTTTGGCACAATCGGGAACAATAAAGTCGAACATTTGTCCGATAATTTCCTCAGCCGAGTAACCAAAGATGTTTTCTGCTCCGGGATTCCAAGCGATAATTTGGCGATCGCGATTCCATTCGATGGCGGCGAGGGGCATTTGTTGAAAGAGAAATGAGAGGCGTTGCTGGGAGTTTTGCAAGCACTCTTTCGCACGAACTCGCTCGCGAATTTCTGCTTGTAATTGTTGGTTTTGGCGATCGAGTTTTTGGGTATATTCTTTTTCTTTTCTCAATAAGTGAGTCAGGGAATTTTCTGAAGCTGCGAGTTGTAATTCGGTTCGTTTGCGTTGGGTAATGTCGAGCCAATAGCCTACAGCTTCTGAGGTTTCGAGGACATTGTTATCGAGGAGGCGCAACTCATCATAAATCCAGCGATAGGTACCATCTTGGTGACGAAAGCGGTATTCGCAAGCACTGCGACCGGTAGAGAGAAGGCGAGATAATTCTTGCAGGACGCGATCGCAGTCGAGGGGATGAATACGATGCAGCCAAAAATCGCGATCGCTGACATAATCTTTCGCATCATAACCCAAAATCTCGGCAACATTTTCACTCACCCATGTATGATATGGGTATTGGGGCTTGAGAACGGGTGACGATTGATGAGGGATTGATTGTTGGGGTTTGCAACTATAAAGAATCGTCGCACTGGAGGTAAAGAGGGTATTGAGGCGCTCATTAATTTGTCGTAATTGGGTTTCAGCGAAAAAGCGATCGGCGATCGCCGTTGTAATCTCCCGAAACGTTAAAAGGCAACGATCTTCTAATTTAACAATAGTCAGGCGAAACCATTTGGAGATCGAGGATTTTTGCGGCGACCCATCGGAGAATTGCGGGACGGTAATTTCTGTTTCTAGGGGTTGTCCGGTTTCAAGTACGCCTTTGCAGTCGAGAAAGCGATCGGTCAAAGCGCATACTAGGGGGAGTTTTTGCGGACTTTCTTGGAAATGATTTCCCAGCAATTGTTCTGAGGAACAGTTTAACAAGCGAGTTGCCGTTGGATTGAGCATCAGCCAGCAAAAATCAAGAATGTCCCCGTCTGAATTTCGCACGGCCTCGATAACAGCGATTCCATCGAGAGAAGTATTAATGATGCCTGTCAATAATTCTAAATTTTGTGAGACTGGCTTGCTTAACTCCATTTTGCTCCCTCTCAGCGACTGATCTCATTCCTTCAGATGCACTTGTTTTCTCAATTGCAAGCATTTTTCTCCAGTGTAACTGAAGGATCGAGCCTTCATCTTTTATCCCGCGATCGGGCTTTCATTGGCCAAAAATTTAAGAATTAATTCATTAACGCGATCGGTTTTTTGTTATGGGGACAAGGTTGTCTCTTGGCCTGAAAGTTGCTGCATTGCGATCGCTTCATCCAATAATTGACACCCTTCCTCTACACTTTCAATGCGAGAGAGGCGATCGCGCAATTCTCCCGCACCGGGAAATCCTTTGGCATACCATGCGAGATGCTTGCGCGATTGATAGATTCCGCGCTGGCCTTTGTATTCCCATAAACCTAACAAATGCTCTTTGGCGCATTGCAATCGGTCTGCGATCGCCGGTGGCGGTAATACTTTTCCTGTTTTTAAGAAATAATCGATTTCTCCGGCCAAAAATGGATAACCCAAGGTTCCGCGAGAACACATGACCCCATCGGCTTTTGTGGACTGCAAACACTGGATCGCCGCTTCCACGGAGAAAATATCGCCATTGGCAATAACGGGAATAGAGAGGATTTCTTTTACTCGCCGAATCCATTCCCAGCGTGCCTTACCTTTGTAACCTTGGGCGCGAGTGCGACCGTGAAGCGTGAGCATTTTTGCCCCTGCATTTTCCATTTGTTGGGCAAAGTCAAGAATATTAATTTCCTCATCATTCCAACCGATGCGCGTTTTCACCGTCACCGGAACATCAACAGCATTCACAACAGCGCGAACAATTTCTACGGCAATATTGGGTTGGCGCAATAGGGAGGAGCCACCGCCTTTGCGGGTAATTTTGTTGACCGGACACCCCATATTAATGTCGATGGTATCTGCTCCTTCTGCAACTGCTTTTTGTGCTGCTTCTCCCATAAAATCCGGGCGACAGTCAAATAGTTGAATCCCGATCGGGTGTTCGTCGGGATCGACTTCCATCACTTTTGGTAATTGACGTAAATGATTTAATTCGCTAGCACTGACCATCTCTGTGTACATCATCGACTCGGGGGCATATCGCCGTACCAAACGCCGAAAAACCATATCGGTGACTCCTGAAAGAGGAGATTGTAAAACGCGGCTTTTTACGGTTACTGACCCAATTTTTAAAGGAGTCGCCAGTTTGGCCTCGATATCGCGAGAAAGGGATAGCATCAATGAAATAAAATGCAACATTCTTTCTCTACTTTATCGAGTTTTGGGAATATTGGGGTTGCGATCGCTAATACGACTAGAAGAAAAATATCGGTCAACCGTGATGAACTTTTCTAGGTAGAATTAGCGATGCGATCGGAGTGAGACTTCTTTGATTTGCAAAGGTAATTCAATTTCTGGATAAGTTTTCTGGATTTGTAGCATCGTTTGAATTGCATTCGCTTTATCGCCGATCGCAATAGTTAAAGATTGGCGAGTGAGAATTTCTGCGACGATCTCGGCAGCAGTTTCGCTCTTTTGCGCTTCTTCTTGGAGGAAGCTAAAAATACGCTGTTTGGCAATTCGTCCGCGATTTACACCCGATAAAACCGTGATAAAATAGGGTTTAAGCTCAGCAAGGCGATCGCAATTTCCTGCCGCATAATTCTGTAAATAATTCGTGGCAAACATCTGCATATCCGTACTGGGGTGTTCGCTAAATTTAATTAAATATTCTTGTCCGTTACTGCTTTGGAAATAGCGCGTCACTAAATCCCGTCCGAAGCGCCGCACGTCTTCGCGAATACTATCGCATACTGTAATAATGACTTCTGGCGACCAATATTCTCGCGGTAAATCTTGAAATGTTTGCCAAGCAAACCCTCGCGAATCTTCCCATTTTGCCTCTAATAAGCGCACGGCTGAGAGCTTTTCTTCTGTATTATCCCCAATTGTTCTCAATCGTTGAGCAAACATTTGTTGCGAAGCTTCTCTAACGGTTAATATTTCATGGTTTGCGAGTTTAACTAGCTCTTTTGTGGTAAAATTAGGATAGAAGCGATCGCAATTTTCTTGTAATACCAATCCTCCTAATTCTTTAGCATTGGGAGATTTTGCCCGCAATAATTGTAATGCTTCTTCTTTGGTAATTGAAGACATCCAATTGGGGATATATTCTCGCAGTAAGGTCACTAAATTTTGATGTACGCCATCGTGTCGTTGGGGTTCGAGTAATAGATCGATAAAATCGATCGCAAGTTCGAGGCCAAATTGGCGATCGCGAGTGGCTAAACGATGAATGACCGGACGAATGGAAACTCGTAGATCCGAACTCGAACTCACTGCCATTGCTAACAGGAGGAGGCGATCGTTCATTAATGTTGCGTCGGGTAACTGTGCAAAAATTTGCATACCAATTCCTCGGATAAATTCGTGAGGAGAAGTTAATAAAGATTCAATTAAATCTGCTGGAAGTTCGGTAACGGGAGTTTGATGATTGAACAAAATTCTTGCGCCGATCGCTTGTACTTCTGCCATTGGATGTTGGAGCAAATCGAGGATAATTGTTAAACCAATTGTTCTTAATTGGGCGGAAAAATTAACCAACAAAATTTCGCTAATTTCTTGGATTAAATTGGGATCGGCTGTTTCGCGATCGCAGGCTAATAAGACTGTAATGATTTGTCCAATTAAAAGCTGTACTGTTTCGGCATTTAAAAACGAAGAACTCAACAAGCGACGAATAAAAGCACGAGTTTCACTTTGGGAACTGACAATTAATCCCACAACAAACTCACTCGATCGCAAGAAAATATTCCTCTGTTGTTCAATCCATTGATAAGCCTGCGATCGCGCTGTTGGTAACATACAATTAGCTAAAGCCAGAATGAGGTTAAATTGAGGGTTATTCGAGTTATAGCGATCGCGGGTTAATTCAAAGGCAAATTGTACGGTTTCTGTATAGGATTGCTTTAATAATTTTATGAGATTGTCTTCTGTTAATTGCTGCCAATAATGCTGACAATCTCGCATTACTTTAATCGCAAATTGATGTACGGGATGACAAACGCTTTCAATTAATAGTTTTAAGACTGCATCGGGATGCTGTTGCCATAATTGAGGAAATGCTTCTTCGCGGATATCGGGTAGGAATGTATCGGGTTGATAATCTTCGCGAAGTTGCCATGCTTTAAAATCAGGAATATAGCGAGGACTGTTTTCATAGAGAATATGGTTTAAAATTTGCAAATGAGCAAAGCGATCGTAATGAATATTCACGCGATCGTAGCTTTGAGTCGTAGGATTATATCGCCGAATGGGTCTGAACTGAATGGGACGACTTTCTGTATCAGAATATTGTAAAAGCGTGACAGTAGCAAGGTCAATATAAGCGCGATCCCTTTCTTCTCCTAACGTTTTTAAAGTTCGCCAAACTCGCTTCCGTAAATAATCCCGAGTTTGTTGACTATAAGCGCGTCGGGAACGATCTTTTTTTAATTCTTGTTCGTAACGGCGCTTTCCCGTGCGGCGATATTGGCGTTTTACCGCATCCCATTCCCAACTTCTGCGATAGTTATTAAATGTACCTTCTTCTTTATCAAATCGATGCGCTAAAATGCCAAATATTTCCCCATCATGGCGATATTCTGCCATTTTAAAAATATGTCGTAGAGGTTTAAAGTAATTAGGGGCTAAAGGGGCAAGTTTGATTTTTTCTAACAAGGCGGGACGGACAGTATTGTTATTAATTTGATAAATTGTGTCTAGGATTGTAAAACGTCGATAATCGCTGCTTTCGAGATAGGTATGTAGCGATCGCGCAAATCTTTCCGCATCATTCCCTGCTGCAACTTCTCTCAATTCTGGCGGGAGTTCTGTTAATTTCGCTGACTGCATTCTCTCTCGTTCTCTTTCATCAGAGAGTTTAAACAAGGCTTCCCAAGCAATACGCCGCACAAACTCTGGTGCAGAAGTGGAATTCATTAATTTTCTGATTTCTGCGATCGCATTCTCATCACCGCACCATCCCAACGACCAGATAATACTATAATCCCGCAATTCAGTTCCCGTCCCTAAAAGAGAAATTAAATAAGGGGTGGCTGCTAGGATTTTTAACTCACCCGATCGCCAAATAACCCGATCTAATTGCCAATTGCGATCGCTTCTGGCTGCCAAACGATTTATAATGGCTTGATGACGTAGATCTCGACTATTATCAGATTGTGGTATTGAGGTTGGTACAGGCGTAAAAGTCGAGGGACTATCTTCAATATTACTGTCCTCTCTCGCATCGCAATAGCCACTAGCGAGTTTAGAAGAAACTAATTGATTGAAAATTTGTTCTGCTTTTTGTAAGGAAACAGAATCGACGGTTTTTGAGCCTTCTTTAAGTTTCTTTCCTTGCCGTCCGTAGCGGAAGTTGACCAAATAGCGATCGCCTTCGACTTGATAGAGATCGACTTGGTAAATTTTTTGCGATCGCCCCGCTTGATACAATAAAGTTTTACGATTAACCAGTTCCATATTGAGTTCTTGGTTATTTTTTTAATACTTTTATACTATAGCACGAGTTAAGTTGGCGAGAATGGTAAATTTTTGTTTAGAGTAGATCGATAGCCGTGATGAATAATAGCTTATGTCAGATGCGATCGTTGAAATTCTCTCCGCCGACGAAATGCGTCGCACAATTAATCGCCTTGCTTCTGAAATTGTAGAAAAAACGAGCGATCTTGCCAATACTATTCTTGTCGGAATTTACACTCGAGGGGTTCCTCTAGCAGAAATATTGGCGAGTCAAATTGAAATGTTAGAGGGAATTAAAATGCCGGTTGGTGCATTAGATATTACCTTTTATCGAGACGATCTCGATCGCGTGGGAATGCGAACTCCAGCAAAAACAAAAATCCCTTTCGATCTCACCCATAAAAATATTATTTTAGTCGATGATGTTATTTATAAAGGGAGGACAATTCGAGCGGCTTTAAGTGCGATCCCCGAATACGGAAGAACCGAGAGTATTTATTTGGCTGTTTTAGTCGATCGCGGACATCGCCAGCTTCCCATTCATCCCGATTTTACGGGCAAATATTTACCGACTTCTTCAGAAGAAAATGTTAAAGTTTACTTGCAAAACATGGATGGAAGAGATGCGGTAGAATTAATTCGCAGTCGTACTCCTTAGATTAACTTGAGTAAAATTCTGGCAATATTCCCCGCATCGTCATGGCCGCGATGATGCGTGCCTTCCAAAGGGAGAGCCAGCATTTCTAAGGCTCTTGCCATACCCACTTCTTTCGGTAAACCCCGAGCGATCGCAAACAAGGTTTTCACATTAAGATGACGCACCCCAAAAGGATAGCGAATCCCTCGTGCTATACACTGTTTTTCAAACATCCGGCGATCGTAGTCCCCGTAACTCGCCCACACTCTTTTCTCAGATAAGTATTCTTTTCTTAAGCGCAAACAAGCATCGGAAAAAGAAACTCCTGTATCGACCTGTTCTTGTGTTAGGGTCGTTAATTCCGTACAGAATTTACTGATAGTAGAACATTGTGGTTTCACTAAAATACTTACTTTTTCGGCAACTGTCTTGGTCGTTAAATCGATCGGTGCAATACCCACTTCAATAATTTCGTTTTCCTGCTCGGGTGGAGGACTTTTTTTCCAGCAAGTGGCTTCAATATCGATGACAAGGAGGCGATCGAGTTTAACCATAGGAAGGGTGGGAGATGGAGGATAGTTCGTATTATACCGTAGTACAAAAGAAGAGAACGGCGATCGCCTCGTCCTATCGAGGCACAACCGATCGCGATCGCAAGAATTGAGTTATCTCTATCACTTCCATGCTTGCACGAACGCACTGATAAGCAAACCCGAGATCGCTGCACCAGAACTGAAAAATTGAGACGATAGGGAGATATAAAAACGATCGGATTTGACAAAAATACTCTAAATAAAGTTCATGAATTCAACAAAAGCGTTAACTTCGACCTGTCGCCATTGCATTTTTTATTCCCCGGAAGGACGACGAGGAGGAAAATGCCAGCAATTGAATGTTCCCGTGCAAAGCTGTTGGAAAGCATGCAGCTTAGCGGCTCATCCTTTTGTTTCTTCTGAATGGGGTGCGAATAAGTTGAACCTCGAGCGAACGTTAAGTGTTTAAGAGGAAAAGGTTGAACTCGTCGGAACATTCGCCGCAGAAAAATACTTATCCTTCAAATAAATCCCGCCGATCGTTAACAAAACAATCGCGATAAATCCCATTCCTAAATAACTCGGAAGCCAATAAATTACCTCAATATGATTGATTTCCCCGGGTTGTAGCGTCCAGATCGAGAGATCGCCTTTCCGTCGCACGGGAGGAGAGATCCCATCGGGAGTGCGAACCAAATATCTTGCCCCCCAAGGAGTTGAGAGAGTAAACTCGATATCAATGGGAAAACCAGACTCGAGGGAAATGGGAGAGCGATCGCTTAAAACTTCCAACCCGCGTAAATCCACCGCCAAACTGAGGCGATCGCGTTCGAGTAAAATGAGATTGCTTTGATCGATCTTCATCTCCGAAACGAGTTGTACGGCATCAAGAGTACTGGTTTCTGAGGTGGCGATCTCTTGTCCTGCGGGATTAAAAAATTGGTTAAACTTGGCGACTAAATCTTTGCCATTAGTGAAAGGAATCGTCACGAGGAGTTCGTCATCCGCAAGCTGCTTGCTTTTCCCTTTTAACTTTTTGGCTCGATCTTCAATCGTTTTCAGCCAGCGAGAGGCTTCGGAAGGATTAAAGCGGGTGAGTTGTTCCCCTAATTGAACGTGCTGAGAAATCGTCCCCCCATTTTGACCTCGCACCGTCACTCCCACATCGTAGCGAATGCAGCCCGATAAAAAGAGTGCTGAAACCACCAAAAAGGCGATAAGCAGCCCGCGAGACAGTCGAACGTTTAAGCGTCGTTGCTTATATCCCAAACGCATGGGGCAAACCTCCTCCACAATTGCACCTACTTCCCTCGATACTACAGGAAATGGGGACTGTTCCACCCCTGTTGCCCTTGATGACAAAATTGGTTATATTTTGTTACAAAGTTTTAACACCCGCAAACAGTACCCTTTTTTAGGATAGCGATCGCAAGTCATGAAAATCTTGGAAATTCAAAACACAATCTCTCGAGAAACCAGTACTCTCAAAGATAAAATCGACCGAAGAGAATTGATTTTGTCCACCTATGTCGGCGATCCGACCCGACTGAAAACCGAACTGGAAAAATGGCGCTCTGAGTTGGAAATCTGGCAAAAATGCAAGAATATGATCGACCAAGCACAATGGTAGTCTCAATTCGCAATTCGGGGAATTGGTTTGTACAATGGGGGGACGTTAGAGTTTTAGAAACCTTTGAACGCTTCAACATCCCCCCAGATTTTGCTTCTTATTGACGGTCACTCCCTTGCCTTTCGGTCTTATTATGCTTTTGCGAAAGGACGAGATGGCGGTTTGCGGACTTCGACCGGTATTCCGACCAATATTTGTTTTGGTTTTCTTAAATCTCTTCTGCAAGTTATCCAAAGAGAACAACCAAAATTCCTTGCGATCGCTTTCGATACGGATGCACCAACTTTTCGTCACCAAGCCGATCCCACCTACAAAGCCGATCGCAAGGAAACGCCGGATGATTTTATTCCGGATATGAAGAATTTACAAGAACTGTTACAGGCACTCAATGTCACGATAATCGTTCAACCCGGATACGAAGCAGATGATATTCTCGGTACCTTAGCCGTGCAAGGAAGTCAAGCAGGATATCAAGTTAAAATTGTGACGGGCGATCGGGATTTGTTCCAAGTTGTGGATGATGAAAAACAGATTAGCGTCCTTTATTTAGATCCGAAAGCGATTAAAAGTGCGCGATCGCGATCGCCTGAATTTAAAGCCGCAGAAGTTGAAGAAAAATTAGGCATCACTCCTTCCCAAGTCATCGATTATAAAGCCCTGTGCGGCGATAAATCTGATAATATCCCCGGAATCAGAGGAATTGGCGATAAAACAGCAGTTAAGCTCCTCAAAGAATACGGAACATTAGAGAAAGTTTATGAAAATATCGAGCAGATTAAAGGGGCAAATCAGAAGAAACTCAAAACAGGACAAGAAGATGCCAAACATTCCCAATTTATGACAACCATTAAACTTGATGTTACTTTAAATATTGAAGTCGATAAATTGCAACTCCCCAGTTTCGATCGCCAGAAGGTTCAACCTTTACTCGAAAAGTTAGAACTGAAAAATCTCATTAAACAAATTGAAACGCTACAAGAACAACTTGGTGACAATTTTACAGAATCTAATGCTTTAGAAATAGAAGCACCTGCAAGGGAAGATACATGGTTTTTTAGTTCTGAAGATACGGACAATGCAGACCGAGAAGAAGAAGCGATTATCGCACCAGAAATCATTGATACAGAAGAGAAATTACTCGCATTAATCGAACGCTTAAAAACTTATACCGATCCCAAATTTCCCATTGCTTGGGATACGGAAACCAGTTCTCTCGAACCTCGCGATACGGAATTGGTGGGACTCGGCTGCTGTTGGGGGGAAAATCCGAATGAGATGGCTTATATCCCCCTCAGTCATGCGGAAGGAAAGCAACTGGAAAAAGTCGCTGTTTTAGAAGCATTAAAACCCATTCTAGAAAGCGATCGCTATCCCAAATCTTTCCAGAACGCGAAATTCGATCGCCTTGTCTTGTTTTATCAAGGAATTCAATTAGAGGGTGTTGTTTTCGACACCCTGTTAGCCAGTTACGTTCTCAGTCCAGACGGATTGCATAATTTAACCGACTTATCTCTCAAATACTTATCGGGAATTGTAGCAAAAAGTTATAAAGATTTAGGAATTCCCAAGGGAAAAAATATCGCCGCTCTCTCTATTCCCAAAGTTGCTAACTATTGCGGTATGGATGTTTATGCGACTTTTTGCCTCGTACCCAAATTGTGGCAAGAATTGGCAAAAATCCCCGAACTCGAAACATTGCTTTTAGAAGTCGAACAACCATTAGAACCGGTTCTCGCGACAATGGAAGATCGCGGGATTCGCATTGATACTGACTATCTCAAAAAACTCTCGGAACAATTAGGAAAAGACTTGACAAATATCGAGAAAAATGCTTACGAAGAAGCTGGCGAAGAATTTAATTTAGGGTCTCCCAAACAATTGAGTAAATTATTCTTTGAAACTTTAGGATTAAGTACCAAAAAGACGCGTAAAACGAAGACTGGATACTCGACTGACCATGCAACCTTAGAGAAATTAAAAGGAGATCATCCCGTCATCGATCGCATTCTCGAATATCGTACTCTCTCCAAACTCAAATCAACCTATGTCGATGCAATTCCTGCTCTCGTCCATCCTAAAACTCAACGCATTCACACCAATTTCAACCAAACGGTAACATCAACTGGTCGCCTATCTTCCTCCAATCCCAACTTACAAAATATCCCCATTCGCAGCGAATTTTCACGGCAAATTCGCCAAGCCTTTTTACCCCGAGAAGGATGGCAATTAGTCTCTGCCGACTATTCACAAATCGAACTGCGAATCCTCACTCATTTAAGTCAAGAACCCATTCTTTTAGAGGCATATCGCAACCATCAAGACGTGCATCGCGTCACCGCACAATTACTCTTTGAAAAAGAAGAGATTACCACGGACGAACGCCGTTTAGGAAAAACGATCAATTTTGGGGTAATTTACGGCATGGGAGCGCAACGTTTTGCTCGGGAAGCTGGCGTGAGTTCCAAAGAAGGAAAAGTTTTTATCGATCGCTATCGAGAGCGTTATGCGAAGGTCTTTGCTTATTTAGAACGGATGAAAAAAGAAGCGATCGCACGGGGTTATGTAGAAACTTTGTGCAAACGCCGTCGTTATTTTAATTTCGCGGGAGAAAGTATGCAGAAACTCAAAGGGATAGATACTGAAGCGATCGCACTTGAAGACCTGAAACGGCTCTCTCAAGGAGACGCACAACTCCTGAGAGCCGCCGCTAATGCTCCCATACAAGGATCGAGTGCAGATATTATTAAAATTGCCATGATTAAATTACATAAAATCTTGCAAACGTATCAAGCCAAATTGCTATTGCAAGTTCACGATGAATTGGTCTTTGAAATTCCCCCAGAAGAAAGGGAAGAATTAGAACCGAAAATTCGAGATGCAATGGAAAATGCCGTAAAATTAAGCATTCCTTTAGTTGTAGACGTAGGAGGAGGGGAAAATTGGATGCAAGCCAAATAAGAGAAACAACAAAAGTGAACTGCGATCGCTCCATTATCTAGCGGGAATTTAGATCTTTGTCCGGAAATCAAACTCAAACTTTCGAGAAATATAGAGAAATTCCCCATGCCGAGTAAAATAAAAGCGATCGGTATCAAAATGCGCCTATTTTTGTATCCGAGTAGAAAATTAAAAATCTACTCCTTTCCCAAGGATCGTCGTGCAATCAAGCTCTTTGCAATTTTGCCGGATAAGGGTATATGTCCATGAATATTGCCCTCGAAAAAGCAAAATGTTGAATGAAGTACCGCGATCTGCCGAATGCGATCGCCATCCATACAGAGTTTAAGACCATATCTCTAGAGATATTGACCCAAAATCTGGGTTGAAAGCACCATCTTTTTACACTCAGCTTTTCCTCAGAGTATATCAAAGCGTATACTAACGTAGAATGACCCCCATACCCCATCACAACCGGAATGACACAATGAGAGGACGCAAGATATTAATTTTTATATTCTTGGTGATTTGCGCCACGTTCGTCGTTATTTTGCTCAATGATTCGGAACAAGTAGCCGGGCCGATCTTGATCGGTCTTTTGCTCGTTGCTGTATTTGCTCTGATTTCAGTGGGTGCGACGACAGAACTCTACCGAGAGATCGTGCATAATCTTCACAATGATTCCATCCTCAAAAAACATTCAAGTCGTTTCTATCTTTACGGTCGCGGGGGGAGTGGCAAAACAACCCTGATTAAAAGTTGGTTGGGTGGGGAAGTTAGACCGGAACAAGCGACTAAATATTTTGCCTTTTATACGGCTGAAAAATATTTGGATTTAGAAACAAAACGGCGTTGTCGGATTGTTGTTTCTGATTATCAGGGTCAATCTCCTTCTCAAAATACCCTGAATGCTGCCCCGCAAGTAATTGGTTCTCCCGATAAGCGTTTGGTGAATGGAGTCTTTTTCATTGTTGATATTGCTCCTCGAATCGAAAAAAATAGCAAGCCGTTAGATACTAATGAATTAGTCGAATGGCTGGCCGTCGATACTGAAACCAAAATCCGCAAGCGAGTCGAACAGCATCTTGAATATATTGTCCCAGCAATTTTAGAAATTGTTTTTGCAACGGTCTATAGCAAAAATCTTTTATGCGTGACTTTAATCATTAATAAGATGGATTTGCTCGAGCAGATTGTGGCGATGGGATGTATTCCGGGGGTTAGTTTAGCTAATGTAGAAGAGTATGCGCGGAATTTATTCAAGCGTATTGAGTACAATATTCGCGATGCTTGCGATAAAATTGCGAAACCCGAACATCATATCGATTTTTCTGTGGCGTTAGTCAGTGCGGCCAAAGGAACGGGAGTGGCTAAAACTTTTAATCGCGTTCTGAAGAAATATGCAGATGTTAGATATAAAGAGAAGAAAAAGTAAGAATGAGTAATGGATGATTACTTGACAACTCATCACTAATAGCAACAATCATATTTTTCCTTTTAAGTCCGCTAATTCTTCGCGTACAGTTGGGGGATTGTAACCCAATTTAAAGGCTTTTGAGCTATCCATTGCAAGATCTGCGGGTCGAGGTGCGGCCATAATAATATCTTTTTGCGAGCAGGCTTTTAGACCCGTTTTAGGTAATTCTAAAACTTCTGCCATTAAACAACCAAATTCGTAGCGAGAGAGGCGTTCTTTTCCGCCTAAATGTAAAATCCCTTTTGCTTTTTCGAGAGCCAAAAATAATCCCTTTGTTGCGGTTTCTGCACTGGCTGGCATTCGGTACTCATCAACAAATAAAGTTAATTCTTGTTCTTGACGAAGCTGAGCGATAAATGATTGAATGAAACTGGGAGAATGAGGGGCAGCAATGCCAAACATTAAAGGCATTCGACAAACAGCAGTTTTAGGATAGCGTGCTAACATTTCTTGTTCTGCTAATACTTTTTGTTCGCCATAAATACTGACCGGACAAACGCGATCGCTTTCCGTATAGGGTGGATTTAAGCCATCAAATACAAGGTCAGTGGAGGTAAAAGCACAAGGAATATCTAACTCGGCACATAAATCGGCAATATAGCAGGAAGCCGTGACATTAATGCGATAAGATTCTTCAGGATGGGTTTGGCAATAATTGGGTTTTGCTGCTGCAGCAGTATGAATGACTGCATCGGGTTTAATTTCTGAAAAAAGTGTTTTTAAGGCTTGAAAATTGGTTAAATTGATTTTTTGAGATAATACTTCGGGAATATTAATTTCATGAGTGCGATAAGTCCCGAAAACTTGCCAATCTTGTTTTGTCGCAATTTGACATAAATTCCAGCCGAGAAAACCGCTAGATCCAGTGACAAGAAGTTTTTTCATTTCTGATAATGTGTAATAACTTCGAGGGGTGAACTTTTGCCTTCAATAACAGCCCTAAAAGCAGATAAATAGTAAACTAATGTTTCAGTGTTAGCTTGTAATAAGTTCCTAATTAAGGCCAAGTCGAGATGGCTATTTTTAATATCAATACAGGTTTTATAAGCAATACAACCTGTATCATAATCTAAATCAAAACTCCCGATCGCAGTCTCATAGTTAATTCTAGCTGTTAATTCTGAAATTGCGGACAGTGTATCCCGATCGGCAATAACGGGTAAAATTGAATACATGAGAAGTCGACCTTGTTCTTCAAAAGATTGAATGTAGCAATCCCAGCGATCGCTATCAATTTGAAAGGTACTATGAAGGAGGTTCACTTCTTCGCGATCGCAACTCCAGTCATTGAGGGTGAAGTAGTGAATAACCGCATCAATGATAGATCCGTTTAAAGGACTCGCTGCGATCGCCCGAGGATCGAATAGACTTTGTTTTTTTGAGTTAAGAATTGCTGCGATCGCTTGTTTGTCCATATTTTTTCTCAAGCTATTTTTTCTCAAGCTAGAATTACTAATTTGGGGTCACTTGATGAATTGCTTCAAGAGGGGCGATCTTTTGATCGATAACTTGTTTGAGAGTCGGTAAATAGCGATCCATCATCTCAACATTAGTATATACGAGTTGTTTGACCATTGACGGCGCTAAATGACTCCCTTCAACGTCAATACTGGTTTTATAGCGAATATCGCCGCGATCGTAATTTAACTCAAAATTTCCCATCACTATCTCCATATTTGCTCTGGCTAAAAATTCCGCAACTTCTGGTCTGCGATCCTCTGGGATAAATAAGGGACAATAAGAATAAAACAAAAATTGTTCGTAGGGTTCATTAATCTGGACTAAACAAGTCCATTCGCCATGAGATCCTTTGGCTTGGACATGAAAACGAGGAGAATCATCAGTATAATAAATTTGCCAATCTTCTCGAACGAAAAAAGATTCAACAATTTGCAATAACGGATTTTTATTAGGGTCTGATAGCTTATCGGTAAACTCCTCAAATAGAGATTGTAAATCTTCGCTTGGACTAGAAGTTAAATTTTTGCTCTGTTTTGTAACTGGCTCAAATAAGGATGACCAATCAATTAAAGGGTTATTATTCTCAATATTTCCTACCGTTTGAGACAATTCTTGTCCTTCGATAAGATTTGTTTCTTCTCGTAATTTTTTAGTAATTTTTTCAAGAAAAGGATGGAAATCTTGGTCGGGATGAGAAGCCTTAATTTGACTAAATTTTTGATATAATTCCAAACCTTCTGCAATATCTTCTTCTATTTCTGCAAAATCAAAATCTGTTGTCTCTTGTAGGAAGTCCAACATCCCATTTAAAAAGTCTTCCACGCGAAAATCTTCCGTTGCTTCTCCTAACTGTACGAATTTCCAAAAAGTATGATATCCTGTTGTGATTTGTTTCTGCTGTTGTTGTACTGATATTGCAAACCAACTCTCTGTTAAGACTAAAACATCTTGTGTTGACTGCGATCCTAACGTTTCTAAATAAGTAGCAGCTTTTCGGATGTTATGGGCATGAGGTTCTAATTGAGCGAGCAAAAAAGGGTTAAGCTGTAAGTTAATCTTGATTTTCTGGTTAGATACGAAGGATTGACCAAGAAACTTTCCTCTTAGGTCAGGATTGAGATTAAAAAGTGCTTTGCGATCGATATCCTGATAAATTTTAAGATTTGTGGAAAACTCCAAAGAACAAGAAACTAATGAATCTCCTTTCTTTTTCAGTCTTAAAGTCGGAGTTGCGATCGCGATCGCTTCTCCCGAAGAGTCAGATAAAATCAGGTCTGTTTTAAGTGTTTTTTTGCCGATCTTAAATGTCATAGAATCTACTTCTCGAAATATCAAAAATCAAGATCGTCTGGCTTTTTTTGACCCGTTGCAACAGCTTCGATTTTAGGGGCATACTCGTTAATGAGAAAGTAAATCAAATCAATTGTTCGTTGCACTAATTTCAAATTGACTTTATTTTGCTCGATTAACATTAGATATCGAAAAGCCAGAGTTACATCTTCAAACTGACCTAAATTAAAGCCAATCAAAGGTAAATTACCATTGAGTTTTTCATTCATTTGAGCAACATCTTGAAGATGGCTAGAATCTAGTTTAATATTGAGCGGAGCATAAAATTGTAGATGATCGAACTCACCGAAAATATCTTGATTCGATTCCAAGTCAGGATCTCCCATATTTTTCATTGCTTGATAAGCAGTGGAGGCAAAAGATAATTTAATAAACGTAACGAATTTTTGCTCATCACTGGGGAGACCGACAATCACTGATTCAATAGAATCATCCAGACTAGCGGGTTTAAATTGGGCATTAAAACCCGCTTTTTGTAGGCGGAGTGCAAGCTGTTCCGTTTGGTTTGTATTAGTCGATGATTTATTCCAAAACATAATTTGCACTAATCGCTAAAGTTACTAAGACTATAATGAATTAAATCATCTCATTCAGTTTCATGGCTTCGCTTATCTTCGTCTTAAGGACATCTTCATTACCGCTTCCGACATCGTCCACTACATCGCTAGCGCTAATACTCTTACTGGCCAGCAGTTGAGTAATCGCCTCTTTGAGGGTTATAGTTTGCTCATCTCCATCGATATCTAGCGTCACCTCCTCATCCCCTTTAGCAGTTGTTAAGGCTTCAACAATACCATAGTAAACAACATCGCTCTTTGCTTTCGTAACTGCGTGTTTGGTCATATAAGCATCAATTTCTTCAAGACGTTGTTGAATCGTTCGCTTTCCACTTTTTTTCTTACTAATGAGTTTATTAAACCAGCCTTTTTGCTCTTCGGTTGGGAAGTTTTTTCGATGCCATTTATGTAGTTTTCTTTCTTCCAAGCCACCGGGAGACGGTGCGGGAGTACCGGGAAGTGGCGTGCCGTCCCCAGTAAATCCTGAAACAGGCCCCTGGTTCTGAATCGTACCGTTATTGATATATAGATCCAGTAGGCCTCTCTCCTGATTCATCCGTTTAACATTACTTGTTCTGATCTTCTTGTGAACGTGTTTGCCAATTCCATAAATCAATGCTCCGATCGCCACAGCACCCACGATCCCCCAACCAATCGGCGTAGCTAATGCTGCTGTTGAAGCCACTGCTGAAGCAAGAGTGATGGCTCCTGCACCCACTGCACCCACTGCACTCATCGTCCCTTCAGTCATTTTGGACTTTTTGCTTCTTTCGTGTTGGGCGGCTGAAGTGGTTAGAGCCGCAACCATTTCTGCAATCAAGGGAATCTGCTGACCTTTAGCGGAGATATTCTCGTGAGTTGCTTGAACGACTAAAGGATCGGGATCTGTAATATTGGCCAAAGTACTATCGATGGCTTTAATATGGATTATAATTGCTTCAATTTCCTTTGCTTTTGCAGCAAGTTTTTCTTGTAATTTTGTGAAGCGATCGCCTGTTGTCGGACTATCCGGTTTTGTAGGACTCATGATAGCGCCTTGAAATGCTGCTCTTTGCTCTTCCTCAACCTCTTCATATTCCTCTATCTTCTCATCGCGCTCATTCTTCAACGTTTCTATTTTTTTCATCAATGCCCCTCGATCGTTGTAATTTTGGTTGACTTCCTCCTGCCATGCAAGCAATTGAGCGCTATCGGCTGCGATTTGCTTCTCACATTTAATCGATAGAGCCTCATAAACCCCAATTGTTTTCTCAATTTCTTTGATTTGTATTGCTTTGCGCCTGGCTTGTGTAAATAAGCGAACGGCGGAGATTGTACCCAAGACACTGCCCAAAGCCGCTCCAGCTAAGAAAGTCGCTCCACTCACTGCAGCAACTGCTCCAGGAGCTGATGAAAACGCCGCCCACAATGTCGTGATCCCGTTCGTAATTCCATTGAGACCCGAGACAATATTGCTACTTTCCTCGCCAATATTAAACTTAGCCGTGCCGATATTCTTCTTTAAAATGGAAACAGAAGTTTTCAGTCCTGCCTCACCGCCTTGCATTTGGGCTTCGGCAGCTTTAATTTCAGCACTCGCTTTCTTCGCACTTTTAACATTGGAGATTAAATCCTTGATTGCCCTACAAGTGTTAAATATATTGGTGGCTGCACCTAAACTGCCACCAACATGAGCCACAGAGACATCTCCACCTATCTTGGCGCTACCGCTTCCCATCAAAATATCGGAGCTAACATCATCGCTAACAGTTCCCCCACCGAGAAATTCGGATACAGGCCCCACTGTTGGGCCAGTACTTCCTGTCCCCATGTGGGCTGCGGCTGTGTCCGCAACATCGACAATTTCGGCAAAGATACCATCTTCATCAGCAAACCTGAGACGATTTCGCTGAATAATCTTTTGTGGCGCTCGGTTAATGTTAGATTCTATGCCACTGCCATTTTGCTGCACTACGTGGGTCAGTTCGTGGGCAATTAACTCCTGTCCTCCGCGATTGCCGGGGTTATACTCTCCTTGTTTAAAGAAAATATGAGAACCCGTGGTAAAGGCGCGGGCTTGAATTGATCGATTGAGGCGATCGGACTGAGTATCCGTATGGACTCGCACGCCACTAAAATTTGCCCCCATTGCCTGTCCCATAGAGGTTTGCGTTCCAGTATCTAGGGGTTGTCCGCCACTTTGCGCTCGGTTAATTGCCGTTTCTAATTTTGGGGAAGCATCGCCGACCTCCACAGCTTCTCGGCGTTGCAGGGCTGCGGGTTTGGCTTGAAGGCGAGAAATGGGTGGGGGCATCTGTAAGGACGAGTTTCCTCTCATTCCTGCTATGAGGGGTTTACGCTGAATCGAGTCATTCTCATTATCTCCCGAAGAATCTCCCGAGTTCCCCGTCGAACCTACCGCCGAAGTCTGAAGGCGTTGCACGACTTCTCGGGAGACGCGATCGGCTTCTTGCTCGTATTTATCGTTAGATTCACCAATGGTCATTTTGGCTTGTATGCCCAGTTGCGGCATGAGGGCGGAGGGGGAAGGCTGCCCTGTATCCATTGCGGGTTGAATTTTGTGTAAAAGACTGCCTCCTTGTTCTAAGGAAGAAGACTCTGTTGGCGACGACTTACTCTGCTCGTCATTCGCATCATTATCCAATTGAGCGCGGTTAAATTGCGTTTGTGGAGAGGAGGAAGCAACCTTTTTTTTTGCTGTTCGGCTCGGCTGAATTGATTGACGCTTCAGAGCATGAGTATGACGACCAACCATGATTTTATTCTTTAAGCGTGTGGTTATTGGTTCATTATATAATTAATACTTTCCTCCAGTCATCTAGACGGAAGTTTAATTTTGCTTGTGGGATTGAGTAGCGATCGCCTCCCAAGTCATAACACTGCTAGATAAAGATAATGACCAATGCTTCTTCGCAAAATCTTAGCTGGTACGAGCAGAACCAACAGGTTTTAATGGAGGGAATCGATCGCATTAAACGCGCCCTAGAGTATTTCCACGAAAACCAGCGATCGCTATCTCCAGAACCTCAAAGCTGGCCGCCGAATTCCAGTCTTGCTTCTCTACAAAAACAATTTGGACTTTCTGATTTTGCCTTAGATTTAATACTTTTGTGTGTGGCTCGGGCGATCGATCCGACTGTTGGCAAACTCTGCGGGCAAATTCGAGGCAATCCTAACCTTAATTTCCCTAATTTGATGTTGGGTTTAGCGGCTCTACCGGGAGCAGAATTCAATGTACTTTCACCGCAGAAGCCTTTGCTAAGCTGGCAACTCATTGCCTTAGAGCCGCATCCCATCTTAACCGAGGCCCCCCTCAAGCTCAACCATCGCGTTCTTTGTTATCTCCTTGGGGAAGGAGCGATCGATCCGGTATTGCAAGGATTCGTCAAATCGGGACTCACTTTTAACTCACAAGTTCCGTTGGTCAAATCTCATGCTGTTTTGGCTGAGAAACTCACTCAATCTTGGCAAAGCGATCGCGCAACGCAAGATTGGCCGATTTTGCAACTCTGTGGTACAGATGTGCAAACCATGTACCAAATTGCCGATGCGATCGCGCAACAGATGGGTTTTGATTTGCAAGTATTGGTGGCCGATGCTTTACCCCAAGATACGAGGGAATTAAATAATCTCCGGTTGATTTGGGAGCGAGAAGCCATCTTGGGAGGTCGCATTTTATTACTAGATACCCATGAATTGCGAGGGGAAAATCTACCACGTCAGAGAGCGATTCAACAGTGGCTCGAGTCAGTCACAACCCCGCTTATTCTCTGTAGTGAAGAACGCTATTCCAGTCAGAGAAAAGCGATCGCAACGCATTCTGTACCCTCTTTAACTTATCAAGAACGAAAGCATCTCTGGGAGAAACACCTTGGCTCTGCGATTCCTCACTTAAACGGACAACTCGATCGCATTGCGGGTCAATTTCGCATCAATGCCAGTTTAATTCAGACTGCCAGCCAGCAACTTCTCTCGACTCGACAGACTGAACCCGATATTATGTCCCAACAATTATGGCATATTTGTCGGCTTCAGGCTCGCCCTTCTTTGCAGGATTTGGCTCAATACATCCAACCGAAAGCCACTTGGCAAGATTTAGTTTTACCTGATAATTTGCAAGAGATTTTATGGCAAATTACCGCCCATTTACGACAAAAAGTTAAGATCCAAGAAGAGTGGGGTTTTGGTGCAAAAAATAGCCGAGGTTTGGGATTAAGTGCCTTGTTTGCCGGAGCGAGTGGAACAGGGAAAACAATGGCAGCAGAAGTGCTGGCACAAGAACTGCGACTGGATTTATTTCGCATTGATCTCAGTGCTGTAACCAGTAAATATATTGGCGAAACAGAAAAGAACTTGCAACGTATTTTTGATGCGGCGGAAACCGGCGGTACGATTTTATTATTTGATGAAGCTGATGCCCTTTTTGGCAAGCGGACTCAAGTCAAAGATAGCCGCGATCGCTTTGCTAATTTGGAAGTTAGTTACTTGTTACAACGCATGGAGACATATCAAGGTTTAGCTATTTTAACGACAAATCTGAAAGATTCCATCGATCAAGCATTTTTACGGCGTATCCCTTTTGTTTTAAACTTTCCCTTTCCTAAGAAAGAGGCTCGCGCTGAAATTTGGCGGCGAGTATTTCCTTCGCAAACACCGACGGAGCAGTTAAACTATGAACATTTAGGTCAACTAAATATAGCAGGGGGAAATATTCGCAGTATTGCTCTCAATGCTGCCGTCCTCGCAGCCGATGCGGAACAATCGGTACAGATGCAACACATTTTTCAGGCGACTCAGAGCGAATATATAAAATTAGGCCGTGTGATGGTCAATACGGAAACCCAAGGTTGGTTGAAATGAAAATTCAATGGTTATTACTTTTGATAACAAAAATTTATCATCTCGTTGCGACTTTATTAGAAGATCGCAGAATAAAACCTTCCGGTCAACTGGTCGATAGTGGAAAGATAAAAGAGCGATCGCTTCGCATCGAGAGTTTCTAATGTAACGGAATGTTACATTAATTTTTTTGCTTGCATAATAATTGCCATCCTCGCCAAAGAAGCAATAGAGCCTTCAAGCGAGGGTTTGTTATTCGCTATCAATCGTGCTTTTACAATCGGAATACGACCATGTTCGATCGCCTGTTTAAATTCATCTTTCCTTCCGCAAACCAAAACCCGCCTAAATTCCAGGCCTTGATTCTCGAACCCATCCTCACCCCGAGCGCGATCGTCGAAGTTGAGGATTTATTCGATGGCGATGTACCCGATGGCGATATTTTTTCGTCACTCGGAGACGACCTCGAAGACATTCCCTTTGCACCTTCCCAATCTGTTGCTTTCGAGTCGGGTTACTTTACCGTAGGAGAAGGAGGCGAGGTGGGTATCGATTTTCTCTTCGATAGTGGCAAATATCAATTTGAATTAGCAATTTTTAGTTTGGAGGACTTGGACGAAACTCCCGGTAGCGAGGAATTCATACGAGAGGCGGCACGACGCGCCCTAACTAATACAACAGAAGGCTATACGGTTATTAGCGATCGCCTCGAGGGAGCAAGATTTGATGGAGATTTGGGAGAAGGAAAAGACTGGAATACCGGGGATTATTTGGGGGTGAAAACCTTCAAAATGGAAGCGGGGAAGCAGTTTGGAATTATGCTCGTTCCCAACGGAACGATCGAGGATGTTTACGAAAATCCGAATATAGGCGGCTCCAAAGCACCCTTATTTTCCCTAGCAACTGCCAATCCTGACGATACCCTACATCTTACGCAAATTGCCGACGTGACGGGAGAAGGAAATACTTTTGCAATGGAGGACGTGCAGCCGGGTCACAAGTGGTTTGACGGGGATTACAACGACCTCATTTTTCAAGTTCGGGGGGCGACGGGGGAGGCGGTATATTTGGACGATCTAGTGGACGTGGGAGAGGATTGGCGAGAGACGGATAGGGGAGAGGCAATCGTGAACTATGCCCGTGACGCGATCGCTGACGAACCCGTTTTACCGGACGTTTCTGAAGGGCAGCAACCCCTTATCGGGGTTATCGATGAGGGAGAATTTTCGGCGGAGGAGGGCGATTCTCTGACCGAGACGCTACGCGAACGCTTGAATTTGGGGCGCGATCGCATTGATGGCGATGACGATCCCTTGTTGAGTGCGGGAGAAGAAGCAGAAACGGATATTATTGGGGCGATCGAGAATGAAACTGTCCCGTTATGGGTAGGACGCGCCGATGGGGAAACTTGGGGAGAATCTTTGGTTGAATTTGTGGAGGAAGCTCGGGGATCGGGACGGGATAACGCGATCGCTCATCTTTCCCTCGATAATCTTTTGGGGGAAACATTGGGAGAAACTGAAAAAGCCGCACTGACTTACACTCGGGACAATGGCATGTTAGTGGTCATTGGGGGAGCGGGTGAAGAATGGGGCGCGGGTTGGGAAGAGGCGATCGCGGAATACGATAATATCGTGACGGTGGGTGCGGTGGAGAATGCAGACATTGAGGCGGCGGAGTTGGCGGGACAGTTTTCGCAGGTTTGGGCGGTGAATCCGGAACTTTCCCACACTCAAGTTATTGAAATTCTCGAACAAACGGCGACGGCGCGGAATTCGGAAACTGGGGCAGCAATTATCGATGTCGTGGCGGCGGGGTATTTGGCGGCGGCAACGACTCCCGATCCGCACAAACGACACTTGCCTCCCTTTCCCGATGCACCCGACAATCCAGAAACCGATTGGCAAGGATGGGAATCGGGAGTATTTACGGTGGGCGAAACGAGTGAGGTCGCGATCGATACGCTCTATGATGGCGGGTCTTATGAAGGGGAAATGGCGATTTTTGACGTGGCGGGTTTGGAGGCGTTTAAACCAGGATCGCCAGAGTTTATTGTGGAGGTGACGCGGCGGATTCTAGAGGGAGAGGGCGGCATCGTTTTCTCAGATAAGGGAGGGGCAGCGCGATTTGCCAGTGAGGAAAATGAGGGAAGTTATGCAGGGGTGCAAACGGTGGCGATGAATCCGGGGACGGAGTTTGGGATCGTGTTGATTCCCAATGGGACGATCGCCGAGTTGGCGGAAAATCCCGCTTTGGGTTTGGCGAAACAGCCGCTTTTCTCCCTGTCTCCGGTTAATGCGATCGCGGGATTCAATGGCGGTTATTTGGCAGATGTGACGGGACAGGGGAAAGCGTTTGCGTTTGAGGAAAATCGCAATCCCCAAGCGGTGCGAGAGTATGGCGATTTGCTCTTTACTCTCGGCGGTGCGACGGGAAGCACTCCTTTATTGGAGGAGGTTGCTCCGGTGCGGGATTGGCAAAATACGCGCTTTGGGGAAATCTTTAAAAATGCAGTCAGTTTTGTACCGGGAGAGGGAGATATCTCCGATTCTCTATCCGGTCGAGTGCGAATGGCGTTGCAGCGATCGCAAAATCTCGACAATTACGATCCTGTCGTTTTAGCACAAACGCGAGAATGGGTGGTGGGGATTGCTCCGAGTCAGTCTCCGACCCAGTTGGCGGAGTTATTCGGGGCAAAATACCTGAAAGCGACGGGTTACATTCCTAACACTTATGTTTGGGAGTTTCCCGATACCCTGACCCCAGAGGAAATCGCACAAAAGTTAAAAGGGTTTGCGGGAATTGAGTTTACCTATCCCTTGGTGCCGATCGCGATCGCTTTTCACGACGATCCTTTGGTTGCGGATGGTACGCAATGGCATTTACGCAGTGGCAATGCGATCGATGCCAATGTGACGAAGGCATGGGAGACGGCGAAGGGTGAAGGGGTTGTCGTGGGGATTGTTGACGATGGATTTAACTACACCCATGAAGAGTTAAACGGAGATAAATATCGCTCGGATTTGAGTCGAGATTTTGGGGAAACGACAGCGAATGGGACTTACGACACAGATCCCGATGCGGCGATTTTTTCGACGCATACTTATACGGGAATTGGCGGGATTTGGGCAGAAGAAACAAACTATATTCCTTTGACAGTTCGAGGTTTGGGAAGCAGTCAAATTCAAGATGTGACGCTAGATTTGACGTTTAACCATGCGTTTGCGAACAATTTGCAGGCCTTTTTAATTAGTCCGGAAGGGGAGCGGGTTTCCTTGGACGATCCGGCTGCTTTGGATGCGTTTGACGGGCAAAATCCGGAGGGAATGTGGGTTTTGGAGATTGAGGATCCGAGTGCGGAAGGGGGCGCGATCGCGGATTGGTCGCTAACATTCGATACTTTACAGACTCACGGAACAAAAGTGGCAGGGGTTGCCGTAGGGCGAGGGGATAATGGTGTAGGAGGAAGCGGAGTCGCGCCCGAGGCATCTTGGGCGGGGTTGCAATTGGGCAATCGAGTGACGGATTTAAGTATTGCCGATTCCCTTTCTTATCTTGCCAATGATATCGATATTTATAACAATAGCTGGGGATTGAATGGATTTACAGGGCTTACGCCGATGGTAGAATACGCGATCGCGGCGGGGGCAAATTCGGGACGGGACGGACTGGGGAATATTTATGTGTTTGCGGCGGGCAATGATGGGGGCGGTAGTTTGGGCAGTCATGCGAATGACGACAATTTAGCCAATTCCCGCCAAACTATTGCGGTGGCGGCGGTGAATGGGGACGGAGTGCGATCGGGTTACAGCGAGACGGGGGCTTCGCTTTTGGTTTCGGCGTATTCTAGCGATCGCTTAACCTTCAATGGCAATTCTCTCACGATTCCGGTGGATTCATCTCAAATTGCCTATTCTGAGATTACCGTTTCCGAGGAAAATGAAGCGGTGAATGATGTCACGGCGACGATATTTCTCGATCCAGATTATCACGATAATTTGAACGATCTAAGCGTTGCTTTGGTCAGTCCGTCGGATGAGGAAGTGCTGTTATTTGAAGGTACTCAATTTAGCAAATCTGCCCAAGAACTTGTCGATCCTTCGTCTTGGGGATATCCCGTTCCTTTGACTTTTTCGGATCGCGCAACGCGGGTTCTCGGTGCAGGAGAAAACCCATTTCAAGGACAGGTATTACCTCAAAATGGTTCGCTGTCCCAATTGGCTAAAAATGGCGTTGCAGGGGCGTGGAAACTCAAAGTCTGGAATAATACGACAGGAGAAGAAAAGTTTTTAGATGGGTGGCAATTGTCCCTCGATACGAATAAAATTACGACGACGGGAATAGATGGAAATAATTATACATCTGATTTTGGCGGAACTTCGGCGGCGGCTCCGTTTGTGTCGGGGGTAGTAGCGTTAATGTTGGAGGCAAATCCGACTTTAACATGGCGAGACGTACAGCATATTTTAATCGAAACGTCGCAACCGGAAGAAGGAAAGCCAGAGAATTTAAACGATCCAAATTCGCCGAATTGGGTACAAAATGGCGCGGGATATTGGGTCAATCACGATTATGGTTTTGGGGTAGTCAATGCAGAAGCATCGGTGAATTTGGCGAAGGATTGGAATTCGGTTGGTAAGGAAGTTTCGGTGACAAAATCTCAGCCAAAACTCAAGAAAATGACGGAAACGGGAAATTATTCCGATGTTTCTGTCGATATCAATTCGGTTGAAGACGATATGACAATGGAATGGGTAGAAGTGGCATTTAAGACGGATCATCCTTTACCGGGATTTCTCGATATTGTTTTAGAACATCGCTATGAAGATGCAAATGGAGAACTTATTGTGACAGAATCGGTATTGAATAAGCCTAATTTAAGTGGAGTTCGTGCAGATAGCAACAATCCTTTTCGCTGGAGTTTTACATCTGCTCATCACTGGGGAGAACCGTCTTACGGAACATGGCGTTTAAAGGTGAAAGATGAACTCTATACAGGAACAAATAGTTCTTGGGGAGATTGGTCAATTAATCTTTATGGGACTAAGCCAACGGTATCAATTGAAGCAACGGATCCGGAGGCGACAGAAGGAGAAGATCCGGGAGAGTTTACAATCTATCGCACGGGGAATGTTGAAAAAGATTTAGTTGTGAATTATGAAATTGAAGGCGGAGGTCATTGGTCAAAACCAGCAGCGCAAAACGGTGAAGATTATGAAACTCTAACAGGCAGTATTTCCATTCCTGCTGGTTTTTCTTCCACTACTCTATCTATCAATACCATAGATGATGCTGTGGTTGAAAAAATTGAAAATGTAAAAGTAAAATTGGTTAAAAATAACCAATATGAAATGGGGAATATCAGTCGAGATGAAATAACAATCTGGGATAATGAGTTACCGGAAATTTCTCTGCTGACTAGCGATCATGCTGTGCATCCGGGTTATGATTGGGATAATTATGGTTCGGAATCTGAAAATGATAGTCGTTTTTATTTTCGCCGATTTGGTGATGTTTCAGAACCGATAACTATTAAATACTCTCTTTCTGGAACAGCATTGAATGGTATTGACTATGAAACAATGTCTGAAAATTGGACAATTCCAGCAGGCTTTAATTATGGTAAGTGGTTATCAGTCATTCCAATTGATGATATTGAAATAGAAGGAGAAGAGGAAATTGTTATCGATATTGATTCCGATCCAACTTATACAATTTCATCTGATTTTAATCAAGTGACTTTGCCTTTGTGGGATAATGATGACAAACCAACTGTCAATATTCAGGTCATTAACTCCTCAATTTCAGAATTTGGTGAAACAGGTCAGTTTCGTGTTACCAGAACTGGAAATATAACAGAAGAATTAGAAGTAGAATATTACGTTCATCAACACGCTTGGCGAAAACCTGCAATCAATGGTGAGGACTACAATACTTTATCGGGGAAAATTACAATTCCTGTCGGAGAAGATTCGATTACCATTGACATTTATCCTATTGATGACAATATTTCTGAGGATGAAGAATGGGTAGAGATTGACTTAATACAAAACTCTAACTATGCTATTGGTCCTCAACAGTGGGGGCAGATTATCATCAAAGATAACGATCAACTGGAAAGTAAATGGCAAGAACAACTAGGGACGACAGAATACGATCGCGCTAACTCAGTCGCCTTTGATAGTGATAACAACGTTTATATTGCAGGGCGAACCTCTGGAGATTTAAACGAGATAAATACAGGAGTACATGATACTTTTATTGCGAAATATGATAGCAGTGGTAATGAAAAATGGAAAGTACAACTTGGCACTGAAGGTTATGACGAAGCATCGGGCATTGTTGTGGATAAAGATAACAATATCTACGTTACAGGTTGGACAGATGGAACAATTGATGGAACGGGAACAGAACGAGACGCATGGATTGCTAAATATAATAGTAATGGCGGGCTAATTTGGAAACGCGAACTAACAAACTCAAACTCTGACTATGCTAATGCTTTAACCGTCGATAATTTAGGAAATGTTTATCTCACGGGGCGAACTTCTGGTGAAGCAAATATTTGGTTTGCAAAATATGACGGTAGTGGTAATTTATTAAAAAATCAGTTATTAGGAACGCCTTTTGTAGATGAAGCTAATGATATTGCTGTCGATCCTGATGGCAATATTTACATTACCGGACAAACTCAAGGAAGACTAGGTGATAAAGTTTACAAAGAGGGCGATGCTTGGAAAGATCATCAAGGAAATGATGCAGATGCTTGGGTTGCAAAATACAACAGTTCGGGCAATCGAGAATGGATTAAGCAATTGGGAACGATCACCGAAGATATTGCTCATTCAATTAGTGTTAGCGAGACAGGCAATATCTATCTTTCCGGACAAACTCGAGGATGGTTAGGTAATACTTATGAGGGTAATGCTTGGGACTGGGTAGGCGATCCTGACGCACAAGTGAGGGCAGCCGATCGTCAGGAAATACACGATCTCGGCGGCACCTATTACGGAGAAACCGATGCTTGGGTTGCCCAACTGGATGCGGATGGAAATCTGAACTGGAAACGACAACTCGGCACCGAGGCAAGCGATCGCGCCACCTCCGTCGTTGCAGACAGTAACGGCAACGTCTACCTTGCAGGCAACAGCCGAGGAAAAATGGACGATGCCACCCATTTCGGCAAAGATGACGCATGGATCGCTAAATACGACATTAACGGCGCATTACAATGGCGACAGCAATACGGTACCGCCGCCGATGATATCGTTGCCGATATTGCCCTCGCCGGAGATGGTCTCTATCTCACCGGATATACCGCCGGAAAACTCGGCGATATCCATTTCGGTAAAGAGGACGCATGGGTGATGAAACTGGCTTGATTGTTGGGGATTCGATAATGTTTAAAGATCCTTGCGATCGCCGAATTGATAATCGCGTTGATTCTGCGATCGCCGATCCGTCAGGGATTAAAAATCCCTGCCTCATAGGAAAAATCCATTGAAATGGATTGAAACGGTAAAATCCTAACCTCAATTGGCGGTCGCAGTCCTCTTTAGAGGACTTTTTGTATGAGACGGGGAATTTGATTCCCCGGTGGATCGACGATAGACGAGACCCTCTAATTACCGATTGATTATCTTAACGTCAATTCAATCCTTGGCAGATTTGATAAATTGACAATACTTCATTTTACCCAATCTGCATAAAAAGACACATTTTGCCCAAAGAAGAAAATAGAATACACGATCAGGAAAAATGACCTCATCGATTTCCATTAACGCGAGGTGGATCTGTCCCGATCTGCGACCTTTTTGGACGATCGTGCGACTTCGCGACTCCGAAGAAATCGTTCTCAAAGCAATTGAAGGAAACGCGCATTTCGTATTCTCGCCCATCGAAGGGTATGCCCTGCGCTTGTTTAGCGGACAGTACAGTATCGCCCAAATTCAAACCGCCTGCGAAAAACAATTTCTCGACTGCGATCGCGATTTTCTGATTGTTTTTTTAAATAAACTCATCGACTTAGAAATTATCGGCGATCGCAACATGAAAAGAAGTAATCAGACCTACCCTTCAGCCCCCTCCCAAGAGAGAAACCACCCCCCAACCCCCTCCCAAGAGGGGGAGAGAGGGAGAGAAAGAGAGGATAACAAACAACAAATAACAAATAACTCCTATCAATTAAAATCAACAGTTGAATGGATTGCTCATACCGGAGGCTATTGGATTCTCCGCAATACCGAAGATTCTAACTATCAGATGCAGGTGAGCGATCGCGATAAGATCGTCCTCGAACAATTGAGCCAACAACCCATCGAGATAATTCTCTCCGAATTCTGCATGACTCGCCAAGAATTACAGGGTTTATTGCAAATGCTTTCGGCAACAGGAATGCTAGTCGGTAGTGAAATTCCTCAACCCAAAAAAGCGAAAAAATTTCACCCCTTGCAACTGCTTTATTTTCGCGTGCGATTGTTCGATCCCGATACGCAATTGAGTCAAATTATACCTAAAATTAGCTTTCTGTGGACTTCTAGCAGTGCTTTTCTATTGGGTGTTTTTTTATCATGGTCTGCGATCGTCGGAGTCAATCAAAGCCAAGAAATTATTGTCAAAACTCAAGCCCTATTTCTTCATAAAGGACGGGGTTTATGGCTTCCTTTCATTATTCTGATGGCGCTTATTGTCACCTTACATGAATTTGGCCATGCCAGCACTCTCAAATATTACGGCGGCAAAGTTCCCGATGTCGGCTTGTTATTTATGTGCCTTATTCCCGCCGCCTATACGAACAGCACCGATTCCTATTTCCTCTCTCGAAAACAGCGCATTCTCGTCGTTGGCGCGGGAATTTTAGTTCAACTCATCATCGCTGCCCTTTCGCTTTGGTTATGGCATTTAACGCGATCGGGAAATTGGTTGAATTCGGCGAGTTTGCTATTACTTTCGGCTGCATTGGCAACCATTGCAGTTAATCTCAATCCTCTCGCTAAATTTGACGGTTATTATCTCGCCGTCGCCGTTACGGGAATTAATAATCTTCGTAGTCGTGCTTTTGAGTTTTACAGCAATCTCTTAACCGGAAAAACGACTGGAGAAAATCGAAGAGATGCTTTATTTCTTGCTATTTACGCTCCTTTTAGCTTGTTATATATTTGGTGCGTTTTTGGGTTTTTAATTTGGCAAATGGCAACGTGGACGCTGGTCAACATTCCCCTCACTGCCACATTTTTATTAACAATTTGGCTGATTTATTATTACGCTCCAAATCTCAAACAAGAGATTTGAAAAATTGCACGATTTCACCATTTTATTATCTCTACAAACAACCATGAAAGCGACAAATTCTCCCCCAGTTTCTCCCCTGCATGCCATTCCTCCGCAAACGCGAACTCAAAAGCCCATTGCCGATCGCGTCAAGACTCCAGAGAAGAAAGAAACGATATCTTCTCCAACAGAAACGACCGAGAGTTGGGGTATTCCCAGAATAATTTGGACGAGCGCGATCGCTACGGGATTAGTTGCCCTTAGTTACCTGCCCATTCCCAATTATGTCACTGGAGAAGCAGAAATTACCTCCCGCGATCGCGCTAGAACCAAACTCACCATGCCGGAAACGGGCATTGTTAATATAAAAATTGACAATCACGCACGAGTTGAACCCAGTCAAATCGTTGCAGAAATCGTTAGTGTAGAATTAGAAGATAAACTCGCCGAAACGAGGCGATCGCGAGAACGAACGCAAAGTCATTTAACCCGTGCTAAAGAAAATCTGAAAATTGCCAAAGCACAATTGGCAACCGCGAAAACCGACGAAGAAATGGCGAAAAGTCGCGCTGAAGAAAAACAACAAGAACTGCGATCGCTGCTCGCGAATGGAATTCCAGAAAGTCGCAATATCGAACGCGAACAAGAGAGCATTCAACAAGAGATTGCAGGCATTGAAAATGACATTTTAGCGACTCAAAATCAGATCGATGGGATTGACTTAGATGTACAAAAAATTGCCGAACAGATTGACGAAACAGAAGAAAGGCTCGATATGTATTTGAGTTTGGTCGAGCAAAAAGTTTTTGGTGAAAATCATCAGCAAATTTTCGAGTTAAAAAATAAAATTAGGAATTTAGAACGAGAAAGAGAAAACGCTCAAACTCAACAAAAAATACTGTCAAATCAAATTCAGCGATCGCAAGCGTCAATTCGACAAAAGCAAAAACAAATCGAAGGACGAGGCGAACAAATTTCTCTCGTTCAAAAACAAATCCAAGAACGCTGGCAAGAATATCAACGAGAGGTAAACTTAAAATCAGCACAAAGACAATCTTCTCAAACCAAAGTAAAAGCTGCTCGATCCGAGATCGTCACTTTAGAGCGAGAACTTGATGAATGGGATAATGAAATTACACGATTTCAAGCTAGGAAAAGCAATTTTATATTAACTGCAAAAACTCCCGGTACTGTAATCACCAAAAATTTAGATCTCAAAAATAATACAACACTGCAAAAAGGAGAAGAAATTTTAAGCATTGCAGATTTAAAGCAACTGACTGCCGAAGTTCAAATTCAACAGGAAGATTTATCGCTAGTTGAAAACAATCAACTCGTTCGCTTCAGGCTTCAAGATGGAGAAGCTAAAAAATATCGGGCGAATGTCAATAAAATTTATCCCATCATTCAATCCGATACGCCGGGTGCAGCACCGACGGCAACAGTTGAAATTTTAATCGATAATGAAGACGATCGCCTTCTTTTGGATGGAAAAGGCTACGCTCATATCCAAACCGGGAACATGAGAATCTATCAAAAGATCGGACACGAGCTCGGAAAACTCTTCGACTTCGGGCGATTTTTACCTTGGCTTTAAGTTAATTTCCATCCTCTCGTGCATAATTTTTACAGCGATCGCCAGAGAAAGGATAGAGACGCACGGAGGAGACAATCCCATGACACTCTCGTTACCGAATCAACGTCAACAGTTTCGCCAACTCGATCGCCTGACTCCCCATCTCGAGCGCATCTCCATTTGGGGCGCGATCGCGGGAACGGGTCTGGCAGCAATTTCTCAGCAAATCCTCTACGCTTGCGTGCCGCTCTCTTTCTACGTTGCTTTGCTGAATCGCGATCGCCATCATGCCGCACGCGATCGCGGGATCGCATTGGACTACCGCCAACTTCTCTCTATCTTGCAAGGAACCTCTCGACAATGCCGAGCCTGTTTTTATACGGGAATCGATCGCAACGATCCCCAACAAAAACACTTTCTCGCTTGGCTTGCGGCCAATCGCTATCAAATCGTTAGCAAAGACTTGGTGAAACGTCGGGACGGTTCGGTGAAAGCCGACCTCGATCTCGAACTCGCTCTCGATATGCGAGACCTCTCCGATACTTACGATACGGCGGTTTTGGTCAGTGGCGACGGCGATTTTGCTCCTATCGTGCGGCGACTGCGCGATGGGGGCAAGCGCATTGAAATTGCCAGTTTCCATGACAATACCAGTCATCTTCTTCTCAATTTGGCCGATAGCTTCTTCGATCTCGAAACCCATATCGATTGCCTGCAAAAGTCGGACTGACTTTATTGAGAGAGCCTCTGTTCGTGACATATTAAGGGGTAATAAAATCAGAGGTTCTCATTCCCGAGTCCTTTTGTTTCTCACAATAATGTTTTTTTTAACTCGCTTAAGGAGAAATTAATTGAATGCCTTCTATCGATTTCGATCGCGACGTTCCCATTTATCCCAAGCGCAGATCGGATACTATTTCTCGCTTTTCTACCCTGCTGGCAATTAAACCTTCTCACGGTCGCGCGATCGCTTGGTGGGTTACGGATTCGCCATTAAAAGCTAACATGACCCAACTTGTTAACCTCGTCCCCGATCGAAGGGAAAGCGATTGGTTAACCCATTTTCTCAATATTCTTCGCAATACCTCGCACTCAAAAGCAGAACGAGAACAAGCCAGACAGCATATTTTTTGTTATTACCAAGAAACCTGTTTTTGGATAACCAAAAAATTATGGCGAAAAGTGAAATATCTCTATCCCATCGCAACATGGCATGAGGTTTTTGAATGTGCGGGTGAGGATTTTGAAAAGCTAGAAAGCGCGATCGCGGCTCTGAAACATTTCGATCCGAGCCAATCCACTAAAAACTACATCAGAACAATGGTTTATCGCAAAATCGGACATTGGCTGGAAAAACAAATCGGCCAGAATCCCCGACTCGATTTGATTTCTTTTGACGAACAGCCGTCCAATAGTAATAAAGAACTTCTCAAAATCAAAGCACAACAGGAAATTCAAACTGCACTCGAGGAAGAGCAAGAACTGCAAATTGCTTCAAGCCAGAGAAAAATCAAACGCGATCGCCTTTTAAACGTCGTCGAAGCAGAACTGCAAAAAATCGAACAAACTTTTCAAATTGGACAAGCGCCAAAAATCGGTAAAACTCGGGTTAGTTTGTGGGCGGTACTGCTCTTGAGTTATGGATTGAATCTCATGCAATCGGGGGCTTCTAAGTTACTCAAAGCCAATAAACTGCAAGTCGATCAATCGGCTTTATCTCGAAACTTGAAAAACTTCAAGATTGGTTTATTTGTAAAATGTATCGGCGAATTTAGTAGCGAACTCAAAATAGCTGTAACAGAGGGACAAAAAGCAGATGAGAATTTGCCTGCCGAACAAATAAAAGGGTTTCTAGAACTCGCCCGAGAAAAACATAAGCTGCTCGATAAAATCCTCGATTATTGCTGCCACAACTGGATTTGGGAACAAGTTATCAAGCCTGCTAAGTCTGAAGTCTCACATCCTTTTGAAGATGGGATTTGTCAGGTTCTTTCAAGTTGGTTGCAGCATTATTTTCAACTCATTCTTGACTTAACCTGCTTGAGCGAAGCACAAAACAAAAAATTCAACAAAGCCGTTGCTTTCTGGCAGCAAGAATTGAATATATAGTACACTATTAAAAAGGAGCAAAAAAATGGTTAGTCCCCGTTCAACAACTCTCATGCAAGTTCAACATCTTACTCTTAATTGTCCCTCGGGCGCGATTGCGATCGCGGAACGAGAATTGGAACGATATTCTAATAATGGTGCGGCTTGGAATGCCTATCTCAATCGTCTCGCAATGGAAGTTTTCCTCCCTTGGTTGCAAGAAGTAACAGGAGAAAATGTTCTACCTCGGTTCGATAATGAAGAGAGAGCGCACTTATGGGAAGTTCTGAATGGCACGGCAATTCAATTGGATAAAACGCGCTTGATTTTACTTCCCACAGAAGAAAAAAAAGAGCATTTTTCTATTCCTCAAGAATGGGTGGATATTCCGGAATGGATTGCCGATTACTACCTTTCAATTTACGTTAATTTGGCAGAAGAAGAAGATGAATGCGAAGTCGAAATATTGGGCTATGTAACACACCAAGAATTAAAAAACAACGGACAGTACGATCGGGCAACGCGAACTTATTCGCCGAGCGATCGAGATTTTATTGAAGATATTACATTGCTATTTCTCGCCCGTCAGGTGGTGAGCGATCGCACCGTCGCAGTCGATCCGTTACCTTTTCTCGCTTCTCAACGCCAGCAGGAACTCTGGGAAGAATTGAGCCATCCCAGCGTTTGGAATCCTCGATTGACTGTTTCTTTTGACGAATGGGGAGCGTTGATGAACGCGCCTAAAGGACGCAGCGAATTGTATCGGTGGCGTTTGGCGGCGGTAGAATCGGAGCGAGAAGCGATCGTGAGCTTGAGTGATTGGTTCAATAATCTTCGCCAAGGAGTACAAGCATTCGCTGAAAAAGGCTGGCAAACGGTAGAAGAAATCGCGCAAGAGTTGGGAGGCGATTTGCCTGAGTTTGCCTATCGCTCGAAAAGTCTCAAGTTTCGCGACGGTACGTCTCACTTCCCTCGCGCCGTCCCCGGACTCCTCGAACTGCTCGAAAGCCGTCTCGATAAGGAAACGGAATTATCGACGCTACACTTGCTCAGTCAGATCGGTTATGGGAACGGCGCGGCCATCTCCTTTCTCAACGGCCTGCTCTACAAAACCAAAGATGGAGATATTCGCCGCCAAGCTGCGGTAAGTTTGGGAAGAATCGATCCCGCCAACCCCCTAGCCGGCATTCGACGCATTAAAATTATGGACTTTGGCATGCACTTGGATGATGCGAAGGTTGCCGTAGCAATTACACTCCTTCCAGAAAGGCAACACGGTACAAATGTGAATTTGCGAGTTTATCCGACAACCCAACAGAAATATTTACCGGAAGCCTTAAAATTGAATATCTTAGATGAGGATGGCGATGTTTTCGAGTCAGCCAGAGCCAGAGAAGCCGATATTGCCCTGCAATTGGATTTTAAAGGGGAGCGCGGCGATCGCTTTATCCTTCAGGTTTCTTTGGGAGAAATCGATGTCACGGAACGCTTTTCAATTTAAGAGAGTGAGGAAAAGTCAATGGGTAAAGTCGTACTTTTAAAGTTTGGTGAGGGAAATTGCGATGTTGGATTTCACGTTAACCTGCGAATTCGGGAAACGGGAAAGTCGGAAATCGAAACCGACGGTCACCTCAGTTCCGCGCCCGAGCTACCGCGCTTGTATCAAGATTGGAGAATGGTTTATGGCGATCGCCAAATTGGTTTCCGCAAGGTAAGTCTTGCGGAAGGAAAGCAAAACTATCGCAAGCTACAAAAAACCGGAGAAAGGATTAGAAATTTTTCCGTTCAGGATTCGGCTAAGGCGCTAGAATGCCGTCTCAATAACTGGTTGAGCGGCGAAAATGAGGGATTTCGCCCCATTCGCGAAAAGCTATTGCACCATCTCAATGCAACCGATGAAATTCGCTTTGTCATTTCGGCGCGATCGCCTCTCCTCTGGCAATTACCTTGGCATCTGTGCGATTTATTTGCCAGCTATCCTCACGCCGATGTCACTCTCGGCAGTTTGGAACGTCCTCTCGAGTCTATCGCGATCGTTCCCAAAGACCACATTAAAATTTTGGTGGTGTTGGGCGGGGCAAAAGATATCGATGTTGAAGCAGATTTGCAACTCTTGCGTGATGGATTGCCCGAGGAGGCAGAACTGTTAGAGCCTCTCGTCGCCACCGACTTCAAAACCCTAACGGAGGCACTCTGGCAAAATGAAATCGATATTCTCTTTTTTGCCGGTCACAGTACCAGTCAGGGACAACAAGGGCGCTTTTTTCTCAATGAAACTGATAGCGTGGAAATTCAGGAGTTGAAATATGCGTTGCAAAAAGCGATCGATCGGGGCTTAAAGTTAGCCATTTTCAATTCTTGCGATGGGGTTCAATTAGCGCGAGACTTGGCAGACGTACAAATGCCTGCGGTTATCGTCATGCGCGAACCTATTCCCGATGAAGCGGCACAGGCTTTTTTAAAGTATTTCCTCGAGTCTTTTGCAAAGAATAAGATGCCGCTATATCGGGCGGTGAGAGAGGCCAGAGAACGCTTGCAAGGGTTGGAGAAACAATATCCCTATCTGACTTGGCTGCCCGTTTTATACCAGCATCCCGAAGCTAAGGATTTGAGATGGGATGGAATGCTGCGATCGTATCAGGCGATTGAGGAGATCGAGCCTCCTGCGACTTTTAAACTTTCCCATTTTCGTTATGTGGCGGCTTCGATTGCCGCTTTTCTTGTTGTCGGGAGCTTGGTTGGTGCTGCTCCTTTATCTCGTTATCTTAATAAAAAAGGAGTGTCATGCCTCCAAAAAAATAAGATTTCCTGTGCTATAACAAAATTCAAATGGGCATTAGCATTCAACAGCAATAATGCTTCTTCTCTTAATAATTTGGGATTAGTTTATGAATCATTACAAGAATACAATCTCGCTCGTCAATATTTCCAACAGGCAAAATTAAAGGGTAATCCTGCTGCTTGCAATAATGAAGCGCGTCTTGAAATATTTGATGGCAGATATAAGATAGCTGAAAATCTTCTACATTTTTGTTTGGCACAAGTTTATAGTCCTATTGGACAATATTCAATCTTAAAAAATACAGGTTGGACATTATTTCAACAACAAAACTATGATGAAGCAGAACACTATCTTCGCGAAGCAATTGCAATCCAAGAAATGCGAAAAGAAGGTCCAGCTAATTGTTTATTAGCAATGACCTTTGAGAAAACCAAAACCCATTGGAAAGAGTCTTTAATTGAGTGGCAGTACTGTCTGAATGCTCATGACAATATTAACGAAGAACGAGAATGGAAACGAATTGCCAGAAAACGAATTCAAGAATTACAAGAACAACAACCATGAAATTTTCTACAAAGCGAATTTTTCTACTTATCGCATTATGGACGGTAAATCCTTTATGGAGCTTGCATCCCAATTTAAGTTTTGCTTATACTCGCAACAGAGAAGGTTTTCAAAAAGAAGATTTTAAATGCAACCCTGACGATTGCTATAATGTTCAAAATGATAAACCTCCTGTTCGATGTAATGAGAACGGTGACTGTTATCGCGAACCGCCAAAAAGTGCAGATATTCCTCATATTATTACGCCGAGACAAAGGATGAAAATCTATTCCAAAACCCCTATTTTGCGCTGGCATCCTGTGGAAAATACGCCGGATTATACCATCGAATTGATTGGGATGGGGTTGAATTGGCGCAAAAATATTGACGGACAGCGTTGGTGGATTCGTTATGATGGGGATGAACTCCTTGCAGGAGAAGAATATTTATTGACTGTGAATGCGAATAACGGTCGCAAATCTTCTGAAGAAAGTTTTATTATTCTCGATCGCAAAGAGACCGAAAAGATCGAACAACAAATTACACAACTCGAAACAACCATTCCTGCTGGAGAAGAACGGGATATCGCGATCGCACAACTCTATCGCAATAACAATCTCATTATCGATGCGATTGACGTTCTCGAAATCTTAACCGAGAACAATACGCAAAATGCTCGTGTTTATTGTTTATTAGCTGAATTATATCAGAAAATTGACTTACAAGATATGTCCGAGCAAATTGATGGAATAAGACGAGATCGAGGAATGAGTTGTCCGAGTTAACCGTAGGGGCGCAAGGCTTGCCATTGGTGTCAACTTAAGGGAACAGGCTTCCAAATTTGCCGAGAGAGAGCATCTTTTTGTCGATGTTGTTTTCTCTCGGCTTTAATCAGACCAAAGAGCTTAGCTCGTTCAGCGAGATAGGAGACAACATAAGGGTTTTCACCGCGAAGCACAGCTTTAGCAACGTAATATAAGCTGCGAAAAACCATTTCGAGGGAGATTTTTTCTTGAGGTTGGCGCAGTAAGATGGCTACCTCTCCAACCAATTGATTTCAAAATTGAATGGGCGATTTACGCTATGTTTTTAACACCCAATTCCCTACCAGAATAAACGGCGACCAATAATGAGGATGCTGATAGCCATCGCTTTTTAAAAGTTCGAGTTGGGCAAGGCGCAATACATTGGCTTTATTAATAATTTTGCTGTTTTGAGCCTCTTGTTTTAAGATATTATAAAAATGATACATTAAATCGGCAGTAGAGCGATCGTTAACATTCCATAAACTTGCAATGATACTTCTTGCATCAGCTTCAAATGCTGCACCAGCCATGCCCAAGGTTGCTCGTCTGTTACCTTTTCCCGTTTGGCAAGCACTGAAAATTAATAGTTCAATATTCTTTAATTGAGTTGGATTGCTAACTCTTAATAATTGTCCTAATTGCTCTAAATAAATCTTTTGATTCCATGCAAGAACGAACGTTTGCTCTGCAGTTAGTTCAAATTTCCCATGAGTCGCAATATGAACGATAGGAAAATTTAAAGAATTGAGATTGTCTCGAAATGATTGAACTGTAAATGCACCATCAAAAAGTTTACTTGTTTTGGGAATCAGGTTAACAATTCTATTTAATTCTTCATTTACACCTTTCAAATTGTTCCATTTCTCCTCTGAATCGATATTAAGTTGATTAAAATAGGAAAAATCTTCCACTCCAGCCGCTAACACATTTAAAGTATTTGTATTAATTTTTCTTGATTCAAATAATTGCAAACTGGGCGTAATGGCAACAGAATAATCTTGAATTAAATATTCTTTCTCATCATTGACCAATGCTGCAACTGGAATATTTTGTAATAATCCATCTAATGTAAAAACTAATGTTTTTATATTATTGTCTTGAAGTTCTTGTTCAAAGGGTTTAACTAACCATCCATAAATCGTATTTAATCGCTTTATATCTGTTTCGGATATTTCAGAACGAGGTTGAATCCTGAAGGCATTATTAGCAAGGCGAAGTATTGTATTTACACTTTGCCAAAATGAATTTTCTTGTTGCAAATATTCTGTTTGATTCGAGCCTGTTTGATTGTGATACCCAAATTCACCATTGGGTAAAGAGAGAATGACATCTAGACTATCGGGTAACGAGATCGTGTAGATCGCAGCTGCTGTTTCATCAATTTCATTAATCGTTGTATTCTTTTTCAGCGTGCAAGTATCTTGGAGAAAACTTTCCAATTGTACTAACTGCAAAGATTCAATAATTTCTCTTGCTAATTCAAATTGTTCTTTTTGGAGATGTGATCGCAAAATCAAACTCACCAACTCTCGATAGACAGGTTCTACTTTGTCGCGCAAATCGTATTGAATTTCTTGATTAAATGCAGCGAGATTCGTCCGCAAATTTTGCAGATTTTCATAAGCTGCTTTATAATACCTAATTTCGTTTGCTTTATCTTGGTTGTATTTTGCAATTCGTCCCAATTGCCATTGAAGCTGGTAATTAATATCTCTTGCTTCGGTTTCTTTTGGCTGAGAAATTTTTAGAGCAGCCAATGTATATTCTCGAGCATTTTTTAACAGAGAAACTGAAGAATTGTTAGTTTTCTTAAAGTCCCTCATTTTCTTGTATTGCCATTCATAAAGTGTACCGATATACCCCTTTGCTAAACTTTCCATACGCCAATCCTTACGATGATTAGCACTTTCAACAATTTTTTGTAATACAGCTCGCAATTCATTCCACTGCGGATTTTCCGAGCAAGTTTCAACTCGTACATAATCTAACAGTAAGCGATCCTGTAGAGCATTTTGAGGGGACAGCGTTTTCAAATAGGCTAACTGCGATTGCATTTTTTCAATAATTTTAGGATTGCGTCCAAGTTCTAAACTCGATGCTAATTTTAAATAGTTTAATTGCGATTGTGCAATTATATTAGTCAGATCGGAAGATAGATTTGCACTATTATCAAGGTCGTTGTCTTTATACAAATCCAATGCTGAAATATAGCCATCATTCCTAGCTTCATTATAACGACATAATCGATACTCAAAACTCGGCGGTTTCGTTGCGTCGATATTGGCTCTAATGCGATTTCCAATTGCTTGTTTTGTATTCCCTAAACTTAAATTGAGTTTCGTTATTTGTTCGAGAGATTCTGTATTTTGTTTAAGTTGCTCCAATATCTTCACAGATATTTTTAATTCGCCCAGCGATCGCAGGACATTCCCCAAACGAGTTCCAGCAATTATGCTAACTGGATCGCTGGGAATTTTTAACGCTTGTTCTAATTTTTCAATCCGATCGCAGGAAATCGCAAAATCCCCGATCGCTTGATGTAAGCGATCGCATTTCATCTCCTCAGATAATTCTTTGTCTTTCTCTTCTGGTTGAAATACCTTCTCGAGTTGGATAAATTGTCTGCATTTTAAGGTTGTAATTTCGGGAAATCCTTCCAAGTTTTCCTGCAAACCTGTCGCAACTAATAGCGCATTACAAGAGCGATCGTATAGCCCTAATCTTTGCAATGCCCGAGATTGATTGATATAGGATTTTCTGATGCGATCGCGATCGCCTAAATTTCGATAAGTAATTTCCGAATTTTCCCACGTTTTCAGCGCTAGATCGAATTCTCCCCGAGCAAAATACAATTGTCCTAAAATATCCAGCGTTTGACCGTAAATTCGTTCTCTGTTTTCAGTTACGGGCAAGCTGTTGAGAGTGTCCAAACTTTCGTTTATTGTTTCTTCTGCAGCTTGCCATTCTCCTTGTTGCTGATGCTGTAAAGAATGAGAGCTTAACTCTCCTGCTCGATTCAGTGCCTCGACGACTTGCCCTTCTGTCATCTGAATTTGAGAAAAGGCGATCGCGTGAAAACTCATCGCCAGCAGCAGTCCGCATAATACCATTGCCATCCAGCGAAGTTGCCAACAATGAGAAGTATAAAGATTTAAAATACGACTCCAGAGCGAATTAAGAAAAGAAAGCCATTTTCTTGCCATGTTCTATCTCGCGAATCTGCTTCAATGAGGGGCAAACCCCCATAAATTGTAACAGAAGAATTTCGATTAAGTTCCCAACGCAAACCCGCACCAACAGAAAGGAGAGTTTGAGAAAAGAGATCTTCACGTCCCGATGCACTCCACACCGTGCCAAAATCTAAAAACGGAGTCACTTGCAATACCCCCCAAGGATCGCCGGATTTGCCGAGAAGGGGATATTGTAACTCTATCGAGGCAAACGCGCCGTTATCTCTGGAAAATAAATCCTGACGGTATCCTCGCACGTTGCCCAATCCCCCGATCGCAAACTGTTCTTGTCCCAAAAGCGGGCGATCGGCAAACTGTAAATTGCCTCGGATCGATAACAAGGTATCGGGGGCGAGACGGCGCAACCACAACCCTTGAATTTGACCAGAGAGGAAACGACTGTCGGGAGATTCGGCGTTAATGGTGGAATCGAGCAAATCCAGCCCGACGTTCAGTTGACCGCGCAGCAAAAAAACTTCCACATTACTGAGTTTTTGCCACTCCACGCCAAAACGCAGGGCAGAAATGCGAGTATTTCCTTCCGAGTCTGCCCCTTCGGAAAGGGGAAAACCGAAACCGAGGATAGAGGTTTGACTGTGACGGTGGGACACATTGATACTGACGGCAAATTCTTCTCCCGCTCTTTGATAGAGGGGTTGACGCAAGGTGAGATCGAAATAACGCGAATCGCCTCGCAAATTAATCGTTTTAAACGGTTCTTCAATGACTCCACTCGAACTCTCTCCCAAGGCAAAAGTTAGGGTTCCATCGCGGGGGTTGAGAGGGATGGTATAGCCGATATCGAATGTATTGCTGCCATCGGTATTGCTATAACTCAAACTGAGGCGATCGCCAAAGCCAAAAAGATTGGCCTCTTCGAGTTGCCCGCGACGGCGAAAGGTGCCAATACTGGGAGGGCGACCGTTATCGAGACCGGCACTGGCGGTGAAAGTCGGCGCTTCGGTCAAGCGAACTTCGAGAATGTGACTTTCGATTTGCGTGCCGAGGATGAGTTCGGCGGAAATATCGGCGATGAGGGGATCGAGTTGCAGTTGTCGCAGGGCATCGAGGAGTTGGTTGACGTTGAGGGGTTTGGCTGCAAGGGCGAGGCGATCGCAAATGTAGGCATCCCGCAAGCGATCGCGCCGACTTTCTCGGATGAGGTGAATGGTATCCAACCCCCCTTCTACAATAACGATTTTGATCGCTCCATCTTCAACGGTTTGCGGCGGGACGGCAGCAAAAGAATTGAGGTAGCCGCGATCGTTGTATTCTTCGGTGATAATTGCCGCAGCCCTTGCCAGATCGGGAAAATCAAGGTTATCTAAATCGATTCCTTCTTTTTCTTCTCCCGGATTTTTCAATAACTCGAGCAGTTGGCGATCGCTAAAAACGCGATTGCCGATAAATTCAAGTGTCGGATTTTGAGTAACGGGCAATGGGCGATCCCGAATGGAATCTTCTGGAGCGGGAGGGATGGCTTCGAGAAGAACTTGCCGCTTGGCAGCCGTTTTGATTTTGCATTCTCTCGTAACGGATATGGGAGCGCTCGATTCTTCAGAAGCAGCTTCTTCATTCGGCGATACTTTTAATTCTGTCTCGGCAGGGGAACTCAGATCGGGAGGTTTTTCGGGCGGGCGATCGGGGTTGGGTAACTGAGGTGTTTCTTGTGCGACTGCGGGGAAAAAATTGGCAAAGGCAAGCAGAAGAATCGGGAGAAATATCCTCCAAGTGCTTAAATATTGGGAGTATTTCCAGAAGTTTTGCAATTTAACCATGACAGCCCCGAGCGGAAGCAATAGCAGTCGATTCGATCGCATCGCTTGGCGTTTCCGTGAGAATCAATTGACCTTCACTGTTAACATACCAGCCTTGGGCGAGGAGGAGTTCGCGATCGCTTCTCTCGACAGGCTGGCGATTCGCTTCAGCAATAGGTCGCCCCGCACTGGTGACGGGGGCGATCGGCTCAATTAAGCCATCATCGCTTCCCGTCAGCGCATCGGCAGCCCCCGAAGGCGTACCGCGACCGCCCAAACTCAGTTCTTGCAATCCCGTTGCCCTTGACTGGCAAACCCTTGCAATAAGTTCGGGATTTTGGATCGTCGGAATATCTGTTAGCGCTCGAGCGGGGTCAATATCAGGGGTTTGAATGTTCACTTCTCCATTCAAACTGGGATTAAATAGAGAGATAGCAGTGATGTCATTTTCCGAAGTCAGGCTTTCTCGAAACTCCAATCCGAAAATCCCTTGGGCGGTAATATTAATTTGCCCGCCTTCTCCTCGAAAGGAATTCGCCGTAATATCACTGTTTTGCAAGCCTACAATGGTATCGACAAAAATCGTAATATTTCCCCCGGCTCCCGGCGCGTCGGCAGTTCCGGCGGTGGTGGAAATAAGACTGCGATTCAATAAGCGAATATCGCTGCCAGCGATCGTAATATTTCCTCCTGTTCCCGATGTCGTCTCTCCGGTAATCGAACCTCGGTTCATATCGATGAAATGAGCCGAAATACTCAAATTTCCCGCATCCCCCGTGCTGAGGCTTTCTACCGTAGCACTCGCTCCATCGGTAATGATAAGGGTTTGGGTATGAATGCTGAGATTGCCTGCATTGGCCGTACTGCGCGTGCGAGCGGAAACGCCACTGGTGAATTCTCCCTCGCTGGCGCGAATGGTCACGGATTCCGAAGCATCGATCGAGAGATTGCCACCTTCTCCCTCGCCAAGGGTTCCGGCTGAAATAGCGCCTCCCGAATCAACAGATAAACGCGCCGTCGCGATCGCCAAATCGCCTCCTCGACCGCTCGCATTTTCATTGACCTGCGTTGCGATGCCGCTAAAAACTTGTCCTCGCAGCACCGTAAAACCCGTTCCGGTCACTTCTACGGACTCAGAGGCATTGATGCGAGCGTTGCCGCTATTGCCTTTGCCAAAGGTGCCTGCAGATATCTGCGCCCCTCCTCGAACAGATAGCTGCCTTGTTTCGATATCTAAATCGCCACTATTGCCAACAGCATCGATATCATCGACTTGAGTCAACAGTCCGCTCGAGGCAATTCCCGTACCGCTTAATTCGATAATATCGGCACGAACTTGCAAATTGCCGCTCTGACCGGAACTGCGAGTTCCCGTCAGAAGTTGCGCTCCTCCTGTCAGCGAAAGGCGATCGCTTTCCACATCGATCTGACCCCCTCGACCGCTTCCTTCCGTAATGGTCGAGATTAAAGCATTATTTCCAACATCGATCTGACTGCTGGAAAGGGTAATATTTCCCGCATTACCAGAACTATCCGTCACAGCAAATAATCCTCCTAGGTCGCCATTGGGACTCGTCCCGGTAATGGCAACTCGATCGGCATCGATCGCAATATCGCCACCATTACCGGAAGTCAATGTTGTGGAGGTAATTCTTGCTCCTTCCTGCAATGTCAATTGTGGGGTGGCGATCGCAATATTCCCGGACGCTCCCGAATTGGTTACACCGACGATCGTTTCGCTTTGGATGCGACTGGAAATGCCGCTCGAATTTGCCCCGCGAAGGGTGAGGGACTCAGAAGCATTAATCTCGATAGTGCCCCCAGAACTCGTTCCGTCAGTAAAGTTTATCAATCGAGAACCATCCGCGATCGCGACGTTTCTTCCTTGAATGCGAATCTGACCCCGACCCGTACCGCTAACATTAATTTTGGCGGCTTCCGTAAGGGAAACATCTTGAAAGTTACTCACTCCTGTATAATCTGGACTATGAGAATTGGCATCGATTCCCACAGTGGATTGACTACCAACGCTACCCACTTCAATGCGCCCACTCCCTGCAAATAATTCTCCACCTTCCACGGTCACATCTCCCCCAACTAAGGAAAGGGTTTTACCAGAATCAACAGCTAAACTAGAGTTAGTCCCATCTCCGCGAACGGTAATACCGTTTGGGTTTGCGCCAAACTGTAAGGAAGTGGGAACACTGACTGTTAATAAAGCACTATTAGATGGATTAACCGCACTAAATTGAGTTCCATCGGCAAAAAGAATGCTTTCGGCCGTGCTGGCAAAAAATGAACCATTGATCTTGAGTCTCGCGTTTTGCCCGAAAATAATGCCGTTGGGATTGAGTAAATATAAATTTGCGAACGAGTTAAAGACTTCAATTGTACCATCAATGAAAGAAGAAGAATTTCCCGTCACGCGAGCAAAGATATTTTTAACATCGCTCGCAGGATTAAAAATTGCGAGTCCATTCGTCGGGAGAGCAAATTGGGAAAAACTATGAAATAAATTTGTTCCGACCTGCTGACCGCCGTAGATATCAAATTCATTGCTTCCCAAATCATCAATGGTTGTATTATTCTGCAAAGTATTATCTGGAATGGGTTCAGCTTTGGCAGATACAGAAATGATGAATGTAAATAGAGATAGCATTACAATTTTTCCCCATTGAAATTTCATCAGAATTTTTCCTATTGTAAGAGTATAAAATAATGGAATAGAGACAACCCTTTGGCGATCGCCTCTATCGCATCAAGAAAAGGAATGACTGGCATTTTTGAATTGTTCTAAGCTGCCGTCATCCTATGGAGCAATCTAAACTTATTTGCGCTTAAATAAACGCGAACAGAGAACAACTCCGAAAATTGCGATCGTTAAGATTGACGAATATTCCGGAACCCGTTGAGGATCGCCCGGATTGACTGGATTAACCGGATTGACTGGATTAACCGGATTGACTGGATTAACCGGATTGACTGGATTAACCGGATCGACTGGATTAACCGGATTGACTGGATTAACCGGATCGACTGGATTAACCGGATCGACTGGATTGACTGGATCG